>JAZRYE010000030.1:0-43642 GCA_045600585.1 Bacilli bacterium | reverse complement strand
AAGAAAGCTGTTTCTGAATGTTATTAAAAACAGTTTAGGTTTTCGAACAATCTAAGATTGTTCGTTTTTTTCCTCAAAAACAAACAAAAAAGAGCTATTTGTCCCTCATCTTTTCGAATGGGTTTTCGAACAGCCCCTTTTATATTTTGTTGATTTTAGCCTTATTGGTGCTTCTTTTTAAGAATAACGAATCCTAATAATGCTAATAAAGAAACGCCTGCAGCAATGACGATAATTGATTCGTTAGATGTTTGTGAAACAATTGTTCCTTTATTTTGCGCAGCATGGAATGTGAAGTCAGCATTGAATGCTTCTCCATTTGCTGCGGCCCATTGATTTAATCTTACCCACATTTGAGCGAAATCGGCATAGTTAGCGAATACAACTTTATCAGCGTTTGTCATAGCGTTGAATTTTTCTTTAGCTATATTATACCAACCAGATGTTGTACATGCTCCAGTTCCTGCGTCTGTAATAGCAACTTCTGGATGCATATAATCTCTTACGAAATCTTGTAATAATGTGTAGTTACCAATATTAGATAAAACATTGACGAATACATAGTCTCTTGATGTTTTATACCAAACATTATTTTCACCAGCAAGATAACCAAATGAAGGTAACATTGTTCCTGCTTTGAAGACAATTTTAGTAACGCCCATTAATTTATTAGTACCTAATTGTACGAGGTAATCGTTAGTGCCATTATAGTCCGCTAAGACTGCTCCATATTTATAATCAACAATGCCATTATCTGCAGCTAAACTAATTCTTGCATTGTCAGCTCCATAGAATTCAGCATTTGAAATAGCTTGGGCTAAAATCCAATGAGTATTATAGAATTTTCCAGCTCCTTGTGATGCTTTGTTATGAGAAGAAACATTGAAGACAAAGTTTGTTAATGTTCCTTCGGCGTTAAATGGATTGATACCTCCAACTTCTGTGATTGCGGTATCTTCGAATGTTGGATTTACTTTAACGAATGTACTACCCCATTGGTTATTACAATAGAAGATAATATCTTTAGTTGTGTAATAAATTGTTTTTTCTAATTGAGGGTTACTTGCGTTAGCGTTCCATTGTAATGAAGGGAATTCAGTACCTTTTGGAATGAAAATCATTTTATAGTTAACGAATACCCAACTTGCATTTTTGTTATTAATAGATAAATATCCTTCACATGCTGCATTATAGCTTGAGTATGATATTCCACCAGAGATATCACCTAATGTATACATATTGCCATCATTATTTGTGATTTGGATGTCTTTCATACTTGCGTAATTATAAACGCCTTTAGCATCGATAACACCTCGTGAAGTTCCATAATCATTAACAGTTAATTTGAAACCAGGCCATGTTGGGTTAGGGCTTCCTGTTGCGAACATTTCTACATCTGTTTCAACGTAATTAATTTTGCTCTCGTGAGTTAATTCAGCGTTACCGTCAGCGTATCCAACGTTATAGAAAGTAACTTCTTCAGTAGTAACGTATTTAACTTTTTCTTCTCCAGTAACAGTGCCTCTAGATGGGAATTCTGTTCCTGCTGGAATTGTAATTGTTCTTACATTAGCAAATATTTCATTTTTAATTGCATCATTAGGAGTAGAGAAGAATGTATTGTTGCCATCGATATGGTAACCAGCAACTACTGTAGAAGCAAAAGCTTTAAAAGTAGGATCTCCATTCAAATAGATGTTATCAATAAAATTGAAATCTCCCATCTGAGCGAATGAATCGTTTGTAAGAGCTCCTCCATCGGAGAAATTTGTGAATCCTAATGATAACCAAGAATTGTATCTAAAGAAAACACGTGTGACAGCTGTATTAACAGTTGTATATTCGCTTTCCTCTGCTTTGACGATTGCTGCTTTTGGTCCTGCAAATATTGCTGCAGAAGCACCAGCAAGCATACCAAAACAAGTTAAGCCGAATACAAAAGTTTTTAATGACTTTCTTTTCATATTAAGTACCTCATTTATAAAAAGAGAATATTTTCTTTTTAATTAATCGCATAGGGTTTATGCATTTAATGTTTATTAAATGATATTTTGCGTTTATTTCTTTAAGTTTTTGCAAAACAAAAGCCCCATCATCTAGATGGAGCTAATTTGATAAATTATCTAATTATTTAGATTTTTTGAAGAGGTTCTTTAAGCCTTTTTTCTTAGGTTCTTCGACTTTAACTTCTTCTTCAACAACTGGATCTGTTGGAACCATTCCTGGAACGATTCTTGCTGTTGTAACTTTATCGAAGAAGTGAATCTTAGCTAAGTCTAATTGAGCTTTGACGACATCGCCTTCGTTAACTTCGTTAGAAGCAGAGACTTTCATTAAAACTTTTTGACCATTTACTTGGCTATAAATAATTAATTCATAACCGAGAAGTTCGCTAACATCACATGTTAATTCGAATACATCAGATGGAGTTTCTAAGTTGACATCACCAGCGAGTTTGATTTCTTCTGGTCTAACACCCATAACTACTTCTTTACCATCATAAGCTTTTAAAGCTTCTTTATATCTTTCTGGTAATTTTAATGAAATGACTTTGTCACCATTAACAGCTTCGAACTTATCGCCTTTAACAACACCATTAACAAAGTTCATAGCTGGGGAACCAATGAAGGAACCAACGAACATATTTGCTGGGTTGTTATAGATATCTTTTGGAGAACCGATTTGTTGGATGTAACCATCTTTCATAACAACGATTCTATCAGCCATTGTCATAGCTTCTGTTTGGTCGTGAGTAACGTAAATTGTTGTAGCACCGACTCTTTCGTGAATCTTAGAGATTTCAGTTCTTGTTTGAACACGTAATTTAGCGTCTAAGTTAGATAATGGTTCGTCCATTAAGAAAACCTTTGGTTTACGGACAATAGCTCTACCTAAAGCGACACGTTGTCTTTGACCACCTGATAAAGCAGCTGGTTTACGTTTTAAGTATGGTGTTAAGTCAAGAATTTCAGCAGCTTCATTAATCTTGTCTGCGATTTCTTGCTTCGTATAGTGTCTTAGATATGTAACTTGATTACCGTTTTCATCTAAAACTGGATTTCCTTCTTTGTCTAATTTAGGAGCAACGATCTTTCTCATTTTTAATGCGAAAGCCATGTTGTCATAAACTGTCATGTGTGGATAAAGAGCATAGTTTTGGAAGACCATTGCGATGTCTCTATCTTTTGGGTCGACGTCGTTGACTAATCTATCATCGATGTATAATTCACCAGCAGTGATATCTTCAAGACCAGCGACCATTCTTAATGTTGTGGATTTACCACATCCTGAAGGTCCAACGAAAACAATGAATTCTTTGTCAGCGACTTCTAAGCAGAAATCAAAGACAGCTTGAACATTGTTATCATAAACCTTATCAATGTTTTTAAAGCTTAATGTTGCCATATATTTTTACCTCTAGCTATTATTTTACATAGAAAATAAGAAAGTGTTTTGTGCTTCAATCACAAATCTTTATAATATTCTTATGGAATATAAGGCGATTGTTTACTCAAAAAGCAAAGACTTCTTATCAACTTTTAAAGAACTATTAGATGGTTATTTTTCTAATTACGAAATATTTACAGATGAAGTTATTCAATTGATTGTTAACGATGAACCAAATTTCATCTTCACATTAAAACAACTTCAGACTGTATTATTTGAAGACTATTTAATCACTTGTTCTATTTTAATAGTTCCATTTTTCCATTCGATGTTTAATAAGTATTTATCTATTGTTGGAAATAACACAAATACTGTATATGATGTTTTCATAAAACATCTTAATGATGAATATGTTATTAAAGATATGAATGAGATAATGGATTTTTTAGGTAAAGAAGCTATCGATACTTTATCAAGTTATATAGATAATAATTGCGACGCAAATAGAACAGCGGTGGAATTATTTTTACATCGTAACTCATTTGCATATAGATTAAAAAATATCGTCTTAAAAACAGGTTTTGAGTATAACGATGTTAATTCATTAATGCTGATTAAACTTTGTATATCAATAAAGGGGTGATTTTATGAAAATTGGATTTCTTGGAGATAGTATTACTGAAGGCGCTTGTGCAACTAGTAGAGAAAAAATATATCATCAAGTAGCTGCTAAACTACTAAATGCAGAAACATTTGTTGATGGTAGAGGTGGAAGCCATATTGCCAAACAAATAAATATAAAAAAGGAATGGGATAAATTTGATTTTGTTTCTCGAGTCGATAACATTCCTAGTGATTGCGATATTGTTGTTGTCTTTGGTGGAACTAATGATTATGGTCATGGCGACGCTCCACTTGGAAACATTGAATCACAAGATCCATATACCTTTTATGGAGCGATGAACATCATTGTTTCTAAATTACTTGGAAGATTTAAAAGAGAACAAATAATTTTCTTATTACCACTCCCAAGATATGGCCAAGATGATATTCATGGGGAGTTTGGAAATAGTAAAGAAAATGGAAACCCATTAATAGATTATGTAAATATTATGAAAGAGGTATTATCTTTGCATAATATCTACTATGTAGATTTATTCAATAATCCAGTCTATGAAAGACCATTTACAAATCAATTATCAACCTATAGTCAAGATGGATTACACCCAACAGATGAAGGCCATAGATTATTAGGCGAATATATAGCAAAAATCATAAAGGAGAGAATCTAATATGACCGAAAAGGAAAAGAGTTTAAAAGGATTAATATATGATCCGTTCTGTGAGGGCATGCAAGAAGAAAGAACTAGGGCCCATAGATTATGTTTAGAATATAATCAAACAACAGAAGAAGAAGTTGAAAAAAGAAGAAAGATTCTAGATGAATTATTACCTAATGTAGATAAATCAGTATATTTACAAGGACCAATACAGTTTGATTATGGAACAAGAGTAAAAATTGGAGAAAATAGCTATGCTAATTTCAACTTCACTTGTGTTGATGTTTGTCCAATTATTATTGGTAAAAACGTCTTCATGGGACCAAATGTATCCATCTATTCCCCTAAGCATCCAATGTGCTTTCAAGATAGAAATTTGTATTTTAATACAAAAACTAATATGTTTACCGATAAAGAATATGGTGCTCCAGTTGAAATTAAAGACAACTGTTGGATCTGCGGAAGCGTTGTTATTTGCGGAGGAGTAACGATTGGAGAAGGATGTGTTATTGGAGCTGGTTCAGTTGTCACAAGAGACATTCCACCTAATAGTTTTGCGGCTGGAAATCCGTGTCGAGTAATAAGACAAATTTCGGAAAAAGATCGATTAGAAAATCATCCTGAATTATTTGAAAAGGAGTAATCATTATGTTTATTAAATCACCTATAGAAAGACCTTGTTCATTTATTAAAGAAATAGCTTTTAAAAAGGAAGTTAAATCAGCAAAAATAACAGTTACTGCAATTGGATTTTATTATTGTTTGGTAAATGATAAAGCAGTTACTGATACTTTATTTAATCCTGGTTGGACCGCATACGAAAAAAGAGTCCAAACTCAATGCTATAACGTTACAAATTTAATTAATCAAAAGACTAAGTTTGAATTTCAATTAGCTGCTGGCTGGGGAGGTTCGCGCCATTTAGGCTGGATGAGTCATGGACAACTAGTTTACACAGATCCTTGTCTATATTTTGAAATAGAAATTGAGTATGTTGATGGCTTAAAAGAGGTTATAAAAAGCGACGAAAGTTGGGATGTATTTACCAATGAATATGAGTTTGCTGAAATCTATGATGGAGAAACAGTAAATGCATTATATGAAAGAGAATTCTTGGGTAAAGCAGTCATTCATGAATACAAAACAATATTAATTCCACAAGAAGGACCTTATGTTGTTAGGGGTGAAAGAATTCCTGCTAAAGAATTAATCATTACTCCTAAAGGAGAAAAAGTTATTGATTTTAAGCAAAATTTTGCTGGTTATGTTGAATTTAAGATAAAAGGTAATCGTGGTGATAAATTAGTGTTCACACCTGCCGAAATTCTTGATAAGGATGGTAATTTCTATAATGAAAACTATAGAAGTGCAAAATCAACATTCTCATATGTTTTAACAGGCGAAGAACAACTTATTTCTGCAAGATTCTCTTGGCTTGGCGGTAGATACATTAAAATTATTGAAGGACCACAAAATATCGATATTAAAAATGTAACTGCAGTTCTTGTTCATTCAGATATTAAACGTACATCATATTTTGAATGTGGAGATGAAAAAATAAATCGTCTTTATAAGAATGTCGTTTACGGACAATTATCAAATTATATTGATGTTCCAACAGACTGTCCTCAAAGAGATGAAAGATTGGGTTGGACTGGAGATGCTCAAGCATTTACCAAGACTGCCGCGATTAACTTTGATGTTAAGGATTTCTTTAAAAAATGGATCAATGATATGATTGTTCAACAAGAGGAAGACGGCTTTGTTAATGGTGTTATTCCAAACATTTTTAATTATCGTATTATTTCTGCTGGATGGTGTGATGCATCTGTTATTTGTCCATATGAAATATATCAAGCTTATGGCGATAAAGAATTATTAAAATCACAATATGATTTGATGATTAGATATCACAATTTCTGTAAAAATAATTGCGTTTCACCATATATTTGCTATTTAGGTCCAACTTTTGGTGACTGGTTATCCTTTGATCAAAAGGACTTTATGAGATGTGTTGGATCAACAGATTTATATTTAATTGCAACAGCCTTCTATTGTTATATTACTGACTTACTTGCATATATGAGCAATGAACTCGGATATGATAATTCTGAGTTTATAGAACTTGGCAAAAATATTAGAAAAGCTTATCAACAAGAATTTATTGTTAATGGCCATATGAAAGGCGAAAAAGCTTTAATAAAAGCAGATTTAGATAAGACTTGTTATACACAAAGTGGAATAGTATTCACTCTTTATTTCAACTTATGTAAAGAAGAAGACAAGCCATCTTTATTAAATGATTTATTAGGACTTATTAAAGAATGTGGTGGAGTTATGACCACTGGTTTCTTAGGCACTCCATTTATTCTTTATGTTTTATCTAATAATGGATACAAAAAAGAAGCATATGATTTATTATTCCAAGAAAAATTCCCTTCATGGCTATATTCAGTTAATCAAGGTGCGACAACAATGTGGGAGCATTGGGATGGCATCAATGATAAGGGTGAAATATGGCCAAAGAGTATGAACTCATTTAATCACTATGCTTATGGTGCAGTTTATGGATGGATGTTTAATAACTCTGTTGGTATTAATTTAATAAGACCAAACTATCAAGAAATTGAAATCAAGCCATTAATTGATAAACGTTTAGGATATGTAAAAGGCAAGTACATATCATCATATGGTGAGATTAAAGTTGAATGGATAGTCAAAGAAAATGAAGTATCTTACTATATTTCTATACCAAAAGGAATTACCGCTCATATCTCATTAGAAGATGGTTTTAAGAAAACTATTTCTGGTGATGAATTAGTCCATATTACTAAATAAGAAAATGAATAATGCAACCAATGGTTGCGTAAATGCAAAGCCAAATTGGTGGTGCAACCAGTTCATTAATTGATAGATTATTTGTATCAAGCAAGGAGAACAAATGTATGAATATTGAAATTGCAAATCGCTTAGTTAAATTAAGAAAAAAGAACGGTCTATCTCAAGAAGAACTTGCAGATAAATTAGGATTGTCTAGACAAGCTGTATCTAAATGGGAAAGAGCGGAAGCTTCCCCAGATACTGATAATTTAATTTGTTTAGCTAAACTTTATAATGTCTCATTAGATGACTTATTAAATACAGACGAAGATCTTGACACAATAGTTAAAGAGCAAGTAAAAGAAAACCAACAAGAATTAGTTGATGATAAAGATAAAATTGTCATTACTGATGATGAAGGAAGCGAAGTTAAAATTTCTTCCTCAGGTATCCATATCAAAGATTCAAATGGAGAGAAATGTATTAATAAGGAAACAATCATCGAAAATGCAAAAAGACATAAAGCTATATGGGCTATTAATATTGTTGAATCTATTTTATTTGGCATAGTTTTAACGGCTTATTTAGTATTGGGATTTATATTTGGAACATGGAGTCAAGTATGGGTTTTAGTGTTTGTTCCAGAAACAATTTGCTCAATAATAAGAGCAATTGTTAAAAAGAAATTTTCTCAATTTAATATCGTTTTTGCTGCATTATTTACATATTTCTTTGTGTGTTTATGGATTCCAGGTCCAGCTGCTAACTTATGGCATCCAACATGGATTGTATTCTTATCTATTCCAGCATATTACATTATATTTGGATCAATTGATAAACTTATTCGTGGCCCTAGTGTGAACAACGATGATGATGAAGATGAAGATGACAAAGATTAACCGCTCAGGCGGTTTTCTTTTTGCAAAAAGCGATAGCAAATGATTGCAAATGATAACAGTATTGATTATTATATTTGTATAAAAGGAGGAATGAAAATGGCAAATTCATTAATATCATTTAGAGAAGATGAAGATGTTAAATTAAGAGCAATAAGTATTTGCGCAGAAATCGGTATAGACCTACCAACTTACTTACGTATTTGTATTGCACGACTTATTAGTGAAGAAGGCATACCGTTTAGTATGAGACGCTGCGATGTTAAAAATCGAGGTCTATCATCATTAAAATCTGCAAACAAATCTGCTCAGAAAAACAATCTTCAAGAAATGACATTGGACGAGATTAATAATGAAATAGATGAGGCAAGAAAAAAGTATTAATGACACATTATTATGCCGTCATTGATACAAACGTTCTTGTCTCTTCCATTTTGAATTTAAACTCAATCCCAGGTAAAGTTATTGATTTATGTTTAAAAGGAGTAATTGTCCCTCTTTATGACAATAGAATTGTGAAGGAATATAGAGAAGTATTGAATCGCCCTAAATTCTGTTTTAGTAAAGAAGATGTTAATAACATAATTGATTCTATTATCAAATATGGTGTGTTCATTAAAGCAAGTAAATCTAACTTAAACCTAATTGACCCAAAAGATATAATGTTCTTGGAAGTTTTAATTGAATCAAAAAAGTTTTATGATTCGTATCTTATCACTGGCAATATAAAACATTTTCCAAACGATGACGATATTATTATGCCAAGAGATATGATTGACATGATTGTTGATTCAAGTGAAGAAAACTGACTTATAAGAATATTTGTAAGCTGCATATATTAACCGCTCAGGCGGTTTTCTTTTATCTTACTAAATTAAATGGTTCAAGTTCTTCTTCAGTATAGAATTTAACTATCATTTGGGCGTGTCTAGCTGCATCTATTTCATTCATATCTTTGTCATATAATTCTTTAATATTGATGCTATAACGTCCTTTAATAGGTGAAAGAATTTCAATAGATCTATTTCCTTTAAAGAAGTTTCTTTGTTCGACTGTGGCAATATGAGTTGCTTTATCGTATTCTTTTACAATTCCAATAAATTCATGAGATGGTTCATATGTTTCATCGTTATATATTTCTTCTTTTTCTGTTACTTGTCCTTTAAGGAATCCAGTAGATACAATTCTATTTTCTCCTCTAGATATATCTTCTACATATTTATTCATGTTTTCGATATATCCTTTTTCATAATATTCATCTATACATCTTCTATAAGCATTAACAACTGTTGCCACATAGTGTAAAGATTTCATACGACCTTCAATTTTTAAAGATGCAACACCTGCTTTTATTAAATCTGGTATAAGTGTTATTGCATTTAAATCACATGAAGACATGGTGAAATTATGATTACCTGGGGAGACTTTGTTATCACCTTGATATAAATCGTAGTTCCATCTACATGAATGAGCACATCCACCTCTATTTGCATCTCTATTAGTCATTACATTAGATAACATGCATCTTCCAGACACTGATGCGCACATGCCACCTTCAATAAATACTTCAATATCAGCATTTGTTTTATCTACTATTTCTTTAATATTTTCTAATGTGCATTCTCTTGCTAAAACAACCCTATCAACACCTAGATTTTCAAAGAATTTAACACCTAAAGAATTGGACACACTTTGTTGAGTTGAAACGTGTGCTTCCATATGTGTATATTGTTTAACCATTTTTAGGATTGTAATTGATGAAGCGATAATTGCATCAACCCCACATTCTTCTAACTGTAATAAATATTCTTTAATTCCTTCTATATCCGATTCATGCATGACGATATTACAAGTTACATGCACCTTACTACCATGTTCATGAGCAAATTTGCATCCTTCTTTAATATCTTCTAAAGTGAAGTTACTTGCCATTGAACGCAAAGAAAAATGCTTGCCTCCAATAAAGACAGCGTCTGCTCCATATCGGACCGCGTATTTTAACTTCTCAAGATCGCCAGCAGGGGCTAATAATTCAATCTTATTCATTGAACATTTTCTCCTTCACATATGCTGTATCGTTATAGTTAAATCCGTCTTCAATGTTGATACCAAGAAGAGCTAATTTATCATTGATATTTTCATCAAATGAATCGTTATATAAGTTTAATAAATCGCTAACTTGTTTATCGGTTAAATCTAGAGAATCAAAATATGCATATTCAATGAAAGAAAGCTCTTTGATGTGCTTTAATGTAGAAATGAAATATGGTCTAAAACAAAAGAATCCATTTTCGTTTTCAAGGAATGGAATATGATAGCTTCTCATTTCTTCAACAAGAGTCAAATTTTCGTTTTTAAAGTCTAATTTGTAGTGGTTTTTATATAATTCAAGCAATTTTCTTCTTGAGTAAAACATGATTTTTCTTCCAAAAACTTGATAGAAAATTTTAGATTTGCATTTGCTATAAATTGACTTTAAATCATCGATTGCTATTTCGTTCGATAAACCAAATCCAGCAAAGTTATATTCGTTAATATTTGTTAAATCTAATGAGTTACAAAGTAATGTATCTGGATGATAGATTACATTATTTTCTAATCCATTTTCGATCATAAAAAATACAATTCCTAAATCAGAAACTAAGAACTTATTTTCTTTATATTTTAAGATGAAGTTTTTGACATCATCTAATTCGTTTTCAACAAATATTTTTGTTAGTGAAATAATTACTTCTTTATTAAGTTTTTTACAGTCGTTAATTGCTTCATTTATATCGAAATTCTCGCTATAAACATAGGCATATTTACTCATTAAAATAGCCGTATCAAATTTTGAGGCGACATTTTTAAGTGTTTCGTTTTTATATATTGATAATGCTATTTTCATGATTTGAGCGATTCTAATGTTTCAAAGAAATTTGGATATGTTAAATCTAAGCATTCTGCGTTTGTAATAAAGGATCTACCCTTTTTGATAATTGAAAGTATTGTCAAAGCAATAAGTATTCTAAAGTTAGAATAAGAATCGTATTCGTATCCACCTTCTTTGTTATCACCAGAGATATCAATTTCATCATCTTGCCATCCAACTTTTACACCAGTTTTTGCAATTTGATTTAACATGCCATTAATAAGTGTTTTACCTCTTGTAGAAAGATTATTAATACCTGTGAATTTACTTTGTCCTTCAATACATGCAGCAAGGACTAATAAAGAAGGAAGAAGATCTACATGTCCTTCTATGTTGCAGTTTATAGGTGTTAATTCTGATTTATTAAATTCTAGAACATTATCTTTATAAACAATATTTGCGTTGCAATCTTTTAATATTTTAATAATTTCAAAATCAGCTTGTTCTGATTGATATGGAACATCTTTAATTCTTACTCCGCCTTTTAAACAACCAAGTACTGCAAAAGACGCTAAAAGTGAGAAATCTATTTCCATATCAAAACGAGTTTCTGTAGTATCTTTCTTTTCAATAAATCGATAATAAGATTCATTGACTTCAAAGATATAACCAAATTTAGCTAAGATGTTTAATGTTGCAGTAATAAATAAAGTAGAAACAACTCCGTTAATTGGATAAATGTAGTTATTGCTTCTTGAAATAGCAAACATATAAATAAGACCACAAATAAAGTCAGACGAAACATCGCCTCTAATTTTCATATCAATAGGTGACATAGCGCCTTTAAGCTCTAATCTATCTTCACTTTTAATTATTTTAATTTCTTGTCTTTCACATATGTCTTTATAAATTTCTAAAGGAACATTAAATATTTCTTCAGAACCAGTGAAAATGACGTTTTGATATAAAGATGAAGCAACAGGAAAAAGAATTCTAAAAATGGAAATATAATTTCCACAGTAAATAATTATCTGTTTCTTAGTATTTTTGACTCTTTTGATAAATTTAACAGTTGTTCCATCAGCTTCAAATATAGCACCTAATGTTTCAAGTGCTTTAATAAATAATGAAACCTCTTCAGTTGGGGCAATATTTGTTAATACAACAGGCTTATTTGCAATAAAAGCTGAAATTAAATATCTACCTGAATAATTTGTTGATGATGGAATTGAGATAGTTCCATTAGGTTGAAATGAATCGATTACTTTATTCATACGAAAGATATAATATCAAAATTTTAGAAATATTTAAATTTCTAGTTACGCAATATAGCAATTATTCAGAACGCTTATTGAAGTGGCCTCGGAATGGAACTCTTCCACCTAGTGACTTTTCATCCCAGCAAGAATTAAGTATTCCTCTAATGTTATTTGTATCTTCATCAGTGATTAATAAATAACCTACTGATACTCCAATATTCTTAATCTCTTCTAAGTGATCTAAACAATCAATTGGTCTATCTAATAAGACGCGAATATTACAGTCTGTATCTCCTAATAGACGATATTTAACTGACATTCTATCTTTGAGTTCATATTTTCTTAAATGGCATCTATTGCAATGAGTTTGTTTGTTATAAAATCTTGTTCCAATTGGACAGCTTTTCATAATCATTACGTCTGGTTTTCCATATATGACCATACCGACGTTTGGCATGAAATTATGACGGTTATAAAAATCAGAAATCAATAATTCCATCGAGGTTCTGTCGAGTTCTAACGATAATATGCACTCATTAAATCCGTTTTCAAAGTAAGCATCAAGTGCATAAGAATTTGCGATATTACAATATTGAGAAGCGATTAAATATCCATCGTTTTCTTTATTGATATAGAAGTTAACTAACTCGTTTGCAGCTAAGAATTTTGGGCTTCTAATTACTCTATTTTCATATTTATATTCTTTATTAAAATGAGAGTAAGTTATAACTCCATTATCTGATAAGAAATCTTCTTGCTCTAAAGAATCAACAATTGCTTTAATTCCTGAAGATTTTTCTTGTTCATTTATTTTTGAATAATAAGGATTTGTTTTAACCTCATTCTCAAAACATAACTTTTGTTGTAACTTCGCAAAAGCTTCGTTTCTAAGTTTATTAATTGATGAAATTGGTATGAAGCATTCCTCGATTTCTATATGCATGTCTTGAATTGAATATGGATATTCGCCAGATTTTTCTAATTGTTCTTGGATTCTAATTTCGGTTGTGCCTTTATTTTCTGCTTTTAAAGCAAGATCGCCTTTAACTTCAATTTTTGTATTGTTAAATTCTATGATTAATTCTTTTGGGTTATTAATTCTAGCTTTAAACCATCCCTTAACAGGAACTTTAATGGTGGCTTTTAATTCTTCCTCAATGGATTTATTTAATAGATAGTCTTTTGTTTTAATTACTTCTACATCCATGAATCTTGATGGATTATCTATTCCTACTATCTCAATAATTTGTCCTTTATGAGCTTCTTCAACAGGATTTCTATTTACGAACATTTTTTCGACAGCTAAACCGAATTGTTCTTTGCTATTAAACCTAATTCCATCAAGTCTATGTATGTTTGAAAATAGTTTAATTCCAATTCTATTTTTAGAAGCGCTTACAACACGTCCAATTGGTTGTCCTTGATGTGATGAAGTTTCTGTATTTAGTAGTTTGAAAGGCGATTCGTTAAACAAATATCCATTAGTAAACTTACGAGAATATGTTTTTTCTAGTGAATCATAATCGGATTTGAAATAGTTATTATTTTTCTTTTCCCTACAAGCGTTGATTGCGTGTCTATAAGCTCTGGAAACAAGATAGATATATTCAGAGCCTTTTAATCGGCCTTCAATCTTAATAGAATCAACGTTAAGGTTTAATAATTCATCAATTCTATCTAATGTATTTAAATCTTTTGTTGAAATTGAGAATTCTGACTTACTTACTGGCTCTCCATCTTCTAATAAATCGTACCTCATACGGCATGGTTGAGCACACTTTCCGCGATTTCCGGAACGATTTCCGATAAATGAAGATAATAAACAATTTCCTGAATAGGAAACACATAACGCTCCATGAGCAAATACTTCAACTTCCACGCCTAAATCTTTAATGCGTTTAACCATATCTAAATCTGCTTCACGAGCTAAGACAATGCGTTTAAAACCAAGGTCTATTAATGCCTTTGCCTGTTTAACATTATGGCAGTTGATTTGTGTTGATGCGTTTAATGGTAGATTAGGCAAAACTTTGTGTAAATAATTTGCTAAACCTAAATCTTGAATAATTACCCCATCAACGTTGACTGAATAGAGGAACTTACAAAATTCAACAGCGTTCATAAATTCATCTTGGAAAAGGATTGTGTTGACTGTTACATATACTTTTCTTCCAATTGAATGAGCAAAGAATATAATTTCTTTAATTTCATCATTAGAAAAATTGTCAGCATTAGCGCGAGCTGAATATAATTTTCCACCGATATAAATAGCGTCTGCTCCACCTTTGAAGGCTGCATATGCTGACTTTAAATTTCCTGCTGGTGCTAATAATTCCATGCGATTATTCTATCACTTTTCTTATATAAATCTGTTAATTCTTTGATATTTTCTTTTTTTATAACAAATTCTCAAATATTCATTTTTATCTAATTAATCTTTAAATCAAATTATTAATTAATTACTATGTAATATATAGAAGAGGATTATTATTTGTTAATCTCAATAAATAATAAATGTGTGTAATTTATGAAAAGTGTATTCTATGAAAAAGCCGCGGATGAAAAGAACTATATCTACTATATGGATTTCCCAGATATGGCTAGTGTTAATTACAAATTCTTTGGCACCCATATCCATAAATCTATTGAAATGGTTTTCGTTTATCACGGAAAGATGTCATATTCAGTTAATGAAAATAAAGGTGTTTTAAATGCTGGAGAAATTTTATTAATTAATAGTTATGATTCTCACTCTTATGAATACATTGATAACGCTGGTGCATTTATCTTTGTTTTCTCCTTAGATTTACTTGATGATGTATTAACAAATAACAATCAAGAATTTAATAATCATATTTATTTATCTAATGGTTTATTTGAAACAGTTTATAACTATGTCAAAGAATCCTATCGTTCATTAGACAAATTTAATTTATTAGAAAAGAAGAGTTTTGTTCTTAGATTGTTCGGATATCTAATGCATTCTAATTTATTTAGAAATAAGGTTTATGTTCCCAATAAAGCTATTTCTGCAAATATCATGGGATATATTGAAGAACATTATGCAGAAGACATTGATTTAATTACTATTGCTAATCAATTTGGCTATAACAGAAACTATTTTTCTACTGTCTTTAATAGAATTATCGGAGTTAATTTCTCAACATATTTAAATACATATAGGATGGATAAAGTTCAAGCAATGAAAAATGATCCTCAGTATTCTAATAGAACAACTGAAGACATTATTTATTCTTGTGGCTTTGCTTCTGCAGAAACATATTATCGTACGGTTAGAAAGTTTAAGAAGAATCAAAATAGTGCTAAAGAAGTAGAAGCTCCATTAAAGAAAGAATATGACAAAATTAGTTTAAAGAAATTAAAGGCTGTTATTGTTGGCTATGGCAATAGAGGTCAAGTTTATGGAACATTTTCTATCAATGAACCTGATAGATTAGAAATCGTTGGTATTGTTGACCCTAATCCATTTAAATTAAAAGAAGCACAAGCTGCATATAAATTATCAGATTCTCAGCTTTACACAAATTGGGAAGATTTCCTAAAAGATAATGTTGAAGCAGACTTTGTTATTAATTCCACAATGGATCAACATCATTACGAAACAGCAATACAAATTCTTAAAGCTGGCTACAACATGTTAATGGAAAAGCCTATTGTTCCAAATAAACAAGAATTATTAGAAATAAGAGATCTAGCTATTAAAAATAAATGCCAAGTATTTGTATGTCATGTACTTAGATACACCCCATTTTATACAACTATTAAACAATTAATTAATAATGGTGATATTGGCAAAATTATGACTATGGAAATGAATGAACATGTTTGTATGTTCCATTATTTAACAAGTTATGATAGAGGCAAATGGAACAATGAAAAAGAATGTGGAAGTGGATTCTTATTAGCTAAATGCTGCCACGATATGGACTTAATTTGTTGGTTAAATAATTCTACTCAACCAGTTAAAGTTTCTTCGTTTGCTCATAGAAGTGAATTTGTTCCAGCAAATAAACCTGAAGGAGCAACTGAGTTCTGCTATAACTGCCCACATAAAGATACTTGTCCATATGACGCTGGTAGAGTTTATCTTAAATTTGATCCAATGCCATTCTTGACTTGGGATAATTTAAATAAGCCTTTAGATCAAATTACTAAGGAAGAAAAAATCGAGAATTTAAAACACACGAATTTTGGTAGATGTGCTTACGATTGTGGTGGTGACATTGTCGATAGACAAAACGTTCTAGTTGATTTTGATAATGGTTCACTTGCTTCATTTACATTATCATCTGATACAACTAAACCAGATAGATATATTCACATCGTTGGTAATAAAGGCGAAATTGAAGGCAAGTTAGAAGAAAATAAGATTATTGTCAGAAGATACAATAGAGAAAAATTCTTTGGTGATACAGAAATCATCGATTGTTCTTCAAAGGTTGTCATCAATGTTAAAAATGGTGGTCATTCTGGTGGAG
Source organism: Bacilli bacterium (assembly GCA_045600585.1). Classification (GTDB taxonomy): domain Bacteria; phylum Bacillota_I; class Bacilli_A; order RFN20; family CAG-826; genus JAZRYE01. Next base: position 26,650 of record JAZRYE010000030.1, on the reverse strand, counting down.
ACTATATGATCATGATGGATGTTTGCAATTATTTAAATGGCATTCGTGATTCCATCTCAATTACTTCTATTACTGATTCAGTTAACGGACATTTAGTTGTTTACGCGGCTGAAGAAAGTAGAAAAACCAACAAAGTGATAGATGTTCTATAAAAATTAATTTTATATATTAGCAGGCCGGGCCCTTCTTTATTCTTAATTAAAGGTTTTATTTATTAAACCTATTTTTGTCACATAAATTAACATTCGTATTTAAAAAGTTAATATTTCGTGTAGTTTAATTGAAAATATTTTATTTTATAATTGCTAATTGATAATATGAATCTAACCTTGTGAAATATATTGATAGCTAGAATATATTTTCACGACCATATTTTTTGAAAGGAGATAATAATGAAAGTTTTTCAAAAAATTTCTTTATGCGCTGCTGCATTAGTACTAGGCAGTGCTGCGCTTGTTGGCGTTAGAGAACACAAAGAAAACATCGTTGCAAAAGCTCAAGAAGCAACTGCTATTGAAGTAGATATTACTCAAGTACAAGTTCGCTCCCCTAAAGATGCCACTGACTACAGACTATTAGTTTTCTTTGCTTCTCCATGGACAAATGAAGGTGCAACTAACAATCAAGCACTTGCTTTATCTGCCGACTTAAACACAAGATCAAAAATTCATTTTGAGTTTAGAGATGGAAGTTCCTACACTCTTGGTGAATTAATGGTCAACAATAACTACTATCAAATGCTTTGGGGTGATAATGCTTTTGCAACCGACCCTCTCTCAAGTGATTTGTGTGGTAATGTCACTAATATAGTACGTATTTATTTTGAGAAAGGCTGTGAATTCCCAAAACAAGGAAGCACAACAGAAAAGTTTGTTCTTTCAAGCGACTTTGCTTGTATGAATTTGAATGGCATTGATTCTAATAACGTCATGACATTTAATCAGCCAGGACAATCACTATCTAAATTAACAAAAGTTAGTGATGTTTCTTTAATTGGTGTTGGTGATCCTGGCAAAGCAGGTGATACTGAAGCTCCTAAGCAATTCTTTATCGACGCAATTAACTCTGACTGGACTGAAGTTGGTTACAACTATGCAATCGGTCAAGCCATGAACGTCGCATGTGGTTTTATGTCAAAAATCTCATTTGATGGTAATACCATTGCAAGTTATTCTGAAGACAACCGTTATGGCTTAGATGCTGGTGAATCTGCTTCAATTGTTTTAAATAGATGGGCAAGAGCAGGACAACATTTATCATTTATGGTTAATGGCGTTACAGATACAAGAACATTTAGTAAAGTTGTTATTCCTCAAGGCACAATGTTACCTTCTAGTCAAAACCCAAATGGAAGTTATTCTTATGAAGTTAAGTACCTTTCCATTGATAACACTTATGTCTTTACAAATAACGGCGATGGTTCTTGGAACTATGTTTTAGATGAGGTTTATGGTGATAATGTTGCTAATGTTTCAGCAACAGCTTTTAACTGGGCAAAATTCGCTGATGGTAATATCTGGGCAATGTTCAAACTTCCTGGCGTTAACAAAAATAACGCTGACATCGTTGCTGTTGAATCGTTTATCGGCCGCAAATATTTAGAAGCTTCACAAGTTGGATCTAAAGTAACTGTTAATGGTCAACCTTTATCAACTGTTATGCATGGTAACCATGGCGTTGGCGGTTACTCTGATCAAGACTTCGCTTTACACTTAAATGTCCCAATTGCAACTGTCGATACATGGCATACATTCGTCATTCCAGAAGGTACAGCATTCTTAAGTGCTGCTGCATTCGACTTAGGCGCTGCTGAATCTAAGGTTTCTTGGATTGTTTTATCTAAACCAATGATTGCTATTAACAACAATGGTGTATGGACAATGGCTACCGTTCAAAACGTTCAATTAGGTGGTTCATTCATGTATGAAGGTAACCAATCAAAAGAAGGTGGAACAAACAACGGTATCGATTATGCATTCTATGTTCCAGGTTTAGCTCCTGAAGTTCGTTCTGGTGAAGCTAATGCTATCACAGTTCGTGCTACAGAACTTGGTAATCAATTAATGAATATTACAAAACCTGTTGACTACATCGTTATTGATAATGCTCCAATTCCAAACGAATATAACAATTCTGCAACTATCAACTGGTGGGGCCGTGGTGGTAACTTCTTCGGTTTAACTTCTGTCTATCCAGAAACAAAGATGGAAATTAGCTGGATGGATGTTAAAGCAGGTATGATTATTCCAACAGCTAAGACACTTGCTGGCCAAGAAGCTAAAGTTTTACGTGTTGAAACAACAAGAACATATTTCTATAACTACAGCTCAGGAGATAGAACTCAACAAATAATGAGTACTTCTGAATTCGAACAATTCTTCCTTGATTACACATCAACAGAATGTGCATTCGCTTCTGAAAGTGCTGCATTTACTGCTGATACATTCAAGAACATTTGGAAATACACAAAACGTATTTACAATGCAATGTATGAAGAACAAAGAGCAGCATTAATTACATCTGATAGCCAAGCTATGCAAAGATATGACTACCTTGTTGCTAAATATAATTTAGAAAACTTCATCAACAGAGCACAAGCTGCTAATAACACACTTCAACCAGTTAGCACTAATTATGCTCTCATGAATATTGCTATTGTTGGTGTTGTTGCTCTTGGTGGCGTTTTATTAATCAAAGCAAATAGAAGAAGAGAAGAACGCTAATCAGTAATTAACTGAATAGTTCTAAACTTAAAATAAGGGCCTTTTGCTTTATATAGCGAGAGGTCTTTTATATACTCAAAAAATTATATGACTTTCTCATATATATTCATTTTGGTTAAAACATTTTACATTTAAAAAAACTTATATATAAAATATATTTATCAAAAAATGCACATAATTCTATTAATAGAATACTTATTCCTATTGAAAGGACAACGATATGGCCACATTAAAATTTGATAATCTAAACAAAATTTATGACAACAACGTACAAGCTGTTTTTGATTTTTGCCTTGATGTAGAAGATAAAGAATTCATTGTATTCGTTGGACCTTCAGGATGTGGTAAATCCACAACACTTAGAATGGTAGCGGGCTTAGAAGATATTACCTATGGTGATCTTTATATTGACGATAAATTAGTTAATGATGTTCAACCAAAAGATAGAGATATTGCAATGGTCTTCCAAAACTATGCATTGTTCCCTCATATGACAGTATTTAAAAACATTGCTTTTGGCATCAAGATGAGAAAAATTCCTGATGTGAAAATAATGAAAAATGGCGAACAAAAACAAATCTATCGTCATTATACAAAACAAGAGATTTCCGATAAGGTTCATGAAGCAGCAGAAATCTTAGGCTTAACTGAATACTTAGATAGAAAACCTGGTGCATTATCCGGTGGTCAAAGACAACGTGTTGCTTTAGGTAGAGCAATTGTTAGAAATCCTAAAGTCTTCTTGATGGATGAACCGTTATCTAACTTAGATGCTAAATTAAGAGTTCAAATGAGAAGCGAAATCATTAGAATTCATGAAACAGTTGGAGCAACAACAATCTATGTTACTCATGACCAAACCGAAGCTATGACAATGGCAGATAGAATTGTCGTTATGAAATCTGGATATATCCAACAAATTGGTAAACCTGAAGAAGTATATAACGATCCTGCAAACGTATTCGTTGCCGGCTTCATTGGTTCTCCTGCTATGAACTTTGTTAATGGTAGAGTCATTGGTGGCGTATTCAATGTTAATGGTGAACATTGTCTACAAATCCAATTAACTAAAGAGCAACAAGAATTATTAAAAGATGTAACCCCTGAACAAGAAATTGTCTTAGGCGTTAGACCAGAACACTGTCATACATATGATGGTGGCGAAGTTAAATTAACAAACTTCATCGATGTTAAATGCTACTTAAGTGAACTTCTTGGTAGTGACATCATTGCTTATACAGACATCGATGGACAAAAAATCTCGGTAAAAACAAACGACCAACATCCTGTACACACTCATGATGAATTCAAGGTCGCATTTGAAATAAACAAAATGTATTTCTTTGATAAAGAAACGGGAAACAGAATCAAGGAGGATTCAAAAAATGAAGAAAAGTAAATTATTCTTATCAGCTTTAGCAGTATTAGGCTTTGCTTTAACATCCTGCGGTGGCGGTGGCAATAATGGTGGCAAAGGAACAATTACAGTTGATCCATTATCTGCAAGTGAATTAGGTATTGATGCAGAGTATATCCCATCAAAAGAAAGTATTAAGCAAAGAAGCGGCACAATTGATGTATGTTTAGACTTCGAAGGTCGCCATGTTGGCTGGCAAGCTGTTGCTGATGAATATACAAGATTACAAAACAATGCAGTTAAAGTTAACATCAACTGGAGAATTGCTGGTTCTGAATACGGCACACGTTTAAATCAAGAACTTGAAAATGCAATTAGAACAGGTAGCTCTGAATGGGATATTGTCGAAGGTAACTTAGGTTATGGAAAGACAAGAAAAGCTTGTATCGATTTCCATACATTTATCAATGATCCAAATGCTTGGTGCGGTGATAAAAATGAAAGATGGAGCGATGCTCTTTCTAGACGTGCTTATTACAATTACGATAGTGATAAATCATGGGGCGACCATTACATTCTTTCGACAGAAGATATGCAATCTGCATGGTTTGTTAACACAGTTGCTTTAGAAGCTGCTGCTGCAAAAGGATATGTAAACGCTAACGGAGAAGCTGGCTATCCAGTTACATGGGATGACTTAATCAACTTGTGTTCTAAGATGGAAGAAGCTGGTTATACAAACCCTTTAGGTATCTCATTATCACAATCATCAATTAAGTCATTACAATTCACTTGGTTATTACGTATTTATGGTGACTATTATTACCGTCAATTCTATGAATATGTCCAATCTGGTGATATTAATACAAAATGGCCTTTCTATGATGAAACAGATAAGGTTGTTGAAAATAACCAAGGCTTTGGAACAAAGAACTGCAAAGTCTTAAATTTATTATTCGATGATCAAACAACATTTGGTCCTGGCTATGTTGGATTTAAGAGTGAAGTATATCAAGACTTTGTTAAACAATTAGCAAAGATGAAGGGTCACTTTATTAAAAACGTTGCTGACACAGAATTCTCTGCTGTACGTACACAGTTCAGAAATCAAAATGAAGGTAAAGCAAGTGCTCAAATTATCCTCGATTATTTAGGTCAAGGTATTCAATATAAAGGCAGTGAAACAGATTCATTTAAATTAGGATATTTTGATTATCCTCAAATGATTTCTGGAACATACACAAAAGCATCAACAACAGGTGCTTATGATGTTGGCGATAAGATTGTTAAAGACACAACTATTACACGTGATATCGGTGGTAATGGTGGTTTCGTATCTATCGTTAGCCAAGAAGATGTAGCTCAAAACGAATTAAATAAAGACTTCGTTAAATTCTTCCTTTCTCCATATGGTCAAACAATCTATTACAAAGGCTTAGCAGAAAGTGAAGATCATATCACTCCTAAGGGTTTAACAACTGTTGATAATGATTTAGTTAATATTCCAGATGCTTGGGTTGATTTCTTTGATGATGCTCAAGAAGGTGGAATCGAATTCAATGGTAACGTTGACCCTAATACATTCCTTTCTTACGGTGTTAGATATTTCAATGGTTATGACAAATCAGAAGCTAACATTGTTGGTTTGTGGAACAAATTATTAAATTCTACAACTAAATATGACGTCGCATCTTTCGGTGCTGAATGGTCAGACTTCTGCTTCCAAGATTACAAATCTATGTGTAAAGATAGTGATCACGGCTGGCCTGAAGATATGTATAAAAATCCAGAAGGAAACTTATAATCGATGATTAACGAAAAACGCGCGGTAACTATAAACGATAAAAAGAAAGCAAAGTCGACTTGTGTCCTCTTTGGTGGTTTTGCTGCGTTTTTCTTACTCGGCACAGTATTAACTGGTATCTTCACTCCACGTGCTAATAAAGTCACAGGTATTAATGGAGATGATACTGATTCCATTAGAACTTTTACTTCATTCAATAGTGGTGAAGAATTTGTTGCCGCTAATAGCGCAACTCTTCAAAGATTCTCTATGGAAAATAATAAGGTTTTAGAATCAATTCCTTATGAACAAGAAATTAGAGGAATGCTTGCAGCTAATACCGAGTACTATAATGCTAATTTTGAAGATGTAACCCTTCACTACGAATCTATTAATAGCGATGATGGCTATTTATTGGTATTTGATAGTGATGGTGACATTTTCAGATATGAATTTAATGATAATCATTTAATACTAGATAATGATTATTGGTTGACAGAAAGAACTTATATTAAAGAAAAACTCTATAAAGCTAAATATAAGATTTCTGCTCTTGATGTTAGTGATGATGAACTATATGTCCTATACACAAATGACAGCAGCTTTGTTATTAATGTATATGACGTTAATCATTTAAATAACGGCGTATTAAGAAGCAAAACATTAATCTCTGTTGATGCTCCTAATAAAGATGAAAAAGTTGAATATGGTAAGAATGTTTATCTTATTAACAAAGTCACTACAAAAAGACATGTTTATGACTTTGCTATTGAAGGTGAATACGTCTCTTTATTAACTGGCCAAGGCTTAACTAGATGGAATAAGAATTTGCTCGACTATGATGATGGCAGCAATCAAATTTCTTATTTGAATAATGCGAACAAATTTGTTGATCAAGCATTAAAAGATCAATTGATTTCTGATGAAGCTAAAAAGAGTGAATTAGGTATTACTACTGAAGATGTTAATAATGCTTCTGATTTTGCTACCAAACAAATGTATCAACTTGCTTATGGCGATAGTGCATACGTTACAAAACTCAAACTTGCCGCAAAAGACTTTAAATCTAGCAACTCATGGGTAAAGGAATATGACCCAGTAAAAGATATCTTTGTTATTGATTCTAATTATTACGATGACAAGTATAACTTGGATGTAATTGTTGGTTCTAGCCAAACAATGGGTGGTAGTGCTTATTCTACTAAGGATAAAGTTGCTTACTATCTCGATTTAAAGAGCAATGCACTTTATTCTTATCCAATTGAAAAAATTAATTCCTTATCTATAAGTGATAATAAAACTCTTTTAGACTTATCTACTAAAACAGGCGTTACCTATAAAGGCGTTTCTTTCTATGATATTAAAGGTAATGTTAGTTACGATAGAGTAACAAATAATATTCATGTATATTTCTATTCTAGCCAAAAAGTTTCTATCGTTGATATTAATGGCAAGGAACCAGTAGAAAAGATTAGATTTGCTTTAGAATACGATGTCAGATCATTTATTTCTAATAAAGAAGGCACACGTATTGCTGGATTATATCAAATTGAAAAACGTACGATTAAAAACGTTGCAAGTTTCCCACTTAATGTCATCGTTGTTAATCCTTCGACATATCAATATCGTACTTTCTTTGTTATTTTATTCGTTGCATTAATTGTTTTATTTGCAGTTTCTATCATTGTCTTATTAATTTCTTTAAAAGCTTATAAAAGAACTTTGACAATGTTAAAACTCAAAGTTATACAAAGAGACTTTAAACGTAATAAATGGACATATGTTGCCCTTATTCCATTCATCGCTGCTTTAATTATGTTCTGCTATATTGAAGCAGTTGGTTCCATATCATTCTCGTTCTTTAGTTATACACAACAAAAGCCTTCTTATATTTGGAATACTTTTGGTAACTATATTGAAATCTTTAACGATAGTAAGTTCTGGCTTATGTTTGGTAACACAGCCTTCTTCCTTATCTTTGACCTATTCTTAGGCATTGTTCCACCTATCATTTTCGCTTTCTTCTTATCTATTATTAAAAATCACAAATTATCAGGCGTATTAAGAGCATTGATGTTTATTCCTGCTGTTGTCCCTGGTATTGCAACTTTACTTATTTGGAAAGTCGGTATCTTTGGTGATACTGGTGTTTTAAATCAATTAATCTTGTTCTTTAAAACAGGTACAACTGTTGCAAAACCTGGATATCAACCAATTAACTTCTTACATGATGAAACTTTATCTAGATGGTCACTTTTATTAATGGGATTCCCATATGTTGGTGGCTACCTCATCTTCTATGGTGGCATTATGAACATTCCTAAGGAATATGATGAAGCATGTCAACTTGAAGGCTTAGGTGTCATTAAAAGATTCTTCCAAATTGATTTACCTTTAATCAAACCACAAATTAAATATATCTTTGTTATGGGTATTTTGAATTCTGTTCAAAACTATGAAAGAACATATATGCTCGGTAGTAATGGTACAACTACATTAGTTGAATCAATGTATCGTCAAATGAAAGATGTTGGTAATCCTAACTATGGTTTAGCTAGTGCGTATGCGACTATTATCTTCTTATTATTACTATTCCCAGTCTTATGGAATTTCTCAAAGACAAAGAAAGATACAATGGGGGACATCTAATATGAAAAAAAGACAACCAATCGTGTCCTCTAACGGAATGACTTTAAAACCAAATAAACCAATGATCCAAACCCATCAAAAGTGGTATTGGCAAACTTTAGTTATCGCTATTGTTGTGCTTTTGATTTCTTTCTCAATGATTCCACTTTTCTTAACGGTTGTGAACTCTATGAAAACGGCAAAAGAAGTTCAAATGAATGCTTTTGCTATGCCTAGTGGAGCATTCTTAAAAGCCATTGCAACTAACTATAAAGAAGCTTGGGGATATATCGGAGACAAATTCTTTAAGACAGTCGGTATTGCAATTATTGGCGCGATTGGGGAAACAATGATTTCTGCTGCATTAGCTTATGTTCTTTGCTTTAAAGATTTCTATTTTAAGAACGTTGTATTTATGTTCTTTATTTCTATTCTTATGGTTCCATCTATTATTGGTTATCCAGTATTAACTCCTTTTGTTAGAGATGTCTTACATTTAGGTGGCACTTATTGGGGCTTCCTCATTCCAATGATTGGTGGAGCTCAAGTTGGTGGTATGTTCCTTTTTAGAACGTTCTTTGGCCAACAACCAAAATCATTATATGAATCAGCAAGAATTGAAGGATGCAGTGATATCCGTATCTTCTTTGAAGTTACTATTCCATTAGCTCTTCCAATTATTCTTTATTACTTTGTTGGAGCTTTCTCAGCTGTATATAACAACTTCTTATGGGCTAGCTTAATCCTTTCTGATAGCAATATGACAATGATGTATACACTTTATTCTGTTACTAACGCAATTAGCGGTCAGGATAAAGAAGGTATTACATATGCTATGTATATGATTTCTGCTGTCCCATTAATTATTACAACTATTATTTCAATGAAATATTTCAAGAGTGGCGAATTTGCTGCCGGTCTTAAATTATAGGAGGTTTTATGAAAAAACTATCTCTATTTAAAACATTAGCTGTATTTCTAGTCATGACAACAATCTCTGCATGCGGAGAAACTGGTGACTATCGTACAGTTTCTTTTGATGCAAACACAAGCTATCAAACTAATAATGTTTTGCCACAAAGTATTAAAGTTGGTGGTAAGGTTAAAAAACCATCAGTCACAATTACCGAAGATAATCCTGATAACTACAAGGTGTATGCTTGGTACAAAGAAAAATCATTACAAACTCAATGGAACTTTAAAAAAGATGTCGTTGAAAAAAGTATGACACTATATGCTGAATGGAAGAAAGTATATACAGTCAATTACTTTGTTGGTGATGATATAGCCCCAATGAACACGGTTAATGTATTCGAAGGTGAAACAATTAAAGAACACGCTGATTATTGTGCTGGCTATTCCTATTTAGGTTCTTATACTGATAAAGCTTATACAATTCCTTTTGACTATAGCCAAGGTATCACTTCTAATCTTGATATCTACATGAAAAAAAGTGAAGGTATCGATTTATATGAAGGTAACCCTGCTGGTGGTTTATATGAAAATTTAGAAATCTATCAATCAACAGATAGAAGTAGCACTCCAGAAGTTCCTGAAGTTGGTAACATCTCAAGAACAGAAAATAGAGACGCTATATTTATTGATTTTGGTTATTCACCAGATGTTGCTGACCCATATATCGAATTATCACTTAATCTCGATATTTCTAAATCACAAGTTTTACACTTTGTGATGAAATATTTTGGTAAAGCAGAAAAGTTATATTTTTACTTCACAACATTATTAGATAATCAAAACTTTATCTATTCTGTCACTGGCAAAAACTATAATGAGAACTTCACGGCTTCTTATTATTTTAGTGATAACGAAAAAGAAATGAGTGAAGAAGATGAATATATTGATATTGCAGTTGATTTAGCTTCTTTATCTTACTATAACGGTTATTCAGTTTGGGGAACTTCTCCATATTTAGGTAAGATTAGAATCCAATCTGTTTATCAATCAACAAGTAAAGATGATCATTCAAACGCCATGCTATTAAAACGTATCTATGGCACTAATGAAGGATACGAAAATGGTGTTATTACAGAAGATTCTGATAATATTAAAAACATTTTAAAAGATGATTCAACTTTACCTAGCCAAGAAGAAATCTCAACCGGATTTATCTTCCCTAAAAATAAAGAATTAGTCTCTTCTTCTTCTACAGCGGCTACATATTCTAAAAATGATGGCTTATTAATGCATTTCGAAAATGAAATCGAAATGAGAAAACAAGATAATAAAACTCAATCCGTAACTATTAAATTACCAACAAATAGCCAAGGTGATGTCATTGGTGATAAACAAGTATCGCTTGAAACATATCAAAACATGTATGTGACATTACGTAACTATGGTTATGGTGATTCATTAAGAGTGATTATCGAAAACGATTACGGCGGTAAAACATTTACTACTTTAAAACTCGATAGACGTGCACTTAAAGAAAAAACATATTCTATTAACTTATCGCGTGAAGCATTGATGATTCATACATTAGTATCTATTACTTTTGAATATGAAGCAGTAGGTGTTGATAACGCTATCCTCGTTTCTAATATTTATTTTGATATCACTAAGCCATTTGATATCCCAGGTATTAGCTTTGATGATAGAGAAATATTTGGCTTAACAACAAGCGAAGGCTCAATTGATATTTCGCATTCTAAGAGCTACGCTGCTACTGAATTTGATGTAAAAGAAAATAATTCTGTTGCTACATCAACAAAAACAGATATCAAATTTACTAATACTGGTTATTACAATTTAACTCTTGCTTACTCTAGAAGCAAAAATAGCCTTGTTGAAGGCGTTTATGTCTCATTTAAAGTAAATGGTAGTTATTCTAAAGAATACTTTATAGAAACTCCTGAAATCACTAATAGTACAGCAACTATTCGTATTGATAGTGAAGACTTTGGCTCAATTAGCAATATTAAGTTCAGATTTAAAGGAACAGGTATTATTAGATTTGTTGCTTTAAGATTTGAAGTTGATGATTTATATTGTTTTGATTTATCACATGATATGACTCCATATGCCTATTCTGATTGGGCTAGTGGCATGACTTATTCATATAACGAAGCTTTATCTGCATCTACTTTAGTTCCAGATCCTTCTCAAGCTCAAACATCAATTTCCTTCTATTTAGGCATTGGTAATAGCTGGTATGGACATAATGCTTATAACTGTCAAAACCTCTTATTATTAGGTAAGACAAGAATTGCAATTGTTTATCATAACGATGAAGCTGCAACTCCATTACAAATGATTCCATCATATACAAAATCTATTGATTCAAACCCTGATAGCGAAACTACTTATGCAAGAGATTTATTCACTCTATCACTTAGAGGCGAAATGGCAGCATTTGAATGGGATGTCGTCTATATTAATATTCCTAGAGAATACACAAATGCATATTTAGGAAAATTAACATTTAGAAATCTCACTAGTGCGGTTAGCTTCCGTATGGTTGCAGTTATTTAAGGAGGAAATAATAATGAAAAAAGCAAAATTACTTTTATTAGGTTTACCTCTATTAGCAGTTGCCAGTGCAACTATTGCTGGCTGTTCAAATAATAAGCCAGTTGATGAAGATATTCCTCATTACACAACGGGTAATTATCGTTTCCAAACCATCTATCGTAATACTGGATCTTTCACTTTTGAAAAATACGATGATACTAATCCAACTAAATCAAAAAAGATTACATATTATATCGATAAATCAATTAAGAATTTTAACTATATTAAATTAGAACTTGAAACTAATACTGATATGGTTGGTTGGTTATCTTATGTCAATGAAGATAACAAAGAAGAATCAAATACTGAAAAATTCTTCGTTAAAGCTGGCGATACCGAATTTAGAACATTCTTGGATGCCTTCCGCGCTGGTGGTTTTGGTCGCTTTAAAAACAAACGTATTACATCAATTGCTTTCCAAGGCGTTGATTCTACTAAATGTGGCACATTCTCTTTAAAGAGCATTGCCATTAGCGATAGAACATATTCAAATGAAAAGATGTTCATTGATGATGGTACGATTAAGTTAGGTACTTCCGTTAATTATGGTGGTTCTATTGAATGGCTTGAAAGAATTGATATTAATGTTGTCGAATACATTGATGCAGGCGGTAATGTCCGTATTGATAAAGATATCGATCCATCAACAATTAAAGAATCACGATTAATTTCTGCGAACGTCAATATGGTTAATACATATGACTTAGGTAGAGAAGTTCAGCCATCATATTATTTAAATGTTAATAAAGAACGTAATGGATATGATCCAAAAACTGAATATAAGTATGAATCTATCTCTGGAAATATCAAATACAACCCAATTCAATGTGGTGGTGTTGGTGATATTGAAAAAGGTATTATTACTGAACCACAAGTAATTGATTACGAATATACAAAAGATAGAATTTATGTCAAAACTAAAGGTCAAGACTGGATGTTTGTTAATGACCAAGCAGAAGGCTATATTGAAGCTACTTATCGTTTTGGTGATGATGGACTTCTTATCGTTGATAATTCGTATGTCGATTTCTATCAATTTGCTAATTTAAATAGTGTTGATAATCCAATGGATGGACAAGAAACTCCTGCTACATACTTTGTATATCCACTTAACTATTTCTACTGCAAAACAAAAACTAGAACAATTAATGATCCATTCGTTGGTCCACAAGGTAGTGGTCATACAGCAATTGAAGATCCAAGTGCAACTCTTCCTGGTGCTGGTAACTATTTCTACGCAATTAGAAGTGGCTATATGAAAAATAGCTGTGACTGGGTTGCTAATGTTAACGACCAAAGATTTGGTGCTGGTATTTTTATGCCAAATGCTGATTATTATATTGCATCACGTGGTTGGGTCAGCAATAGTTATTCAAACAAACAAAACTCATCATATACTGATCGTTTCTATGATTTTGGTGATGGCTTAACACCTAGTTATGCTGCTAGTAACTATAACTATATCAATCCTCAATTAAGAAGAAGAATGATTGAATTTGTTCCTCTTCAATTTACTTATGCTTTATTTATTGGCGATGTTTCTGAAATGGAAGAAGCCTTTGATAATGCAAAATCACAAGGATTAACAAATGAATGTTTGACAATGTCCACCGGGACATGGCCTAAACACTAAGGAGGAAAAGATGATGAAAAAACTTAACGTATTTACTTTATTAGCTTTCGCTTCTATCACTCTTGGTGGCTTTGCTTTTGTTAATCAAGTTACAAGTGAAGTAAAAGCAACTACAACAACTCAAGTTGATACTGAACTTGGAGGGGTTATGGTTATTAAGGGATATAATCCTGCAACTAGATACTTATTATTTAATATTAAAAATAGTGATTACACATTTTCTTATAATGGTGGGAATGACTTCCCGGTTCATTATGATGCTGGACAATGTGTAATTGATTATCAAGATGTCGCTAACTTTCACACTAATTGTTTATTTAACAATGAACCACTTACTCTCATCAATCGTTCTGTTTATTTAAAATATTATGGAAACACTAATTGCATTGGCCTTGAAGTAACTAGTGAGATGACTAACCTAAATGAAGGTGATACTTTGTTTATTCCTAGTGGTACAACTTTCCCTAGTTATGCTTTATTAACAGGTGCTAATACTAACTTATTTACAACAACTAAAGATGTCACATATACGGTTGTTGATGGTTCGTTTAGAAAAGCGATAACAACAACTCCAGAAACAACATCAATTTCTTCTATGGATATCATTCCAGGCTATAACACCGCTCAAAGATTTTTGATTACTACATTATCAAATAATGACTATGATGATGTTACTGAAAATAATGGTAATGACTTTAACATTAAAACATCTGCTGTCAATTCATTTAAAGATTGTTCAAACTTTGGCTATACCATGGAATTAAATGGTGTTCGTATGAACTTAGAAGAAAAATTTATTTATCTTAATTACTATGCTCATTATGGATCAATCGGTATTGAATTTACTGATAATTACAACACTTTACACGATTTCGATAAAATTACTATTAAAGCAGGCACATCTTTCCCATCTTATGAAATCTTAAAAGATAACGGAAATACTATATATGTTACTGAAGAAGATGTGACATTTACTTATTTTGAAAACCATTTCCATGTTTGTTCTAAAGCAAGTGATGCTAAAGCTATTTCTACTGAAGATGAACACTGGTATAAATGTGCAATCTGTGAACAAGAAATATTAAGAGATGCGCATACCTTTATTCATGATTATAAAGAAGCTACATGTGAAGAAGATGGTTTTGATGATGCTGAATTCTGTGAAGTATGTGGCTATGTTAAAACTGCTGGTAATGTTATTCCTGCTTTAGGACATGATTATGATGGTGCTCCATATTTATATGATGATGAAGGCCACTGGCAAGAATGCAAACATGGATGTGGAGAAACTAATGAAAAAGTCGCTCATACATTTTTAGAAGGCAGTAAAGTTTGTTCGACATGTGGTTATACAAAAAATATCTTCTTCGTTAATGTCGTTAGTGGATATACATATAATGGTATGAATGAATTTATGCCTAACTCAGAAGTAACTGTAATTGCTTCTACTCCTAAAGAAGGATATAAGTTCTATGGATGGTATGTTAATGATGAGCCAGTTGCTTCTACTTCCACTTATACATTTGAAGTCACAAGTGATATTACTTTAGAAGCTAAATACACAAAAGATAATAAAGACTATGGTGAACCAGATATTCTCGGTGGAGATACTGATGAACCAGATAATAAGAATGGCTGCGGAGGCTCTATTATTACTAGTAGTTCAATCTTACTTATTACTTCAACATTAGCCTTAAGCTTATCACTTAAAAAGAAGAGAGAAGATTAATTATGTTTGAAAAGATTACTCCAGAACAAGCCGGTGTAAGTTCAAAACTTATTACAAAGTTTGTTAATATGCTTAATGACAGGAAATGTCATATGCACGGGATACTTATGATGAAGGGTGATAATGTGTTTTTTGAAACATATTACAAACCTTTTACCCAAGACTATTTACATAGGATGTATTCCCAAACAAAGTCATATGTTGGAGTAGCAATTGGATTATTAATAGAAGATGGCAAAATATCTTTAGATGATCCTATTTATAAATATTTTCCTGAAAAAATTCATAAAGATTTAGATACTAGATTAAAGTCTCAAACAATTAGAGATAATTTGATGATGCGTACAAGTGTTAGACCTCCATATTGGTTCTTTACTGATACATTTGATCGTGTAGAAGAATATTTTGAAACAGAACCATTCCGTTATCCTGGCTTATCTTTTGAATATGATAGTACTGGTACACAGGTTTTATGCGCATTAGTTGAAAAGATCACCGGATTAAAATTAATAGAATTTTTAAGACAACGTCTATTTAATAAAATGGGCACTTTTAAAGATGCATATTGCTTACAAACTCCAGAAGGAACTTCTTGGGGTGATAGTGCGCTTCTTTGCACATTAAGAGATAATGCATCCTTTGGTAGATTATTAATGAATTACGGTAATTACAAAGGTGAGCAATTAATAAATAGAGAATATGTTAAAGAAGCAACATCAAATTTAACAGATAGTTCTCTTGCTGGATATAATTCACTTCAAGAACAAGGTTATGGTTATCAAATTTGGCAATGCGAGAGAAATGGCTTTGCTTTTGTTGGAATGGGTAACCAATTAACATTTATGTTTAGAGATCCTGATATCTTAGTCACAGTATTTAGTAGTGATCAAGGATTTGATAATGCAAGACAATACATTGCTAATGGAGTTTATGAAATTATTGATAATGCTTCTAAAGCCTCATTAAAAGAAGATAAAAAAGCTTATGATGAACTTAAAATCTTGAGTTCAAATCTTGAGCTCTATCATACAAATAGAAAAAATAAATCGCCTTTATCTAGCTATGTTGAAGGACATAAATATATTTGTGAGCCAAATGAAATGAATATTAAATGGTTCCAAGTTGATATTAACGATAATAAGGGCGTATTTAAGTATGAAAATGCATCTGGTTATAAGGAAATAGAATTTGGCATTGGCTATAATATATTTTCTACTTTCCCTGAAGAAGGCTATAGCGATATGGTTGGTAAACTTAAAACCAAAGGTTATTTCTATAAGTCTGCGACTTCAGGTGGATATACAAGTGATAATAGAATCACAATTGATATCCAAATTATTGATAAATATTTTGCTAATTCATTCTTTTTCATCAATTTTGATAAATTAGGTAATTGCTATTTATCTATGAAAAGTTATGCTGAAAACTTCTTACGCGAATATCGTGGAGAAGCTATCGCACATAGAGAATAGTTATTATATAAAAGGAGACAGACATATGAAAAAAATTCCCAGTTTTTCATTACTTGCCACATCGATGTTATTAGGTGTCAGCATTTTAGCAAACACATCAGCTGTTGCTAAAGCAGAAGCAAATAATGAAACATCAGTTAATCAATGTTTAACTTGGACTACTGATGAAGGTGGTAATGAATTTATCATGCTTTATTTAACCAATTCGGATTATCCAACTGAATGGTCAGGAGGTCCATCAACTTATAACCAATGGTTACAAGATCGTTCTTTAACTTTTAACCATTTAGAAAACATTCTTATTGATGGAGAAACAATTGCAAGTGTTATGACTGCAAATGGAGTTGCTCCATATGCATGGGAAAGCTGCATCAATATGTGGCAAAGACCAGGAACATTTGCTTTTAGAGCATATCAACATAACTATGAAACAATCACAATCAAAAGTGGCTGTAAGTTCCCTAGCTATAGCTATGCGATGGGTGGCGAACAATCTTATTATGTAGTTAATGAAGACGTTACTTTTAAAAGAAATACTAGTGATCATAATGTCGGGGGATCAGATTCATGGTCATTATATGTCCCTCCATATACATATGAAGGAACGAGAATCTCTACTGCCGCGGTTGCTTCACAATTTAGATCAAGCGATAGCACAACATATTGGTTTAAATTAGAACTTGCTAATAGTGATTATAGTGGGGCAGTAAACGGAGCATCTTTATCAAAAGATACATATTTTACAAACCTCAATACATTAGACAAAGTTTATTTAAGATGTTTTGATGGAACTACTTATAAATTAAGAGATTTTGCTGGTAATGATTTCCAATTAAAACACTGGGGCGAACCTGCTCTTTGGTTTGCTGTTAATCCAGAAATATTCTCTTCAACAGCAAAAACGCAAAAATACATTTCTGCAATTATTGTTGAAGAAGGATGCGAATTCCCTTCATTTGCTGGTGTTAATAAATATGTTATTAATAGCGAAACATCATTAGCTTGGGCAAATGGTAGTGCATCATATACCGATGAAGTTGGTACTGGTTATTCTTTCGACGGTGATAGAACAACTTTTGGAGAAAAATCATTAGGACATATCGCATATAGATCATGTCTTGGAACAGTTTCTGCTAAACCAGTTAAAGATATTGGTGGAGATACTTTTTCATCATTATGGATTAAAGTTGATGGTGCAGATTATCAAGGACAACCTGCTAATCAATATTTACCAATGCTAACTTACTTTGGTTTAAATACTTTAGAAAAAATTAAAGTTGACGGTACACCATTATCATTGAAATATCGTTATGGTGATCCTGCTGCTTGTATCAATAAATTTGAAAGATGGGAAAACATTGCTATCACACCTAATGGAACATTTGATTATAGAAATATTCAAACAGTGACTATTGAAAAGGGCTGTGAATTCCCTGCATATGACAATAGAAATGATGGTTTCTATAACAATGGAACAATCAAATATTATGTTACTGAAGAAACAGTTACATATGAGTTTGTTAGTGAATTAGGTGACTTCTATAATCCTATTCATGTTTATTTTGACGATGTTGAAACAAAAGTTTATGAAGGTGTAACTATTCCTTCTTCTTGCTTACCAGTTGATCCAACTAAAGAAGGAACAGAATTAGTCGATTATTTATTTGATGGTTGGTATATCAAAGGTACAGATACAAAGTTCGATGTTACAAACGATATTCCTGAAGATGGTATGGAACTTGTCTCACATTATCGTGAAACAGCAAAACAATATACTATTACGTATTTACATGATAACGGTAGTGTTTATAAAACAGTTAAAGTCCCTAATGGTGAAGCATTTAATCTAATTGATGTTCCAACTAAAAAAGGTTATACAGGAAGATGGCATGGTACAACTTATGATGTAATGCCAGCACAAGACATTACTTATATTGCAACATATTCTGCAAATACATACACATTAAGTTTTGAGGGTGTTAATACAACTATCGAAGTTACATATGACTCTCCTATTGGAGAATCATTACCTACTCCTCCTTCTAAAGCAGGATATAACATTGATACTTGGGTAGTAGATGATTTAGTAATCACAAGCGAAACGGTTTGGAAATTTGATTCTGATAAAATTGCTACTGCAACTGGCACAGCAAATAAATATCGTCTCACATTTGATAATGTTATAAGAGAAGTTACATTTGATTCTCCAATTGGTGAACTTCCAATGGGTCCTGCAAAAACTGGATATACGTTTGATGGTTGGTATATTAGAGAAAATAAACTCACTCCAGAATATGTTTGGAATTTTATAAATGATGAAGTTGCAGAACCACATTATGTCGCAAATGAATATCATTTAACTTTTAAAGATTTAAATGTAGTTATTGTTGCTACATATGATCAACCAATTGGTAATTTACCAGAAGTTCCAACAAGAGCGGGTTATAAATCATCAAGTTGGATGATTGATGGCGAAGTAATTACAAGCGAAACAGTTTGGAAATTTACTGAAAATAAACAAGCTACATATACAGAATCAATTGCTACTTATACATTATCATTTGAAGGTATTGAAGACACATTAACTGTTACATATGGTGAAGCTATTGGAGAACTTCCAATGGTTCCAACAAGAACAGGCTATACAGGTAAATGGATGTTAGGTAATGAAGAATTAACAGCATCTACTATTTATAACTATGGCGAAGATAAAATGGCTACAATTCAATGGACCGCTATAAAATATCATGTATATTTCGAAGGCGATGGTGTTGATACTCCTACTCAAGTTGTAGCTTTTGGTGCAACAGCAATTGAACCAGGCGAACCAGAATTAGAAGGCTATACATTTGCTGGATGGTTTGTTAAACAAGCTGATGGCTCATTAGGCGAACAATTCTCTTTCTCAACAGTTATTACTGGTGACATCACTCTTGTTGCTAAATGGAATAAAATCTCTAAGAAATCTGGTTGCGGTGGCTCTATTATCACTGCAAGTGCAATTATCGCTTTGACTTCATTAGCAGGAGTTATCCTTGTTAGTAAGAAAAAGAAAGAAGATAAATAATTATTAACATTTAGATATTAAGCAGCAGGCATAGCCAATTGCCTGTTGCTTTTTCGTTGATTATTATTACAAGTGTCTCATTTTTTCATATGTTTATTAAAAATGTAGTTTTATATGAACTAGTTTCATATATAATGCAATTGCAAACATAATTATCACAAATAGGTAGCTAGTATTTGTTTTATTTATTTTGCAATAATACGAAAGGAGTCATTTTATATGGCAAAAAGAAACAAGATTTTGTTTGCCGGCCTCTCTTCAGTTTTTGTTTTGGGTTTAGCGATTGCATTAGTAAATAAAGGTAATCCATTATTCGAAAACAAAGCTTCTGAATGTGATCACCAATTAAATCACCATGATGCTGTTGCAAGCACAACTGAATCTGAAGGTAATTACGGATATTACATTTGTTGTAAATGTCATAATTCATTCTTTGATGAACAAGCAACAAGACAAATTGGTGCTGGTAAACCTTCTACACCAAGAAGAATTGCTGAACCAACTAACGCAGCTTTAAAAACACTTAATGCTTCAAAAATGAAGTTCATGGATCAAAGTGAATTCTTCACAGACTATGACAACAATGGTGATGTTGAATATGTAACAATTGCTGGTAAAGAAGCAATCAGATTCTCACAATCAAAAACTGGTTATACAGTAACTAAAGGATCAGGTACAGCTGCAGAAAACGTTGGCAAAGCTGATTATGCAGATGGCAAAGCACCAAGTGAATTCAGATTCACATTAGATAAGACACTTCTCTTATCATCATTCGAATACGATTATCTCTATTGGGATGTCACAGATGAAAACGTTGGTAGTGATGCTGGCATCACTGATAAACACGCTTTCTTCCAAGTAAATACTGTTGATAAGGTTGATTATCATGAACTTAACCCTGTTATTACTTCTGGAGATGGCAATTATGCTCCATTTGAAGCAAGTTTAGAAAATGCTAAAGGCGAATGGGATGTTGATAACTTAGTTTGGAAACATGTTAAAGTTACATTAGCAAAACCAGTTAAATCTTCTAATTTCATTACAAAGATTACAGGTTTTACTGGTGAAATGTATGTTGCTAATCCTGTTGCTACATATGTTGAAAAAGAATACAATGCTGCAACCGGTGTTGATGCAAACTATGGTACATCAATCAAAGATGATTTCGGTTTAGATGAAGGCAGTAAATACGACGCTGTTCCTAGAATCTTACTTAAAGATACAGGCATTACAAATGCACAATTCAAAAACCGCGATCACTTATGGGGCAAATATGATTATGCTACTAATGGTGGTATCGATATCACAATTCCATTTACTTACTCATATGAATTAGATAACGAATCACAAAGAGATAATTACGTTATATATTATGTCTATTCAAACGGTATAGAAGGTGGTGTTGTTGTTAGAATCAACCAATCTTCTAATAATGGTAATGTCTCAGCATATATTTACGCATCTGATGCTAGCTTTGTAAATAGCGGAGGTACTCTTGTAAGTCCTGCTGGCGCGGCTGGAACATATTTCGTAGCTAGAGATACAGGTATTACAAATGGCACAGAAGCATTTGTCCGTATTAGAAGTGTAATTACTGATAAAACAACTAACACTGTTTCTACAGTAGTATCTATTGGTAAACAAACTGATGGAATTGAATATGTATTTAAAGGCGCTGATGGAGTTCATGCTGATAAGAGTGAAGTTACTGCAGTATTAGGTGCTGGTTATTTCACTTCTATGAGTAACAATAAATTCCGTGCAACAATGATTTCCGCAAGTGACACAGTCGCAGCTGAAACAACTATTAATCAATCATTCGCATTGCCATCTAGAGTTGTTTATAAAAACGAAGATGGTTTAGTCTTTGGTACTAAGAATATCATCCCTCTTTCAAAAGTATCTTTACCAGTTGTTAAAAAAGATGGTTACTTCTTAATGGGTTGGTATAACCAAAATGGTGTTAGAGTTACAAGCGATACAGCACTACTAGGCGAAAATAATTTAACTGCTAGATTTGAAGTAGAAAGAGCAAATAAATTATTACCATCTGATTTCGATCTTGCTGGCAAATCGTTTGATACATCAAGCGATAACGAAACCGCTAACATCATCAATGATGCATCAAAACTTGCTGATGCTACTAGATTAGATGTGTATATCAATTACAAGAACGACATACTTGGTACAGGCGATTCATATGTAGTTATCGGCTTCCCATATGATTTCTTAAATGCAAAATCACGTATTCAACTTCGTTTTGCAACTAGAGATGTTCAAGAAACTTTATCTGGTTATTTCTTTGGTTCTGGTAACTTAGGTCCTGCTGGTGAAACAAATGGAACA
The DNA here is from genome assembly GCA_045600585.1 of Bacilli bacterium. Taxonomy (GTDB): domain Bacteria; phylum Bacillota_I; class Bacilli_A; order RFN20; family CAG-826; genus JAZRYE01. The sequence continues at coordinate 4,381 of JAZRYE010000030.1, read as the reverse complement.
AAATTCACTGATGATAACTTTAAGTGGAATTTCAACCATAACTTCTTAATCCATATGTATATCGAAACAGTTAATGCTGCTACTGGTGTATATAATGTCGGTGCTGAATTTGTCGATTTAGGTACAGGTAATAGATCAGCTATTGATAGACAAGTTACTCTTGAAACTGGTACTGATTGCTATTCTATGGCAGACAAACGTACAAATAGACTTTGTATTCAAAAACAAAATGGTTCTGGTGGATTCTCTATTTCTGATCCATTTGCATTATAATATCTAGGCTTAAACCTTACATAATTGACCAAGGGACCGGATTTCCTTGGTCTTTTCTATTGAATAAGATTGTTCTCTTTGAATGAAAATTATTTTCATTTAAAATAGACATGAATTATTAATAATTAGAGAGTGAATTTTATGGCTAAATGGATTTGGAATAAAAGTGAATATAAAGATGATGAATATGTTGAATTTGTTTCTACTTTTTCTTGTGATAGCAAAAAGGTAACGATGATCATTGCTGCAGAAACAGATTACATGGTTTATTTAAACAATAAATTAGTAGGATTTGGACAGTTCCCTTTTTATCCAGAACATCCAATTTACGACGAAATTAAAATGCACGCTAAAGTGGGTTTAAATAAATTAAAGATTATTGTTTATCATTCTGGCGGTAGTTTCTCGACAAATTATAATCAACAACCTGGTTTATATTTTGTTATCAAAGATAATGACAAAATTCTTTTAGAAAGTAATGAAGACATACTATCTAGAGAATCTAAATTATATGTTGGGGGAGTTAATCCTATTATTACTGCTCAACTAGGTTATGCTGTTACTATTGATAACTCAAAATCTAATAACAAACTCGATTATGAAAAATCTGTAGAAGTTAATAAGTCATATAACTTTAGAAAAAGAGATAACCTTAAACTTAAATTATTACCAAGATGTGAAGTAACTTATCTTAAAATAGAAGATAATCATATTCTTATTGATTTAGGCAAAGAGACAGTTGGTTATCTTGATTTAGACTTTATCTCATCAAGAAAACAAACAATGCGAATTTGTTGGGGCGAACACATCAATGATGGATGTGTTAGAAAAGAAGTGGGCGGTAGAACATTTATTACTACTTTTATTGCTAAAAAAGGTAGAAATAAATTCTTCTCAACTTTAAGAAGATATGGATTACGTTATTTAGAAATATTCTTAAATAAACCAATTGATATTAATTACATTGGCATCGTTCCTACTATATATCCATTTAAAGAAAAGAAATGGAATATCGATGATCCATTAAGAAAGAAGATTTATGAAACTAGTATTCATACATTAAAATGCTGCTACCACGAGCATTATGAAGATTGTCCTTGGAGAGAGCAATCATTCTATGCAATGGATAGTAGAAACCAAATGATTTATCAAAGCTTAGTATTTAAGAATACGGAGACAATTAAATCTGCACTTAAACTTATGCTTGAAGAAAATAGAAGTGATGGATTACTTGGTATTACATTCCCTAATCGCATTGAATTAACAATTCCTTCATATGGCTTATATGTCCCTGAAGAATTAATGCTTTACTATAACTTATCAAAAGATAAAGAAACATTAGAGCTTGTTTATCCAAAGATTAAATCTTTAACAGAAACATATTTAGCTAAATTTGATGGGGATATCGTTTATAACCAAAGCGGTCATCCTTATTGGAATTTCTATGAATGGGTAGAAGGACTTGATGGTACCCCTTGGTATCAAGGTGACTCATGCGATGCCTTATTTAATATGCTTATGATTATCTATTTAGAGAATATAGCTAAGATTAATAAGGTTTTAGGCATTGATGGTGATTTTAAGGACGTTATAAAGGCAATTAGAAAAGGAGTGAACAAACACTTCTATGATAAAGAAAAAGGCGTTTATTTCTTCTCTAATGAAAAACCTATGTATCATAAACTAGTTAATGCCTTTGCTATTATTACAGGTGTTGCTAATAAAAGTAGGGCTGACGCTTTAGCTGATCGATTAGTTAATGACGTTACATTAATTAATTCGTCATTAGCAATGAGAGGCTATATCTATGATGCTTTATTAAAAGTAAATAAAGATAAATATAAAGATTATGTCTTATCAGATATTGATCAAACACTTAAATATCAATTAGATAACGACGCAACTACATTCTGGGAAACAGAATTAGGCGAAAAAGATTTTGATAACGCTGGTAGCTTATGTCACGCTTGGAGTGCGTTCCCGATCTATTACTACAATAAATTAGGTGTAGTTAAAAAATAACTAAAGTATAATTAAATTAACTAAATTATTTATAAATAATAAATGGAGATTTTGTCATGAAAACTATTGGAGCAATGCTTGACTGCAGCAGAAACTCAGTCAGAAATGTTGAAAGTTTAAAAAAGTTTATCGATGCATCAGAAAAGATTGGTATGAATAGATTATATCTATACATCGAAGATACATATGAGATTGAAGGCGAACCATACTTTGGTTATATGAGAGGTCGTTATTCAATTAAAGAATTAAAAGAAATTAATGATTATGGCAAAAGCCATGGTGTAGAACTTGTTCCATGTTTCCAAACTTTAGCGCATATGAATCAAGCATTAAGATGGCCTAGATATGCATCAATGACTGATATTGATGACATCTTAATGGTTGGGGATGAAAAGGTTTATGAATTAATTGATAAGATGTTTGCTTCTTTATCTAAAGCATTTGATACTAAAACGTTCCATGCTGGTATGGATGAGGCATGGAAGCTTGGTCGTGGTAAATATTTAAATGAACATGGAGTAGAAAAGAAAGTTGATATCTTTATGAGACATTTAAATAGAGTTAATGAGATTGCTCATAAATATGGCAAGACATTATCTATTTGGTCAGATATGTTATATAGAACTGCTCATGCAAGTAATGATTATTATGATATAAGCACTAAGTTTGATAATGAATTTATTAATTCAATTCCTAAGGATATCGATTTAGTTTATTGGGATTATTATCACGAAGATGAAAAGACTTATAGAGGTATGATCAAAGGCCATAAAGCATTAGGAACAAAAGTATCATTTGCTTCTGGTGTTTGGACTTGGACTGGATTTACTACAAGTAATACATATGCATTTAAGATTTTAAAACCAGGTATTAAAGTTGCATTACAAGAAGGTATTGATGATATCATCTTAACAGCCTGGGGTGATAATGGTGGTGAATGTTCATTATTTGGAACATTACCAAGTTATTTCTATGCAGTTCAAATTGCAAAAGGCATTACTAAGATGAGTGATATCAAGGATAACTTCTATAAAACTTTTGGTATTAAATGGGATATCTTTATGAAATTAGATTTACCTAATTTATTAGATAAGAATAATTGCCATACTAACCCATCTAAATATTTAACATATAATGATCCATTTATTGGAACATGTGATTCTACATTAATGGGTAATGAAAACGAATTATATAAGACTATTTATAAGAAACTTAATTCATCAAAGAAATATATGGGAGAATACTCTTATTTAGTTGATTATATGGCAACATTATCTAAATTCTTATCTGTCAAAGCTTGCTTAGGACAAAATACAAGAAAAGCATATGCCGCTAAAGATATGGAAGCATTAAAGAATGTTATTAAAGACTATAAGTTAGCAATCAAATATCTTAAAGACTTTATTAAAGCATTCAAATTTGCGTGGTATAAAGAAAACAAGACATTTGGCTTTGAAGTTCAAGAAGTTAGACTTGGTGGTTTATTATTAAGATTATCTAATTGTATTGATGAACTTAATAAATACATCAATAAAGAAATCTCTAATATTCCTGAATTAGATGAACCTGTATTAGACTTAAATGGTCATACAGCAGAAGAACTAGAAAAGAAAACTGGTTTAATCAACGCTTACACATTCTGTGCAAGCATGAATATTTTCTAAAATTCTTTACCAAGGAAGAGGAAATTCCTCTTTCTAATTCAGAAATTGCAAGTTATAATATCAACAAGAAGTGGATGGTTGTTAGCAAACGCTAATGTCCATCTTTTTTGTTTATGATCAAGAAGATCAAAATCATAAAGATAATGACTTCTGTCACTAAACTGCTCCTTTCCATTATAACCGTATAATCTAAACTAGCGAGTAAACTCCCTCCCCTTGTATTAGGATGCATATAAAATGCCTCCTACTTATTTATAGGGAGTAAACTCGATTTTTTTCTTAATTTTTTTCAGCAAATAAAGCAAAGTGTTGGTAAAAATTTAGAATTTTAATCTTCGTTTAACTGAAATCAGCCTTTTAAATAATGCATAAGTCACTGAATATAAATTAGGATCCTCACTTTTGTGATTAGATATAAATGC
>JAZRYE010000029.1:0-10938 GCA_045600585.1 Bacilli bacterium | reverse complement strand
GAATGACAAGGTTAGAATATTTTTAGAAAAAGCGGTTAAAAATAGAACTATTTTGAGATATAGAGATGCAATAAAGAAAAAGTAAGACATAGTCTTACTGTTCAACATCTTTATCACTCACCTGCAAATATGGATATTTTCTTTTTTACCATAAAATGGCTTAAGCCCCATCTTATTGATACAGCCAGAAACAACTACTTCAAAAACCGAAGCAGGAAAATCTTTTTGGACAATACTTTGTTGGGGCAAATAGCCAATCTCATTTTGCTTTAAACCGTCGCTAAAAGTAATTTGACCATCTAATGACTTTTGTAAGCCAAGTAAAGTTTTCATAAGTGTACTTTTACCAGCACCATTTTCACCTATAATGCAAAGAAAATCGCCTTGTTCAATTGAAAAATTAAGATTAGAGACTATAGCTCTACCTTCATATCCAAGTGTAAGATTGACGCAATTAATTAATGGCATAGTAAAACCTCCTATTTAAGAGCTTCTTTTAATACTTCCAAGTTTTGATTCATAATTGACAAATAAGAAGCTTTAGCTTCTGCATCTGCTTTTTTTACTGATTGTAACGAATTTAATGAAAGTATTTTTTGATTTTTGCTTATAGTATTGTTCTTTATCGTTTCAGCAAGTTTTTGATTGGAGGATTCTAAAGTTAAAATAACATTTAAATTCAATTCATCAACTTTTGATGCTAAAAAAGCAATTGTTTCAAAACTTGCTTCTGTTTCGGCAGAACAGCCAACAAAAGCGGCATAATAATTTAATTTGTAGTCATCGCATAAATATCTAAATGGGAATCTATCTCCAAACAATATTGTATCTTTGGATCCTGCATTTACCGCAGCTACATATTTATTGTTCAAATCTAATAGTTCACTTTTATAACTATCTAAATTAGAGGCATATGTTGAAGCGTTTTCAGGATCGATTAATGATAGATCTTCACATATTTTTTCAGCATAGAATGAGGCATTATTAATAGAAAGCCAGACATGTTCGTCATATTCGACTTCTTCTTCCTCCTCTTCCATGCCTTCAATCACTTCTTCTTCCTTAGCGTTTTCCCCTAATTCTTCTAAAAGATTGATAACTTTCATATCTTTGTTTTTGGCATTAGCTAAAGCATCGCTTACCCAGTCATCTGACTCACCGCCAGTATAAATGAATAAATCTGCAGTTGATATATTAACAATATCTTTTGCAGAAGGCTGATATGAATGCAAATCTATACCTGAATTGGCTAAATAGCTAATTGAAATATCATCGATACCCTTTGTTATATTTTTAACCCAGTCATATTGTGGAAATATTGTGGTTACTACTTTTATTCTTTTTTCGTCTTGTTTGGAACATGCACTTGCACTAACTAATGATGTCAAAAAAAGCATTGCCCCAAAAAACGCAAAAGATCTATTTCTTTTGTACATAAAAAACTCCTTCTATTTTAAAAATTATTAATAACAAAATAATTTTTATCTAAGAGGAAAGTTTTGTTTTTAATCTTATTAAAGTATGAATATCAGCAAATTGGCTTACCAATAGAATATATTCGGTATCACCTAAATTATTATTCTCATCGAATTTAATAGTTGGAACATCTATAATGTCCATTTGCTTATTATTGTCTTCGAAAGTTCTAATAACTTCGCAAACAACACAGTCGTTTCCTGTACAATTATGATCTTCTTCAACAGCAAAAGCGATTTGTGGAATCAAAACGAAAAGACCTACAACAGTAGATAAAATTGTTAATATTTTTTTAATTCTTTCTTTGAAACTTCTTTTCATTCGTTCTACCGAAATCATTATAGAATTGAATAAACCATTAATCAAACAAAAGACTTTTAAAAGCAAATCAAAAGAAAATAAAGGATAAAATGAGATTATAAAATTTTTTCGATTGTTTTTTCTTTTTAAAGAATTAAAGCAACAACAAGTATACTTGCAAAGAAAGAAGCCACTACAACAACTTCTGATTGAATATTCGATTGTATATTAAATAGACTAAACAAGATATTCTTTTTCGAATTGAATTAATGATTGCTTGAAAATTTCATTATTGCTGCAGATTTCTTCAGCGTTTTCATGTGAATTCATGTTTTTATTAAACATGTCGATAACATAACCAGATATATTCGCACTATGATTGGAAACTCTTTCAAACGCGTTGATTATTTCTAACATATTAATTCCACTTTTATATAAACACTTTCCTTCTTGGAGTCTCTTAATGTGTTTAACTTTAATATCTTCAGAAATTTCCATGATTACTTTATCGAAAGCAAGTGATCTATAAGCACTATCAATATCATTGGTTTCGACAACATTATTTGTCATCTTCCACATATTGAGAACTAGTTTGCTCATTTTTGCTAATTCTTCTTTAGCAGTATCGGATAACTTTAATCCATCAGTTTCCATATTTTCTTTTAACCTCGAAATAATTACCGCATAATCCGCAATTCGTTCGTAATCATTTAGCATCTTTAAATAGAACGCTACCTTTATCGATGTTTCTTGTTCTATCTTTTTCGATGATAACTTTAATAAATATGTACTGATAGTATCTTCTAAAACATCGGTCTGATCTTCATATTTTTGAACTTCAGTTAAATTATTAGTCTTTTCAAGAGATAAAGTTAATGAAGTTTCAACATCATCCTTCATTTGTTTTAGAACGTTACTAGTTTGAGCCAAAGCAATGCTAGGAGTTTCTAATAATCTTTCATCAAGCAAAGGAATAATAGAGTTTTTCTTATCCTTAATCATAGCCACTACTAATTTTTCTAGTAATTTTCCAAATGGAATCATAATTAAAACAGAAACAACATTGAATATTGTATGGAACATTGCAATACCAAGTAATGAAGCTGGTTCACTTAATATTTGTGGCGAAATTATATATTTTAATAATAAATATGCAATGAAGAAAATTAATGTTCCAATAACGTTAAACAATAAATGCACCATTGAGGCTCTTTTAGCATTTTTATTTGCGCCAACGCTTGAAATAATTGAAGTAACGCATGTACCAATATTTTGGCCTAAAATAATTGGAATAGCCGCACCAAAAGAAATTTGTCCTGTTGATGCAAATGCTTGCAATATACCAACTGAAGCTGAACTTGATTGAATAATTGCAGTTACAAATAATCCAGCAAGAACACCTAACAATGGATTTGAATCAAACATTAAGAATAAATTCTTAAACCAATCAACATCCTTTAAAACACTTACTGCTGACGACATGGCTTCCATGCCAAACATCAAAACTGAAAATCCTAACAAAATTGATCCTGTATCCTTCTTCTTTTCAGATTTAAAAAACATCAACAATACAATTCCAATCAAGGCAAGAATTGGTGTGAATGAAGATGGTTTTAAAAGCTTAATAAATATATTAGATGAACTAATACCTGATAAAGATAAAATCCAAGATGTAATTGTAGTACCAATATTTGCCCCCATGATGACATAGATTGATTGACCCAAAGTCATGATGCCAGAGTTAACAAGACCAACAACTAACACTGTAGTTGCGGATGAGCTTTGAATAATCGCTGTAACTACAGTACCGATTAATAATCCTAAAAATCTGTTTTTAGTCAATTTATTAATTATATTTTTTAATTTGTTTCCTGCTCTTCTTTCTAAGGACCTGCCCATAAAACTCATTCCGAATAGGAACAAGGAAAGTCCTCCGATAAAACTTAATATATGAAAAATATCCATAAGAATGCCTCCATGGATATTTTAAAATTTGTATGTAAAGCCTTTTTCTTTGACTTTGTAAAATTTGTGTAAAGTTAAATCTTTGGAAAAACGATTTTAATAGAAGTTCCAACATCGACTTCACTATTAATTTCTATTTTTGCATCATGGATCATAGCAGCGTGTTTAACAATTGATAAGCCTAAACCAGTTCCGCCAATTTCTCTTGAATGGCTCTTATCAACTCTAAAGAATCTTTCAAAAACTCTGTTTAGATATTCGTTAGGAATACCGATACCAGTATCCTTGACTTCCAATATTACTTTTCCACTATTTTCACTAAGTGAAATAATCACTAAACCATTGTCCTTATTATATTTAATTGCATTATCAATTAAGTTATAAACAATTTCATATAAGATATCTGGAATACCAAAGATATCAACTTTACCAATATTGCATTCAATAGAAACATTTTTTTCTTCAGCATATGATTCTAAACACTGGATTGCATTTAAAACAATTGAATCAAAATTTAGCTTTTCTTTATCTTTATCTACTATTCCATTGTCTAATTTTGATAATTGCATAATATCTTCAACTAATTTTGAAAGTCTATTAGCTTCATAATGGATTTTGTTTGAAAAGGTTTTTATATCAGTTTCTTTGGCCATGCCTAAGCTAATAAGTTCACTATAACCAGAAATGATATGAAGAGGTGTTTTCATTTCATGCGATACATTAGCGGTAAACTCTTGTCTAATAAGAGCATTTTTTTCTATCTCATCTTTATCTTTAATTAATTGATTATGTTGTGTAGATAGTTTTTCTACAAGAGGTTTTAATTCTTTATAAACCTTTTTTGTATCCGGATTATTTAAATCAAGTTTAGTCAATGGATCAACTATTCTTTTTGAAATAAAATAGGCTAGAATAAATGCGACAATCAATGCAGCAGCAATTATATAAATAATTGGATAAAGTGTTGAAAGCACTAAAAATAATGTACTGTCAGTCTCATATGAGAGTCTCAATATATATCCATTATTTAATCTATATGCAACATAGTATGAAGTTTTAAAAACTGTATCACTATATCTTTGCGATTCGCCGTATCCACTTTTAATAGCTTCTTTAATTTCCTCTCTTTCGAGGTGATTTTCCATATTGGATGCATCGCCAATTGAATCAAATAAAACACTGCCATCAGAATCAATTAAGGTAATACGGTGATCATTAAACTCCATATCTCCAAAAAAAGATACGCCATCATTTTCTACTCCACGAATGACTAATGATGCTTCGTTTTTAAGAATGTTAATTTGAGATTTTTTATAACTATCATAAAATCTAAAGCCAATAACAGCTGTGATAGAAAGCATAAGCGTTATTGCTACCAACACAATGGAACTAAATATTCTCTTCTTCATAATATTTCTCCATCTTATATCCGACTCCACGCACTGTTTCAATCAAATATCCAAGACTTTTTAATTTAGTTCTTAAAGTTCCAACGTGAACATCTATAGTCCTAGTTTCACCTAAAAAATCTTCTCCCCAAACAGCTTCAAGAAGTCTATCTCTTGTAAATACTTTTCCAATATTCTTTAAGAACAACAATAATAAATCGTATTCTTTTAAAGTTAATGAAATTGGTTTATTATCAACAAAAGCTAAATGATTTTCTTCTCTTATTTCTATTTTTCCATTTGAAAAAATACTATTTGCATTGTTTCCTTCAACTCTTCTTAATACAGCTTTAATTCTCGCCACCATTTCTAACATTCCGAATGGTTTTGTTAAATAATCGTCAGCGCCAATATTTAAAGCAGTGATTTTATCGTATTCACTTCCTTTTGCAGTAGCCATAATTACAGGAATCTTTTCTGTATTGGGATTTGCTTTTAACTTTTTGAGTATTTCAATGCCATCCATTTTAGAAAGCATAATATCTAAAATAATTAAATTTGGTTTTTCACTTTTTAATCCATTAAAAAATTCATCTGAGTTTTCAAAGCCCTTTGCTTCATAACCAGAACTTTTTAAAGTATATATAATTAAATTTCTTATTTCAAAATCATCTTCGTCGCAAAAAATCATTAATTCTTTCCTCCGGATAATTAAATTATGCACTTATATTTGTAAAATCAGTGTAAAATATCGAATTTCGTATTAAAGAAATCATATATAAATCACTTTTAGATATAAAAAGTAGGATTTTGAGCTTTTAATCCTGTTGCAAACGTATACGCCTATCTCAAACACCCCCAATACTATGATTTCATTTATTTCTTAATAACAGCCTATATAATAGCCTATTCCTTATATAACTAATTCTTAATCTTATCAAATCATTCGCATAATTTGTGGTTTTGTATTATAGTCAAATAAAACAGGTGATTTTTATGAGAAAAAGAAAAAATAAATCATGGATATTGTTATTACTTTCTACCTTAATGATGACAGCTTGTAATAACAAGGATGAAACAGAACCTTCTATATTTAATAAAACATATAATTATAATGGCTTATTCACTCATTTAAGTTTTGATGATGAAAGCCAAAAAGAAAACTTTAACGCTTTATTTTTCACTAACTATTCAAATGAACTTTCTTTTAGAAACGACTTACTTAGTCAATTGGGTTCAGTTGGTAACGATCCTAGAAAAAGAGAAAAGAAATACGAAAATCAAATTGTTTTTGATTCAATAAAAAATTCTCACATAAGAACATTTAATGGCAATGAAGTAACAACATATAATGTAAATCCATTCGAGGAATCTAAATTAGCGGAAATTACTGTCGATCCAGATAACACTAATCAATATCGCTTTATATCCCAAAATATTGATAAGCAAGAGGAAGAATATGTTGTAACACCACTACTTATAAAACACGCAATGTCACCTTATGGTGATGTTTATTGCAAAGTCTATGATAATGGTATTGTGGCTTCTGATGAAGATATTGTTATTAATTATCAAGTTACAATGAGTGTTAAAAACCAAGCTTATACTGCAAATGGGTCTTTAACTTTTGAACTTAAAGATACTAGTGAAATTAATTTTATTATTCAACCAACTGATGTAAGTATTAAAACCGGTGATTCATATTCATTTGAAGTTGAAGTTGATCATCCTGAACTCGTTCAAAAATATCAATGGTATTCAGGTTCTTTTGATAAATATGGACAGCCTTCTTCTTTGAAGCCATTAAAAGGAAGCGCTGCAAAAAATCGTAAATTAGAAATAAATTCTTCTTTCTCTACTGCTACAACAACATGTTATCAATGTGTTGTTACAACTGCAAAAGGTGAATATTATTCTGACTATGCTAATTTAGTAATCGAAGATACAGAAAGTGAAATACCATCATTCTATGTTCTTGATAGAGCAATCAAACCTGGTTCATCACTTGATTTAGCAACAACTCCATATGGGAATGGCATTATCGCTTTTAGCGATGATGGTACATTAATTGAATTTAATAACGTATATTTCACAAACACCAATATGGAATCTTGCTTACAAAATATTGGAATGTCAATACGGTCAAATTACAGTAAGGTTGATAATATTACATTTAAATTTAATGGCTCATGTACATGGGATAATACATACTGGGAAGATGACCATAACCAAGGTGGATTCGCATTATTCGTTCATTTTGCTAACGAATCCACCATTCCAACAATTACATTTGAAGGAGATTCTTTGACTGTAAAAGGAGGAACTAGAGCAATAAGTGTTACTGCAAATTTAATCATTAAAAACTCCATTAGTTTAGTTGGTGTTCCAAATAGATTAACTTCAGGTATCTTTGCTTATTCAATTAAAGTAAAAACAGGCGCGTCAATATCTGCAAATATTGGTGGTTCGGTTCTTAGCACATTAAGTGATAACGAAAATAGAACTGGATATATTCAAATTGAAGATGGAGTCGTTATTGACGCTTTAATCAAACCTGGGAAAGTTAATATTGGAGAAACACAAATCTTCGGTTTCTTAGCACAAACCTATCTTTTTATTGATGGAGCAATAGTCAATCTGCACTTTATTGTAGACTATGAAGTATTCAGTAGCACAAAACAATATATAGCACCACTCATAGGAATGTATTCGAATTCAAGCACAATTAAAATCACTAATTCAGATGTTAATATCACTATGGAAGCTGTAAAAGTTCCGGTTAGATCTAATGTTTTGGCATCCGCAGTTGAAGGTATCGCTGGTCCGTTTGTTATTTTTGATAACTCTAATATCAATATTAAAATTGATTCTTCGTCCTTTTATCTTGTTAGAGGTATTGAATCAATAGCATTTGAGGCTAAAAACGATTCAGATGTTAAAGTTTACGTTCATGGCGCTATTCAAGTAACTGGCATTGTGTCTGTATATAAAGATAAGCCAACTAAATTATTCACTTCAACCCAAAACCTAGATTCTATAATCAGAATTGAAAATTCAAATATTGATGTTGAAGCAAACGCTGATCATTTTGATGATTCTGAACCAAAATACTACACAGATACTGGTATAAGAGGACACCAATTTAGCATTGAACTTGATGAAGAATATGCAGTTCATGTCAAAACTAACGGTGCAAGTGCATTAGTTTCAGCTGCAAAATATGCTTTAGAAAAACAAGACCCTTCTACTTTTGTTCCTCAGTATTTATTATTTGATGGTTTAACAATAAATCCAAGTGATTACAGTATTGACCCTGACTATTACATAGAGTGGAATGAAGAAGCCTCAACAAACTACTACATTATTCTTGAAACATTAAAAGAAGCAAGTCAGTTCCTTACTGAAATTACCATATCGAATAAGACATACATTCCCACCACTTAAACAATAATACGTTAAAGAAAGAATACTATATTAAGTAAGTCTGAACTTCTTTGTTTTTTATTCCTAATAGGAAAGAAGGAGTCATATCAATAACCAATCCAACTCCCCCTATATTTTCCTTAAAAACATAAGAAAAAGGCACGCTTTTAAAGTGCCGTGCCTGCTTGAACTTAATGGAACTCAATGCGATTAATAATATTTTGCATATAGTAATCGTCTTTCTATAAATTCATTTTTGCATTTAGTCTTTATCGAAGTTCATATATCTATTTTTGTATTACGATTTTAATATTTTTTGCCCGTTTTTATATATGAAGTCAACCGTTCTGTCTTTCCAGGTTTATCACTTTCTCTAGATCTGTTATTAATTTTTGATATAACTTAGATTAGTTTAATTTTAGCACTGTTAATAAAAAGCCTTCACTGTCAGACCTATTTAGAGCAGCAACATTTTCCATTCATTGCTTTTTCTATAAGCTCTTTTGCTTGTTTTATATTTAACGATCTTCCTGCCGACATGACTTCGCCATCAATTACAAGACCTGGTGTTATCTATTCCTTTTTACTCCTCTTCTTCATAATAATAAGATGTATCAATTCCTTTCATGAAAGATTCTCTATTATGAATATCAAAAGTCAAAGCATCGTGAAGTAGCTTTTTGATATCTGAATCATCAAAATTACTTTTCTTCATTGCGGACATATAACTTTCTTTATCTATCCTTGACCAATCAATACATTGTTCAAGATTCTTTATGAAAATTAAATCAACCCAAATTCTAGTAGCTCTGCCATTACCTTCCATGAATGGATGGGCAATATTCATTTCAACATATTTTTCCACTATTTGTTCAAATGTGTTTTCTGGCATTTTATCTATATCAGGAAGTATTTGATGCAAAAAGTCACCATTAGCAAAAACGAACCCACCTTTAGAAATAGTTCTTGTACGAATTTGACCTGCGAAAGGATAGAGCCCTTCAAATAGATAAGCATGGATTTTTTGTAAAGCGATCGTTTTACCTACTTCATCACTTTCGATCAATTTTGTCTCATATAGCTCATATGCTTTTCGTTTGCTTTGTTCGTCAATTGGGTCAAGCATTCCAGTTAGCCAATTGGATATTTCTTTTTTATATTTACTTGGAATTATGGTTAATAAAAGTCTTACACCGTTTTCGTTAATTACATCCGAAAGATATTTTTTATTATCCTCCGCATATAGTTTCAGTTGTCCACAAAATGGTGACAACTCAGGATTTCTAACTTTCACATTATTCCAATATCTTCTTGGAGAATTCGGATTTATTAAAGTGAAAACAAGATCCGTAGCAGAATACCACCACATTGAATTTTCTTTATCCCAAACTGCTCTAATTTGTTTTCCGTTAAAATATCTAATAGAATGTTTTATCATATTAATATGATAACAAATTATATTTCAGTTGTCCACAAAAATCGGACAACTAATAAAAAAGCACGATATTTTGGTATCGTGCGTGTTCTCTATAAATGTCTATTGATGATAGTCCGGAATACGTGCAAATACTATTAATTGAACTTATGCGACACCATTTCTACGTATGCGATACGTATCGCAGGCGTTTTAGAAATGCCGCTTCTGTCTATTTCGCGTATCGCAGGCGTTCTACATAGCATGTGCTATTTGCGTTTCCTGCTTCCGAATTTTCTATCCCAAACAGCATCAGTATTGTTTTTCCTTATTTTATATTCGTCGCTATCTAAATATTCTTCTCTAAACTTAATTCTACATTTTGGTTCAAAACATCTTCCATATTCCTTTAAATAAGGTGTGTAGTCAGATGTGCCTGCGCATTCAATAAAATCATGCGCCCCACCTTCTTTTCTTGAAAACCTCAAAGAAAGTCTTCTGAGCGCAAGCTTCTTAAAGCCACGTTCCAAAAATATAAAGTTTTCTCCACCTGGTCGCGCTTTCGAATCATACACAATGCAATCGATCTCTTGCGAAAGAATATCATCCAAGAAGTCTTTGTCTTCTTTTGTGATTTCTATGCCGCTATCAACTTTATCAATCAAATCCTGGATTCCGCATTTTCTCCCATCGACTATTCTTAAATAATCCTGGTCTCCTAGACATGGAATAAAACTTGAAGCATCGTCATATGCCCAAAATGTAAGGATTGAACAACCCGAGCCGTGCTTTTTGATCTCCGCTCTAGCAGTGTCAGGCGAATCAGCCCAATACGAGATTCTTTGATTAGGAAATAAACACGAATACCTTCCTTCACAGTGCCTAAGGTTTCCATTAAATAGTTCACTAGCAGTCATACCATAAAAGGACGGCTTAAACTCAACACATCTGAAAAAATCAAATTCCTTGGTT
>JAZRYE010000028.1:0-6143 GCA_045600585.1 Bacilli bacterium | reverse complement strand
CTCTTCTTTTACCCAACCATTAATTGCTTCCATTGCTGCATTATCTGTAGGAGTTCCTGCACGAGACATTGAACGTATGATATTATAAGAAGGTAAAAGTTTATTAAAGCTTTTCGAAGAGTACACTGCACCTTGGTCGCTATGCAAAATCAACTTTAGGTCTTTGTATTCTTTTTTCTTTTCAAGCAACTTTGTTAATCCTTCATGATATGTAGATGGATCGCCTCTAACATCAGACAAACCATAAGCAACAATTTCGTTGTTCCATAAGTCCATAAATAATGTTAATTCCCAATATGTTTCATTACACCAAAACGCCGTCATATCTGTAACAACACATTCAAATGGACCATTAACTTCAAAATCCGCCATTAGAAGATTTGGATAAATTTTGAATGGATTACCAGGCTTCTTATAATGATAATGCTTAGAAATGCTTTTAATTCCAGCATTTTTGCAACACTTATGAGCATATTGATCAGACATGACGACACCTAATTCATTTCTAATCAATCGGTTTAACCATCGATATCCATGATTCGGATATCTTTCATGATATTCAGAGAACAACTTTATATCGCTGATACGTTTAATCATTCTTTGAGATGGCCTTTCCATTCTTTCTTTCCACTTGTAGAAACTGCTCCTATTTATTCCCATAATTCGGCATAATTCTTTAATTGGGAATTCGTTTGAGAGAATGAATATTACTTCAAATTCTCTTTCTTTAAAATAATGTATTCCTTTGTTTGACCATCCCCTTTCACTTCGTATCCTTTTTTTGCTCGTTCTTCTCCAATTCTAGCCTTTATAACCTCTTCAATAAGTTGATTTTTACTAAGCTCATGAAGTTCATAAAAACTTGGTTTTCCATCTTTATTAATTATTTTCTTACCTTTTGCCGGTTTAGCAGCTTCGATTGCCGGCAGATTAAAATTGTCTCGATACATACGATAATAATCACGAGCAGTATAGTAATTAATACAATATTTTTCTGCAGCTTGGGCAATAGTTAAATAATGGTCATAGATTTCTCGACCTATAGCCATCATTTCTTCTTTTGTATATTTCTGCATAAGTAGCTCCTTTCGTTTTTACTCTACAACAACATAGACTTAATACCTAGGTGTCTACTTTATACTTACCACTTCATTATAATTTTCAACTAGTTAGTTTTTGCTGACTTTATTGATTCTAGTTTTATGTTTTTTACTACTTGGTAAATAGGTTTTGGCAACTGGCAAAAAGGAAAAATGCCAGTTTTTGCCAAAAGTGGCAAATAGGAGAAATCTTCCTTTCTGCCAATGCCAGGAATTTTGGTAAATTTTAGGAAAATCTATACTCTAGAACTGGCATCAATTCGGTCATTGGACAAATAGGGTATATTTATATATATACCCTATTTGCCAATGCCAATTTGCCAGCTAGATCGTGCGAGGAGCAAGGCAAAGAAAACAAAAGAAAGTTTGAAAGTTTAAAATGCCAGAACTACTGCCAGCTCTAAATGCCTATATGGTTTTGGTTAGTGTAAAAAGTGTTAAAAATATTTTTCTTCAATTTTTGGCAGCTACCTAGATTCTTACCCATTTGTAAGTTGAAAGGAAGATGAGCCCATTTTGGTTCGTTACCGATTGGTTTTAGGCACCTGGGTTAATTTATCAAGTTTGCTTAAAAAATCGGACCAGGACCAACTATGGTGCCAAATATTGGAAATCTATGAGCAATTACACAACCACTAAAGAAATTAAAGGAACAACTTACATTGTTGAGTCTATTACGCCTA
This sequence comes from Bacilli bacterium, assembly GCA_045600585.1. Taxonomy (GTDB): domain Bacteria; phylum Bacillota_I; class Bacilli_A; order RFN20; family CAG-826; genus JAZRYE01. The sequence continues at coordinate 4,360 of JAZRYE010000028.1, read as the reverse complement.
CAAAGGATGAAGAAAAGGTAATCAAAGAAACTATCAAAAGACTAATTTTAAATAACTTGGAAGATGCAACAAAACCACCAGAAATTGTATCAACATAACTTGATATAAATGCCCTTTAGAGTGATGTATATACATACCAAATTGGAGGTATGTTAAATGGGTAAAAATTTAAAGGTTTTAGAACAGGCATTGGCACTTAAATGCAAAGAAACAAATACCAACTTAAGTGGCATCAAACATTTAGAAAAATATTACATTGATTCACTTGGTTGGAGCAAAGAAAAAGCCATCACTTACATTCTAGAATTATTCGATAATGGAACTATTGATTCTATTAAAATTCTAGGAGCCGATGGCAAAGAATTATAAGGCACAAGAAAGGAGGCAATTTAAATGTTACAAGCTATTGAACCAAAGAATAATATAACTGCACTTTATTGCCGTCTTTCTCGTGATGACGAGCTACAAGGTGATTCAAACTCTATTATTCATCAAAAACAAATCTTAAAGAAATATGCTGATGATAACGGTTTTATAAATACCGAGTTCTTTGTTGATGATGGATTCTCAGGTACTAACTTTGATAGACCTGATTGGCAAAGACTAATCGATAAAGTCAATAAAGGCATTATCGGAACCATCATTGTCAAAGATATGAGTCGACTTGGTAGAGATTATTTAAGGGTTGGTTATTACACCGAGATACTCTTTCCTGATAACGATATTAGATTTATAGCAATCAATAATGGAGTTGATTCAGCTACAAAACAAGAAAGTGACTTCACTCCTTTTCTAAACATCATAAACGAATGGTATGCCAAGGATACTTCAAAGAAGATTAAAGCAGTTGTTAAGGCAAAAGGTGAATCAGGTAAACATCTAACCACTAATGCACCATATGGATATATGAAAGATCCTAATGACAAGAACCATTGGATAATTGATGAAGATGCAGCTAAGGTTGTAAGAGAAATATTCGACTTATGTGTTAAGGGCTATGGTCCTTCTCAAATTTCAGACATATTAAAAGACGAACATATCTTATCTCCAGTTGCCTATTTCAAACATAAAGGAATTAATAATCCTTCGACCGCTTGTAAAGACTCCGATGATTATTATTGGAATCCAGCTACAATTTCCTACTTTCTTGATAGGCAAGAATATATCGGTGATACAGTTAACTTTAGAACCTATAAGAAATCTTATAAATCTAAAAAATACCTATGGAACGATAAAGAAAATTGGATGATTTTCAAAAACACTCACGAACCTATTATTGATGAAAATACATTTAACATAGTCCAAAACATCAGAAAAGGAAGGAGAGTTAGAACCAATATGGGTGAAATGCCATTATTATCTGGTCTAGTTTATTGTGCTGATTGTGGAGCAAAAATGTATCAAGTTAGAGGCAAAGATTGGACTCATGAACAAGAATATATGGTTTGTGCATCTTACAGGAAGAAAAGTAAACAAACTTGTAGTTCCCACCAAATTAAAAACACAGTTCTTGAGGAATTAATCCTAGATGATTTAAGAAGAGTTACAACTATTGTTAGAGAAAATGAAGATGAATTTATTAATCTAGTTACATCTCATTCTAAAGAGGAAAACACAAAGGCAAATAAGGAACTTACCAAAGAACTAGAAATTTCAAATGCTAGAATACATAAACTAGATTCCATTATTCAGAGCCTTTATGAAGACAAACTTGAAGGCGTTATTTCAGCTGATAGATTCATTCAAATGTCTGCTAATTATGAAAATGAGCAAGAAACACTTAAATCTAGAATTAATGAAATCAAAAAACAATTAAGTGATAGTTCCAATGAAAATAATGGAGCAGAAACATTTATAAATTACTGCAAGAAATATACTGAAGTCCAAGAACTAGATTGTGAAATCATAAGAGCATTTATTAAAAAGGTTCTTGTATATGCACCTGAAAAGGTTGATGGACATAGAGTTCAAAAAATCAAAGTTATTTATAATTTCATTGGATCAATTGACTAAGAACAAAATTGAGTAGCCACTAACAAAATGACTACTCTTTTTCTTTGTCTAGATTAAATAATCTCTATTGATTTTATTGACTTTTAAGTACTTAACAAAGTAATCGGATTCTAAACGAACTATATCTCCAATTGGTGTATTTAAAGCATCAGCTAATTTTTCTAACCAATAGGCGTTCATTAAATTTCCAAGTTTACCATTCTCAATTTGATTATAAGTACATAGTGCCATTCCCATTCTCTTGGCAACTGTTAATTGAGAAAAGCCTAGATAAGCACGTTTATTAATCAAATAGTATCTTTTCAAAAATACTCTAGGATTCTTAGTCTTTGTCATGATCTCACCTCCTGGATGTATATTACCTCTAAAGGCAAAAGAAAAAGGCACAACCATTTAGATTGTACCTATTCTGACATTTAATCCCTATTTAAAAGGACTATAAGGCATTCTATTTTTTGGAGTATTTATATTTGTTGCGGTTTTGAACACACATAAAATAGGCCTCACACTTTAATAAAGGATTTCTACATTTATTATAATACTACATAATCATTCTACCTATTAAATTAAATATATTATTGCCCTTTTAATTATACTAAATGTAATAACACATATAAATAAATGTATGTTAACCCATAATAAAAGGTTCTATTATGAGTATTTTCTATTAGAATCTATTTCACATGCATGTTCTTTAAGGGCATTTAGGCCCTCGATTATTTTTAATTGTCAAAATATTAAAACATATGTATTTTATACACATTGAACCCTAATTATAAATACTGCTATTCAAGATAAGTCTCTTTTTTCTTTATTGCATAATGATTTGGGATATTTATATTATCGCTATTTGCCATTAATCCACCATTTACAAATACTAATGTTCCATTTAAGTATGCTTCAATATCTTCATCTACTAATACTATTACTCCATTTGGCAGTATGAAACTACCATTTGGTGTATATGGATAATCTTCAATGCTTTGATGAATGATTTGCGATACACTAGCTAAACCATGACATAATAAACAAGGTACTGATGGAAGTCCACTTAGGTAAGCACTAGATGATACTACATGAGGGCTATTAATATAACTTCCGCAATTACAATATGATTTATGATTAGTTAAACTAGTCCATACATAATGGTCATCATAACTATGCTGTGTATGTCTACTAATAGACGTTGTAATTGTACCTATTTGTGATGAATCATCATAAGCAACACGTAAATAATATCTCTTATTATTTGTTAGAGTTTTTATGAAATGTTCTCTATTTGAACTTGCATTTAAATCATCGATAGTTATTAGTTGCATATGTTCATCATATAGTCTTACATCTAATGCGTAATTTGAACTAACTTCGATTTCGTAATCTGTACTATAATTAACATTTAATTCATACATTTCATATTCATCAGTTATTTGATGATTAGTAGGAACAATTAAAAACTCATTAATTGTGGGCGAATTATTTGATAAAATATAAGACGCATTAGTCCTAGGACGATAAAATTTTATTTCTGAAGCAAAAAGATACTGATAATTATAGTTAGAATATTCTGGCGAGTATGCCGTATATGGACATTCATCTCCTTTATGCTCATATAGTCCTGCATATCCCCATTTAGATATGACAGTCACTTGATTAGCATTTTCACAAATATTATTAATTTCAATTGTAGGATCATAATCAACAACAATACCAGAATGTAAATTCTCGCCATCTATATTATAATAACAAATTATATCTCCTATTCTAGGTGTATTTACTTCGTAAAATGATTGATCATTAACTGAATAATACATTTCAGGATAATCTATCCAGTAACTATTAGAAGAGCTTTGTTTATACCATGCATACGAGTGGCAGTTATAAGATAAAGTAGTTGACGAAATATAAATAGCATTTGAATATATATTATTGTACCAATTATTTTCCTGTTCAATAAACCAATTAGGAAATTCATCAACTATCTCATATGCTTGAACTGTTTTCCCGTTTGGCGTATAGATGTCAACATTATTATAATTAGGCTCAAAAACAAAATTAATACCTGTAGTTCTATTAAGTAATTCTAGTCTAAATGTACCATCATAATTACTATTTTTTGTTAATGTTTTATGAAATTTTATATATCCGGGATATAATAATTGGTTATTTTGGAATTGGTTGTTTCCTTCTATACAATTATTATCTGCATGAATGATTAAAAATGGTTTTAAATACAAAACTAATAATATAAGCATAGCTTCAAAAATTATAATAATTTTTTAAAAATTTTTATTCATAAATTAGCCTTCAATATCACTTGTTATTTTATATGCATTTACAAACAAATCAT
>JAZRYE010000027.1:0-2387 GCA_045600585.1 Bacilli bacterium | reverse complement strand
GTAAGCGTAAATAAATACCATTCTTCATAAAACATTCCGATTTTGCGATGATTTTCGCATAAGAAAGGCATGTTTTTATGAGCAAAGAAGAAAAAGAAGTTTTATATCGATGTTATTTAGAAAGTGGATTATCACCCAAAGATTTCGCAGTTGCTAACAATATCTCTCCCGCGGTTATACGTGGATTAATTAGCTTTCATAAAAGAATTGATAGAGGAGAAAAATCATCGTTTATTCAAATAACAACAAAAGGAATAGTTAATTCATCTAAAACCATATCCTTTAAATTGGATAATCATTTAATCGAGATTGATCAAAATAATCTTGCCATATTTCTAGGAGCGATATCATGATTGATCTATCTAATAATGAAGGGATATATCTATTCTCTGGTCCAACTGATTTAAGAAAATCTATTGACGGTTTATTAATTATCATCCAGGAAACATTCTCTTTAAGTGATATGAAGAATAAGATATTCATGTTCTCAAATAAACACAAGAATCGCTTAAAGATAATAGAAATAGACATTGATGGAATATGGTTATATCAAAAGCGATTAACTAAAGATAAATTTCGCTGGCCTAAAGTTGAATATGGGAAAATGTCATTAAGTAAAGATGAACTTAATTACTTACTTATGGGCATGGATATCACTCAAATTCATCTTCCCATTGATATTAAACATACTTATTAGAGGAGCAATCCTCTTTTTTTAGTGAATAATTTATTTAAAAATTACTATGTAATTTTTACTAATTATGATATCCTATTTACATGGATTATTCTAAGCTATCTAAAGAAGAACTTATTGCGATTATTGAAAGCAAAGAAAAAGAAAATAAAGGCTTATTAGAAGAACATGAAAAACTAAAAGTTGATTTTCGTAAAGTCATCGAAGAAAGAGATGATGCTTTTAAACAAATTGAAAGATTATTAGAAGGTCAGCGTATTGAAAGAGCAAGATTATATGTTGCTAAAAGTGAAATCACTAAAAATGTGATTAATGAAGCGGAAGAAAATACTTCTTTAGATGTTAACAAAGAAATAAAAGATAAGAAAAAGCGCGGAAGAAAAGTTGGTGTTAAACTTTCCGATAACTTCTTATCAAAAAACATCCAAAAAAGAATAATAGATATATATCCAGATGAAAAAGAAACGATCTCCGATTTATCTTATATTGGGTTTGATGTTAAAACTAAAGTAGAAATGCTTCCCATTGAAATAAGAGTGGAAGAATATCATATCCATAAATATGTCAAAGATAATGTTATATATCAAAAGGGACAAGACGATCCTTATCAAGGATATTTAACTCCCTCCTTTTTAGCGAGCATTCTTTATCATAAATACGTTTTAGGAGTGCCTTTATATCGCTTAGAAAAATCTCTTAATGATCGTGGATTATTAATATCTAGGCAGGCTTTGTCCAATTATGTTATTGAAGGAGCTAGAGAATTGTGTCCAATTTATGAGGAATTATATAAACGCCTCATCAACACAGAAGTCAAAGTCCTTCATGCGGATGAAACAACATTGGAAGTTCTTGAATATAAGAAAAAGGAAAATAGAGATAAATCATATATGTGGGTTTATGCTACCTCAACTTATGATTATCCTATCTATATTTATGATTTTGAAAAGACGAGAAGCAGCGATAATCCTAAACAATTCTTAAAAGAATATAAAGGTAATCTTGTCGTTGATGGCTATGAAGGATATAACAATATCGATAATGTCTCTTTAGCGGGGTGTTGGGCCCATGTCAAAAGAAAATATAGCGATATTATCAAAGGGTTATCTTCTAAACAACGTCCCTCCTCTTTAGCGATTGCCTATATTAAAATCATTGATAAAATATTTGCCTTAGAAGAAAAATATAAGAAATTAGAGACAGTTGATCAAATATATCGAGCCAGACAAAAAGAATCTAAACCTCTAGTGGATGAATATTTCTTAAAAGTAGAATCTAAAATTGATAAAAGTGATGGCAAGCTTAAAGAAGCAATGCAATATTCTTTAAATCAAAAGGATAAACTTATAAGATTTTTAAGCGATGGACACATTCCTTTAAGCAACAATCTTGCCGAACGAGCGGTTAAACCATTTGTTATATGTCGAAAAAACTTCTTGTTTTCCAATACCCATAATGGAGCGGATGCAAGTGCGATTATTTTCTCAGTGATTCAAACAGCTAAAATGAATGGTTTAGATCCTTATATGTATCTATATCAAGTGTTTTGTCAGATATGGAGAACGAAGCAAAAAGACATCAGCAAACTCTTACCATGGAGTGATGAAATGTCGATGTTCACATCCTTTACAAACAAAAAATGCCAGAACTAATCATCCTGGCTTTTTCATATATGGTATTTATTTACGCTTAC
>JAZRYE010000026.1:0-33955 GCA_045600585.1 Bacilli bacterium | reverse complement strand
TGTTTTTTCGCTTCGTTAATATCGTCTTTAAACTGTATGAAATATCTATTTATTCTTAAGTCAGAGTTTCTAAACATACATATATTATAAAACTCGGAGAATTAATCCGAGTTATAGTCGAAATTTATTTCGATTTTGTTCTTCTTAAAAATAGGCAAAAAGTCACAAAAATATGCGATTTTTGGCTTACTGTATCATTTATTGAGTGTATTGAGTGCACCTCATTTTTATTAGTATCTAATGCATTAGGCACTTTTTGCGATTAGTATCTAACGCTTTCGCTTTTTATAGCAATAAATAATGTTAATTATAGAATTCACATCAATTCACATAGTGTTTTTTCATTATTTGACTTATTATTAAAACATGAAAAAGATGCCATTTCTTTTAGCTTTATTGTTACTTCTAACAAGCTGTAATCAACAAACCTATTCTTTCAAAGAAGTTGCGGGTTTTGAAGTGTCAAATATAACGCAAATGCAAGTGAGTTCTAGCGTTTGTCAAAGCTTGGCGTGGATAGTGGATGAAAAATATTATTCTTATTTAGATTGTGGTTATGTTTTTGTTAATTTTGATATCGATGAAGAATTTTTTAATGCTTGGCCACGGAGCGAAGCTAAAGACGATGCTATTTGCATTAGAATAAGTGCTGAAAATTTCCATCCATATGATATGTGGTATAGTGAACTATTTTATATCAGTCATAAAAGTCACTATATGTATACATATTCTAGTGAAGAAGGAAAATGTTTTAGAAGTAAATATGTCATGCCAAATTGGTTTATAATAGGAATAACAAAATGGAGCTAAACGAGAAAATAAAGAAATACCGCAAAGAAGTGGGATTATCGCAAGAAGATCTTGCTAGTACGATATATGTCTCTAGAACACTTATAACCAAGTATGAAAGTGGCAGTGCTTTTCCTACTCAAGAAAACTTAGAGAAGATAGCTATCGCTCTTAATGTGAAGGTTGAAGATTTATTATCTAATAAAGAAAAGAACGAAATAGTGGAAAAATCATTTAAAACAAACCAGAAGTTTTGGATGATTCTAAATATTTGTTTTGCTTCAATAAGTGTTATTTTACTCTTGCTATCAGTTATTCCTTTTTATCAATATAGTAGCTATGACTATTCTGTAGTATCTTATCCTGACAACCCAACACCTGCTCATGTAACAGGCTATGCATCAATTATTGGTGCAACCTTGAGGGTAGGGAATCCAATTTCGGTTATCAACATTGCGCTCTTGTTGCTTTCTATAATTCTTTCTCTATTATCATTTTTGAATTTAAACAAGAGATCATTAAAGATAATTAGATTATGTTCAATTGTTGTGTTTTTTGCTTCGCTAGCGCTTTTCTTTATTTCGTTTGCAACAACGATCTCTATTGTAAGTGCGCCTGGTTTTCAAATGAATATTAGGGAATAGGAGTATCACTTTAGTTGCCTGCACCCCATTTTTAGGGTAAAAAGTTTTACTTTAGTGTTCTTTCTAATTGGTATCTATTGCATTATAAATTTAATGCAATGAGTATCTAACGTTTTGAATTGAATTTTAGAGATGCATTTAATTGCATCTTTTTTATTGCTTTGTTATAATCTAAGTGTCAAGAGGGATGGGAGACATAAAAAGACCACCCAATTTGTCGGGCCAGAGACCTTAAACCTGTCCAAGTCGTGGTGGCGCACCTTAAAACGCTTTTTTTATTGCATATGCAGATCTCATTTAAGACAAAAGTTAGAAATCAATTAGTTGAAGCAGCAAAAAGTTATTCAAAATTGTTAAATGTAAAAATAACTGTTTCTTCAAATCTTTTTGTTGTTTCAGACAAATATATTTTGAGATTTTATAAGACTAATTTTCTACATCTAACTGGTGTAAAAACTAATCTAAATGCCGAAGAGTTTTTTAATAGATGTTTTAATGAGTCTATTGTGGAAGATGATTTTGATTGTGATTCGGCAAAAGAAATAAAAGGTTTTGTCAGGCAAAAGCTTAAACATCTTATTAATTTTGATTCTGTATTTGAACAAAAATTATTATTCCAAGAAAAATTTGAAAAAGGCAAAATCTCATGTACTATTGCAACTACTAATGGAGAATGTACTATTGGTTTTATTGATGCTAAATACTGCGTTAGACCAAAAACAATTTTAGATAAAAACCATCTTGATAAAAGTAAAAATATAATTGAAGTCACTCCAATAATGGAAAGAATATATTAACTTCGTTGCGTTCAATCTATTAACTTCGTTGCACTTGTCATAAAAACTATTAACTTCGTTGCAGCAAGACATAAGTAAACAACAGTGTTGATACGTAGTATCTTCACTGTTTTTTATTATTTTTGCAAGAATATAGGCTTTCTTATATATTTTAAGCAAATTTGAATGCCTTGTTTGATTTAAAAATATAAAACATAGGAAATCAAAAAGATAATAGGAAAACTAATTGATGATAGGAAATCGATAACTTTTAACTAATTAATAGTATTTTTAGTTAATTTTTTTATGATAAAATATTTATGCTCTTAATAGCAGACTAGAGGCGCGTCCTTAAGTGGGCTTATAAACGCAGGTAAACGACAGGAAACTATATTAAGAACTGGTAGATTGGACGTGTTAGGATCTATCAATGCGGGAAGTATCGCCCAGATTCAAAGAGGATACCTCTAGGAATGTTCCGTAAATCCGGGGCCTAGATTAATCAATGTCAATGCTCCGCACAAGTTAATCTTGAGAATGTGGCCATCACAAGGATGATGAAACACCAGCAATTATGGTTGATAGAAATATCAGCAGTTAATTGCAAAAGTGTTTTCATTTGGATGGCTTTTTATTTTTCTCCTTTTGAAACACAAAACGTGCTGACGAAAGGAGATTTTATTTTATGGTAGAAGTTGGCGATTATATAAAAAATAATTCAAATGAATGGAGAACCTCAATATAGTGGAAAAACAGGCATTGTTGAATTAATTGATGATTTAGGACAAATTCATGGAAGTTGGGGAGGAGTTGCACTCATTGAAAATATAGACATGTTTGAGATATTGAGGAAATGTAATGAAAAGCATTAAATGGCATTTTAGAAATAATGCAAAACGAAAAATGGGAAACAAAAATAAAGGAAGACATCCAGCTTTAGTTATTGGTCAATCAGATGATGGTAAATCATATGTAAATTTAGGTTTGACAAATAGTCCGAAAAGAGGACACCATAAAAATATTCCAATTCACAATCCTCAAGATTGGAATAAAACGTCATTTTTAAGAGATGATATCAGTACTGATTCTAAAGATTATTTGTCCGAAGCATTAAGAGATTATAATTTGTGCCCAGATGATATAGATAAAATATGGGAAATAATAAAGAAAAAGAATTCCCACTAGGCGGTAGTCACTAGCTACCACGGGTGAATTCTTACCATTATTAAATCATATTTTGTCATTAAAAACAATTACAAAATAGTAAGTATTAGGTGTGGGTGCAACTGCTCCTTAAATCACTCGAGGTGGGTGCAGTGTATCATTTCTAAAGTGTATAGCCATTTTGAAAAAATCGCCATATCGCACCTGATATGGCTTTTTTCTTTTTAAAAATGCTCTTGTGATAGATTTTTTAAGTAGTCAAACATTACATAACTAAATGTTTTCATACAATCGTTTTCTCCTTATGGTAAAATGATGATTATTATATAGCTTTTGAAAACACTATAAAAAAATTTTTAGAAAACGACAAAAACGCCTTGTTAAATTGTTTTATTTAATAGAGATGGAAAGAATTGGTTACTCGGTCTTGAAAAAACTATGCTCAACTTGCGTAGAGGAGATGAACAAAGCTTTTAATCTCATTTTTGAGAAATATCGTTATCTTGTCTATTATATTTCCTTCGATATATTAAAAAGCGAAGATGAAGCAAAAGACATCGTTAATGAGACATTCCTTAAGATGTATGAGAGAAAAAGAGATTTCATGAGTGAAAGCAAGCTTAAATATTTTTTACTCGTCACCGCAAAGAATCTATCAATCAACCGTTATAATCAAATTAAAAACCGTCTCGCTTATTCCGACGATATCGAAGGGAAATATGATGAAGAAAGCGTTTCGATCTATCTAGAGAAATTCAAAGACGTCTTAGATGAAGAGGAATACAAATTCTTAGTATTGCATCTCATCTATGGATTTACTTTTAGAGAAATTGCAAAAGCGAATGATTTAACCACTTCACAAGTATCCTCAAAATATCAACGCGGAATTAAGAAACTTCGTGATTACTATGGAGGTAAATAGCGATGGACGAATTAAAAAAACAATTCAAACAAGATTTTGAACAATCTAGCAATGCGAATCTCTCTTTTGACGCGACTCAACTAGAACCAAATAGTAGAAAATCTAAACATAAAATCAAACCATATAAACTCGCTTTAATTGTTACTGCTGCAGTAATGGTGAGTATTATCGCTGTTCCAGCTTCTGTGATTTTCTTCTCTTCATTAAAGATAAAAGAAAGTGTTAAAACATCTAATCGACGTTATTCCTTGAACGAGATTAGAATTGCGGAATCAAACACATTTAAGAAATTAAATACTGTTTCTTACCCTGATGGTAGTGCCCCATTTCCAATTAGAACAACAGAAGAGGAAAGCAAGGCCTACAACAATTTTTCAAATCTCACATATCATGCTCTGGTAGATACTTCTAAAAAGGATAATATGTCTTATTCTGTCGTAGGCTTATACTCGATAATTAATGAGATGACTAATGCGACTAGTAGAGAAGAATTAAAAGAAAAGTTCAGCACCCTTTTAGGGCTCAATGAGAGTAGTAGGGTTACCTTCTATGATAAGGTTATGAAAGCTAATTCTTTCGCCAGTGATGAATCAACGATTCAACTTAAAAATTCTGCGTTCTTCAATAATGAATTTAACTATAATCAAGAATTTGTAAATAGTTTAACTAAGCTATATTGTGAAGCTTATCAGATTAACTTTGAATCCGAACCAAACAAGATGGTGGAATGGGTAAATCAAGCCGTCAATTCTAATGGTTTTATTGATGATAAATTCTTAGAAATTAACGATGAAACCCAGTTGTATTTATTCTCAACACTATACTTCAAAAATGCGTGGGCAAAGAAATATCTATCTGAAAACAATATTAAAGATGATTTCTATCTTAGCAATGATAAAACGGTTAAAGCTACATATATGAACCATTCGTATTTAAGCCAGTCTTATTATGATTACGGTTCCTATATTTCAGTGAAAGACTATTATTCTTCGCATAGAGCGTCGGTCACATACTTAGTTCCAAAGAAAGTAGAAGATAATATTTTTGATCTCACTAAAGATGCGAATATCTTTGAAGAAAAAGAAGAGAATATCGTCAAGAATGGAGAATATGGTTATATTATGGTTAATTTATCAACTCCAAAATTTACGACAAAATCGGATGTCGACTTTCAAAAAAGTTTAGAGAATTTAGGCTTCGGAGATATCTATAATCGTAACATTGATTCTTTCAAAAACGCTTTTGATGACGAGAAGCTTGATGACTATAACATCTATATCCAAAAGATTAAACAGAAGAATGAAGTAGAATTTAATGAAGATGGTTCAATCGTTAAAAGCGTTACAATGGCGTCGTTTGGAGCCACAGGAACTGCTGAACCAATGAAGAATGACACTCTTGATGTGAAACTCAATCAACCTTTCATCTATATCATTAGAGATATTAATGGTACTCCAATATTTGTGGGACATGTTGATAATCCTACTATTTAATAGTAAAACAGTTTCATTAAAAAGTGGACCATTTGTCTTTTACGGGACAACTCTATCAAATAAGATAAACTTTTGATGGATTGATTTCTTTAGACAAGAAAATTGAACTTGTTAAATCTTATAATTACACAAAAAAATATTAGAATTTTTTGCTAGATTATTACTGACATTAACAATAGAAATATTGCTTGCAATATTATTTAAATTTGATAAGAAGTCATTACTTATCATTTTAATTACTAACTCGATAACTCAAATTGGTTTAAATGTATCTTTAAATCTTATTGCTTATTTTAGTGAAAAATCGCCTTGGTTTGTTATTCCATATATTTTAATTGATTTACTAATTATGTTAGTTGAAGCAGTGGTATATAAATTATTTTGTAGACATGGAAAAGCTCATACAAGAAAATGGAATATCACTTATGCGATATTAGCTAATGTTCTGTCATTTTGTATCGGTATGGTTCTTTGGTTATTTATTTAAATAAAATATCTTTTTTAAGAATTACAAAATAAGAAAATAAAGAATTTGCCCAAGCAAACCATGGGCGAGAATAAATAGAAACATCATCAACATCTACACCTTCGTGCATCAAGCCTTCATTATTGGTAGATGCTTTTAATTGTTCATAGCATCTTCTTATTTCTTCTTCGTCGTTAGAAGTTATACCTTGCATAGCTAAGGAAAGAGGCCACACTCTATTTTGAGGAGTGTGAGGAGATCCGATTCCTTCTAAGACTTCCCCTTTATAATAATATTTATTATTAAAGGATAATATGTAGCGTCTTGTGTTTTTATAAATTTCTTCATCTAAATATGGATATTCTAAATATGGTAAAGATAACAAACTTGGTATATTAGCGTCGTCATTAGTTTCATACTTTCCTAAGCAGTTTGTTTCTGAAACATAGATATTTCAAAGTCCTTCAACATGGGTTATGCCATATCGTTCAATAAGAGGTCTCAATTCTTGAATCAATTTAATACATATTTCTTTTCTATTTTCATCTTTAATAATATCGAAAATACTAGTCAATTTATTTAATACACTTACTAAAAACATATTATCAGGGATATGGTAATGATATTTACAAGTATCATCACTTGGTCTAAACCCACTCCAAACCAATCCTTTTTCTTCCAATGGGTTTGTATCTTTTCCAACAGTAAATGTCTTATCACTTCTTTCAAAATGAAAGAAATATGAACTCTTTTTACTATGACTTCTTTCTTTATTAACTGTATCAATTATTGTATCAAACGCATTTAAGAACAAAGAATCAAAGATTGATAAATCGTTAGTTTTTTCAAAATACTTTGTCATTAAGAATAGTGGATAACATAAAGAATCTAACTCAAATTTTCTTTCCCAAATATCATCTTGCATAGAATCTGATGTTACATTGTATTTCCATTCACTAGTAGTGGAATTATCGTGCATAAACGCATTTGCATAAGGGTCGTGGATTATTTGTGTTAATTGCTTTTTAATAACACCTTTAATTAAATGTTTAACTTCAGGATCATCTAGAAAAAATAGATATTGCATAACTTGAGCCGCTGAATCTCTGAGCCACATTGCAGGAATATCTCCTGTAATAACAAAAACACTTCCATCATCATCGCATCTCACGGTTGTATCGATTGTATTAAAAAAGCAATTATTGAATAATTTATTTTCATTTTTATCTTAAAGATAGTTGCTCAATTTTTCTCTTAATGATTTAAAACTTTTATTCATATAAGCATATTTCCTTATTTGCTTTTTATATGATATCATAATCACAACATATGTGCTTATTTAAACGAAAACAAAAAGAAATAATTGAAAGCAAATATCATCTTGGCGATCGTGTAGGATTTAAAAGAAAGCAAGATTTAATGCTTGGCTATATTTATAAAGTCTATAAGGATAAAAATGATAAGGTTCATTACGATGTTCAAATTGGTGGTGAATGCCCTGCTATAATAGAAGACGTTGCTGAAGAAATAATGTTTTTAAGAAAATAATTGTTTGGACTAGTTAACTAGTCCTTTTTATTTTCAATAATTATTTACATATAATTAATTTTTTAATAAAATTACATTGAATACAAAAAGGAGGCTTTATTATGGGTTTAATTAAAGCTATTTCAGGTGCCGTTGGAGGCACATTAGCAGATCAATGGAAAGAATTTTTCTATTGTGAAGCAATGGATAAAGATGTCTTAATGACAAAAGGCGTTAATAAGATTAGCGCTAGACGTTCGTCAAATAAACATGGTAACGAAAACATTATTTCAAATGGTTCTGGTATTGCTGTTGCTGATGGCCAATGTATGATCATTGTTGAACAAGGAAGAATCGTTGAAATTTGTTCTGAACCAGGTGAATACACATTTGATAAATCTACAGAACCATCAATCTTCTGTGGAAACTTAGGAAAAGGCATCGCTGGTATGTTCTCAACAATGTGGAAACGTATCGGTTATGGTGGTGATACAGGAAAAGACCAAAGAGTATATTACTTCAACTTAAAGGAATTATTAGATAACAAATTTGGCACAATGAATCCTGTTCCATTTAGAGTTGTAGACTCTAAGATTGGCTTAGATATCGATGTCAGCGTTCGCTGCTGTGGTACATTCTCCTATAAGATTTCTAACCCATTATTATTCTATACAAATGTTGCTGGTAATGTTGCTGATACATATTATCGTAGCAATCTTGATTCTCAATTAAAGTCAGAATTCATTTCTGCTTTACAACCAGCATTCGGTAAATTATCCGCTATGGAAATGAGACCAAACCAAATCGTTGCTCATACAACTGATTTAGAAAATGCTATGAACGAAGCATTATCTGAAAAATGGAGAGAAACACGTGGTCTTGAAATTGTTTCTATTGCTTTAGCAAGCGTCACTCTTCCAAAAGAAGATGAAGACCTCATTAAGAATTTACAAAGACAAGCTGTTTATAAAAACGCAGGCATGGCTGGTGCAACTTTAGTTGAAGCTCAAGCAGAAGCTATGAAAAACGCTGCAAACAATCCAAATGGCGCAATGATGGGCTTTATGGGATTAAATATGGCTCAAAACGCTGGTGGAATGAATGCAAATAACTTCTATAACATGCAAGCTCAACAAGACGCAATGGCACAACAAAAAGCAGAACAAGAAGCCGCTGCAAGAAAACAAGCAGAAGCACAAGCTGCTGCTAATGGTGCTTGGAAGTGTCCACATTGTGGAGCTATGGCTGAAGGAAAATTCTGTCCAGAATGTGGATGTAAGAAGCCAGAAGAAGCTGCTGGCTGGAAATGTCCAACTTGCGGAGCTGTAAATAAAGGCAAATTCTGCGCTGAATGTGGTGCTAAGAAACCTGCTGGAGAGCCACTCTATAGATGTGACAAATGCGGTTGGGAACCAAAAGATCCAAAGAACCCTCCAAAATTCTGTCCAGAATGCGGCGATCCATTCGGCGAAGAAGATATTATTAACAAATAATTAAGCTTATGGCAAATACACTTGAATACAAATGCCCTTGTTGTGGCGGTTCTTTAAAATTTGACATGCACTCACAAAAAGTGACATGTGAATTTTGTGGTAGCGAATTTGATATAAATGACATTAAGTCATATAACGAAGAACTTTCAAAAGAAGAACCAGAAAATTTATCTTGGGACGACAACCAAACTCAAGAATATACCGAAGAAGAATTAGCTGGTTTAAATGTTTACCACTGCGAAAGCTGTGGTGGTGAAATTGTTGCAGATAAAAATACTAGTGCAACAACTTGTCCATATTGTGAAGCACCTGTTCTTCTTAAAGGAAGACTTTCCGGCGCACTTAAACCTGACTATGTTATTCCTTTTATTCATGATAAAGAAGCATGCAAAACTGCATTATCTAATTTCTTGAAAAAGAAATTATTCTTGCCAAAAGTCTTTAAAACAGAAAATAAAATTGATGAAATTAAAGGCTTATACGTTCCTTTCTGGGTCTATAACGCTGATGCTAAAGGTAGAGTAACTTATAAAGGTGAAATTGTTACTAAATATACTCGTGGTGATTATCGTTACACAGAAAGAAAATACTATAGTATTATTCGTGAAGGTTCATTAGGTTTTGATCACATTCCAGTCGATGGCTCTAAATCTATGCCAGATGATTTAATGGAATCAATTGAACCATTTGATTTTTCTGGTGCCAAACCTTTTGAAGGTGTATATCTTTCTGGTCACTTATCAGATAAATATGACGTCGATAAAGATGAATGCCAAGGAAGAGCGACAACCAGAGTAAAAGAAGGAACAATCGATCAATTCGCAACTACTATTCATGGATACGATTCTTGGAATTATGAAAACTGTTCATTACAACTTTATAACACATCAGTTTCATATTGCTTATATCCAGTATGGATTCTCAATTCTTCTTGGAAGAATAGAAAATTCACGTTTGCAATGAATGCTCAAACAGGAAAGATGGTTGGTAATTTACCATGTTCTCCTCTCAAATATGCATTATGGTTCATCGGTTTATATTTATTAACTGGTGGATTAATTGGCTTATTAGTTGCATTACTAATGGCTGGTGATGGAGTAACAATAGCCGACACTTATCCAATCGGCTTAATTGTTGGCGGTGTTCTTGGATTTATTACTCCTGCAATTGTTTGTAGAATTAATAGAAAGAAACTTAAACCAGTTAAAAAGCAAAGAGGTGCCCATAGTTATTATCGCCCTAATTCTATGGAGCTATGGACAAAGAGAGATTTCTACCTCTATAAGAAAGTTACAAGAACAAAAATCAGTAGTAAGTAACACATATAAAGAGTCTTTTATGACTCTTTTTTTGTTGAATTAGACTTTGAATATATATAGCATATAAATGTAAATACATTTGGAAAGGAGACAATCAATGAATTACGCAGTAACTACTCATTCGTTGAGTAAAATATATTCTAGAAAAAAAGTTGTTGATAGTGTTGATATACACGTTCCACAAGGAAGTGTCTATGGATTCGTTGGCCACAATGGTTCTGGTAAAACAACTATTATGCGTGTATTAATGGGGCTCGCATCTCCGTCAAAGGGCACTTATGAGCTTTTTGGTGTCAATTATAAAAATAGTGCAATATTTAATGTTAGACAGCATATTACTGCAATTGTTGAAGCGCCTAGTTTAGTTCCAACAATGACTGCTTTTGATAATTTGAAATATGCATGTACATATTATGGAATCACAGATTTTTCTATTATCGATAGAGTATTAAAACAAGTCGGACTTGAAAATACAGGCAAAAAGAAAGTTAAAAACTTTTCTTTAGGTATGAGACAAAGACTTGGCATTGCTGTTTTATTATTAAATAATCCAAAGATGATGCTTTTAGATGAACCAATGAATGGTTTAGATCCTGCTGGTATTGCTGAGCTTAGAGATTTAATCATTGATTTAAATAAACAAGGAATCACTTTTATGATTTCTTCTCATATTCTTTCCGAATTGGAAAAAGTCGCAACACATTATGGTTTTATTTCTCAAGGAAAACTTATTAAAGAAATTTCTGCTGAAGATATGATTGCAGAATGCCAAAAAGGAACCGACATTCGATACGAGAATCTTGATAAGCTAGAAGAAGCATTAAAAGAACTCGGCTTGTCATATAAAAGAAACATTGTTAATATTCGAGTTTTTGATGAAATCAAACCAATTGAATTATTAACCAAATTAGAAAGTAAAGGAATTACAATTTCCGATATCAAAACCGTTGAAGGCAATGTTGAAGATTATTACCTCAATTTAATAGGAGGTAACCAAAATGATTAATATTATTAAAGCAGCTTTGTTTAAGTTGTTTAAAGATTGGACATTTAGAATTACATTAATTGTTGGTGCTTCTTTAGCGATATTAATGAACTTACTATATCTCGGCATTGATATTCTTGACACAAATATTGGTGAGCCTATTAATCACATTATGTGTAACGGCCAAAATATGCTATTAACATCATTCTCACCAATGCAAAATTTTGGTATTTCCGTTCCTATTAACTTAATTGTTTTTATAGTCGGTGAATTTACATATGGCACGATTAGAAACAAAATTATTGCTGGATATAAAAAATCACAAATCTATTTATCACTTTGCTTAATTGGATTAATTTTTACATTGTCCATAATGATTCTTTATGTTGGAATCTCTACCGGATTAGCAACTCTCATAGGTGGATTTAATACAGAAGTATTACCTAAGTTTATTTGGGAATATGTTGTCATTGCTTTAAGCTCATATATTTTTATTACTGCTTTAGCAATATTTGTTGCAATGTTAGTAAGAGCTATTGGTGGTGGATTGCCTATTATTATCATCAGCATCTTGTTCTTAACAATGTTTGGTATGATTCATTCAATGGCAACGGCAGAATTTGATCCTGTTACATATCAAACAATCACTAAAAATACTCCTTTAATGTTTATTAACCCTTTATATGTTATTGGCTCATTTTCAGTAAGCTCACTTTTAGGGGATTTATTTACAATTAATAATTATCAATTCCTCTCTGGATTAATTTCTCCAATCGCATGGTCAATTGTTTTGACTGTACTTGGTTTACTAATCTTTAATAAGCGAGATGTTAAATAAGGAAAACGCTCGAATGAAAAAGAAAATATCAGATTTAACAAAAGCAAAGCTTATCTATAGTGGCGAATTAATTATTATTGCTATTGTATTTGCTGTTTTAGGAATTTTAGAGATTACTGGTGTTAGACCAATTAAACCAAATCATCTTAAGTTTTTTAACTGGATTACCATTTTCGGAGGAATATGGGTCATAACTGATTTTGTCTGGATGCTTATTTCACCTCGAAGAAGAAAAAAGAATTGTCTTTTAGATAAATGCTTAAATTTACCACTTGGATTATATTTGATTGGTTTTGATATTTATTGTTTTGTTACTAGAAGTGCGGTAGGCATTGAGAATTTCTCTACTTATTTCATGGCAATATATGGAACAGCATTTGTCTTCTTATATGTATTCGCCTCATACACATTCCAAGGAATATATCACTGGTTTAATCCTCTTCCAACGATTTTAGAAGAAATTAAAAAAGAAGAGGAAGAAAAGCGAAAACAAGAATCTTTCGAACCTGTCGAAGAAAAAGAAAACAAGGAAGAATAAGCCGCCGAAAGGCGACTTTTCTTTTTACTTATTCTTAAATAGAATAGAGATATAAAGAGGTGCTTAAAATGAAAAATAATGATTTTAAAGAAATTGTTGTTAAAGATAATTTTTATCAATCTTCATCATTCTTTCCAATGCCTTTAACTTTAATTGGCACATTAAATGAAGATGGAACACTTACAAGTTACGGAGCTTATTCTTTAATTTTCCCATATTACATAGCTGGTAAAGAGTATTATGCAATGATACTTGAATGCCGCAATACAAGTAATACTGCAAAAGGCCTATTAAGACATGGAAAATGTACAATTAACTTTCTTCCTTATAACAAGAAAAACTTTGAGCAGCATGTAAGTTCAGGCTTCCCAGGTGATACTCCTGAAGAAAAAATGAAAAAATTCCGTTTCACACCTGTTGATTCTTTTAGCCAAAAAGCAGACCCAAAAGGTAAATATCCAAAAATATTGCAAGAAGCACTTCAAGTATTTGAGTGTAGTTGGGTTAAGGAACTTGACAATGCCCAAGATGATAAAGTACAGGATGAATATGAACCTCCATATCATGATTTCAATGGTGTTACTTCTAAATATGGTGCTCATTTTATCTTAAAAATTGATCGTGTCATTATTAAAGAAAAATATTATGACTCAATTATTAATGGGGCAACTCACAATAATTATTGTCCTTTACCAACTAACTGGGGATATAGAGATTCGAAAAACTTCTGGTGTTCTGATTTTAAAAAGCCTAACGCGGTTGGTATTCCTGATAGAAAAATAGATTTATCAAGTTTACAATATGCAGCAAAAAGACTTAATACTGATGTGACATTTACTGACGAAGCATTAAAAATGCTTGTAAAAGTTCCAAGACCTTTCTTAAAACTAGTTTTACAGGGCTGTGTTAACTGGGCAAATGAACACAATGTCAAGGTTATTACAGAAGTTGAAATGAAAGAAATTAACGATAAACGTTCATCAGAAAAGAAAAAGAAATAACTCAAAAATTAATTAGCCGGCAATAATGTCGGCTTTTCTCTTGTTTATGCAGCCATATTTTTATAAAATATAATATCGTTGAAGAGGTCTAATGAATTATGAAATATTTAAAGACATTCGTTTTTGGAATTTTAGCTGGAATTTGTATTTGCTTTGGCGGAATCACATTTTTGTTTTGCAAAGTTAATAACCAACCTATCTTAGGTGGTGTTCTCTTTAGCATCGGCCTTTTACTTATCTGCTCTTTTGGATTTTTCCTCTATACAGGTAAGATTGGCTATGTCTTTGCTAATAAAAAATCATTTCTTTTAGACTTATTAATTGGATATTTAGGCAATATTGTTGGCGCTTTAGCAGTTGGCTCTTTATTTAGACTATGCAATGTCGGTGGCGATGCTATGAAAACTGTCGTTGAAACAGTTAGTAATGGAAAATTACTTGATCTTGGCGATGGCGTTGGAAAATCTTGGTACTCTTTAGTAATTTTAGGATTTTTCTGTGGCATGCTCGTTTTCATTGCTGTTGACTTATGGAAAAGAGAATCAGTTCCACATGTCTTAAAGATTGTTGGATTATTTGCTGCTATTTCTGCGTTTGTTATTGCAGGCTTTGAACACTGCGTTGCAAACATGTTCTATTTTGCATTTAGTGGAGCATTCTTCTCGAGTGCGTGTGGCAGTGCTGTTCTTTCAATCTTGCTTGTTACCATAGGTAATTCGATTGGTTCAATTGCCTTATATTCTGCAATTTATTTAATTAAAGAATAAAGCTTATAGCATATATTAGGAGTCTTATTATGAAGAAACTTGCTTTTGATTTTGACAAATATATTAAAGTTCAAAGAGAGAACATTAATAAAAGAGTCAAAAAATACGATAACAAATTGTATATCGAATTTGGCGGAAAACTTTTCGATGATATGCATGCATCTAGAGTTCTTCCAGGATTTAAACCAGATAGTAAATTACAAATGTTATTAACAATGAAAGACAAGATTGAAATTGTTATTGTTGTCAATGCTAGAGATATTGATTCTAACAAAGTTAGAAATGACTTAGGAATCACATATGAAGCTGAAGTTAAAAGATTAATCGAAGCATATAACGAGACAGAATTATTTGTTTCAAGTGTCGTTATCTCTTTCTATCAAAAGTCACCATTAATTGATGCTTTTGAAACTCAATTAGTCAACCAAGGAATTAATGTTTATAAACATTATAAGATAAATGGATACCCACAAAACATTCCGCTTATCGTCAGTGACGAAGGCTTAGGTAAAAACGAATTTGTTAAAACAACTCGTCCTATCGTCGTTGTTACTGCACCTGGTCCTGGTAGTGGTAAGATGGCAACTTGCTTGTCTCAACTTTATCATGAACTTAAAAATGGTGTTCGTGCTGGTTATGCTAAATATGAAACTTTCCCTGTTTGGAATCTTCCTTTATATCACCCAGTTAACTTAGCTTATGAAGCTGCTACTGTTGATTTAAACGACGTTAACATGATTGACCCATTCCATCTTGAGGCATATGGCAAAACAACAATTAACTACAATAGAGATATTGAAGTTTTCCCATTGCTTAAAGCAATATTTGAAAAAATCTATGGCTCTTCTCCATATCAATCTCCAACTGATATGGGAGTAAATATGGTTGGTTTTGCTATTAAAGATAACGATGCTGCTATTCAAGCAAGTAAAGAAGAAATTGTACGTAGATATTTTGAAACTCTTAAATATAATTTCTTAGGAAAGTCAAACGATGACGCTGTTTCACATATGGAACTCATTATGAAGAAGGCAGAAGTCTCTCCAAGTGATAGAAAGTGTAGTGTTGCTTGTAAAAAGAAATTTGATGAATGCGGCGTTCAATGCATGGCAATGGAATTAAATAACCACAAAATTGTTACTGGTAAACGTAGTGAATTATTAACTTCTTCTGCAGCTTTATTATTAAATGCATTAAAAGTATTAGGCAAAATTGACGATTCAATCCCGTTATTATCATATAACGTTATTGAACCAATTATTAATTTAAAAACTGGATCATTAAAGAATAATCATCCTCAAATTCACGCTGAAGAAATTTTAATTGCTTTAGCAATTCAAGCAGCAAGCAATCCTTTAGCAGAAATTGCTTTAAAACAATTACCTAAATTAGAAGGATGCGAAGCACATAGTTCAGTGATTTTACCTGATAGTGATTTAAGAACATTTAAGAAGTTAGGCGTTCATGTCACAGAAGAACCAAGAAGCTACGCTCATAGACTTTACAAGAAATAATGGCTAAACATATGAAAGAAAATATTGATTCAAAAGCATTTTTCAAAATCGGATATGGTCTTTATATCGTCACGACAAATGATGGAAATAAAGATAACGGATTAATTGTTAATACAATTACTCAAATAGCTAGTAGTCCATTAAAAATTGGAGTATCTACTAGCAAGGCGAACTATTCTTGTGAAATAATTGAAAAGACTAGAAGACTTAATGTAAATGTTTTAAGTGAAGATGCTCCTTTTCTTGTTTTTAAGCATTATGGATTTAACTCAGCAAGAGATAAAAATAAATTTGCTGGTCAAGAAATTGAAAGAAGTTCAAATGGATTAGTTATTTTTAATAACTATGTTAATTCATATATGTCTCTATCAGTTGAACAATCAATTGATGTTGGTAGCCACATCTTATTTATTTGTGATGTTGAAGAAGCAAAAACTATTTCTGATAAGCCAACAATGACATATGACTATTATCAGGCTAATGTTAAACCAAAGCCAGATACGCAAAAGAAAAAAGGATTTGTGTGCAAAGTTTGTGGCTATGTATATGAAGGAGACACTCTTCCAGAAGATTATATTTGTCCTTTATGTAAACATGGTGCAACTGACTTTGAACCAATAAAATAACAATATGAGAAACAAATTATTTTATTTATCGCTATTTCCTCTAATATTAAGTGGTCTAACTTCATGTGGAGATAAAGATCTTGTCGATTTTTCCATTGCTATCAAAAGCAATGAATTCACTGTTTTAAACATAACTGATACACAAATAATCGATCCATCTCAATGTAGAAGAGAAGATAGATTAAGTCCGGGAGAAAAAGAAGCTTGGGATAAATCTAAAGTTAATGAACTTTGCTTTGACATCATTGATGATTTAGTTAATAGAACCAAACCAAATTTAATTACTCTTGGTGGAGATAATGTTTATGGCGAGTTTGATGATAGTGGCGAGATATTAAAAATGCTTGTCAAACACCTCGACTCTTATAAAATTCCTTTTACATTTACCTATGGTAATCATGATAATGAATCAATAATTGGAAGAAATGCTCAAGATAAAATATGGAAGAGTTCTAAGTATTGCTTATATAAAGATACCGCTACTAGTATTGGCTTATTAAATAAGAATAAACTTGTAAGAACCTATATTATGCTTGATTCCAACGGATGCTCTAATGCTTCTGAACAATCTATATTAGATGGTGTATCAAGAATTGATTACTTACAAGGTGAACAAATTGGCAAACTAGAAGAAATCAGTGGCAAGATTGGAGATACCCCAGTCACATTTATCCAACATATTCCTCCAAAAGATTTAACATATATCTACAATAGTAGAGATATAGGTCCTGGATATAGCATCGATGAGAATGATGAATTTGGAAAACTAAATGAAAATCCATGTGTAGGAAGAGAAAGATATAACCAATATTATTCTTTATTCAATACAGACAACGTTCTCTTTGGACACGATCATCGTAATAATTTGTCGATAGTGAATGAAGGAATAAGATATACCTATATAACCAAGACAAGCTATTATGATTTTCATGATAACGATATGATTGGTGGAACTATCCAAAAGATTTCTAAAACTGGTGAAGTTACCAAGACAGAACATATCTATTACACAAAGTAAAACAAAAACCTCTTCAATATCGAAGAGGTTTTATTTATTAGCAATAAATATTATTTGCTCATCTTTTCGATGATGTTTCTTGCGATGTAAACGCCACAAGCACCAGCTTGAGCTAAGCCACGTGTTAATCCAGCTCCATCGCCGCCGACATATAAGTTAGCAATTTCGTTAACTTCGAACTTATTATCAATCTTTGGGTGGGAACTATAGTATTTAGCCTCAACGCCATAGAGTAATGTATGTTCTGTTGCAATACCAGGAGTGATGTGGTCTAATACTTGAATCATTTCAATGATGGAACGCATTGTTTTATATGGAAGAGCTAATGCTAAGTCACCAGGAACAGCTTCTTTTAATGTTGGATTAACAAATCCTTCTTTAATACGCTTAACAGTGGATCTTCTTCCTTGAATAATATCGCCATATTTTTGAACAATGACGGAACCACATGATAATTGGTTAGCTAATTTAGATACTTTTAAAGCGTATTCGTTTGGCTTTTTGAAAGGTTCATCGAAATGATGAGTTACTAATAATGCAAAGTTTGTGTTATTAGAAGAGAGCTTAGGATCGCTATAGGAGTGACCGTTAACATTAACAACACCTTCATAGTTTTCAACGACAACGTGACCGCCTGGATTGCTACAGAAGGTTCTGACAGTGGAGCCAACACTTGTTTTATAGAGCAATTTAGCCTCATAGAGCGATTTATTAATGTCTTCCATGATTATGTTAGGACATTCAACTCTGACGCCTATATCGACCTGATTTTGAGTCATTTCAACATTATATTTCTCAAAGATTTCAGTTAACCACTTACTTCCTTCTCTACCAACAGCTAAAACAACATAATCAGCTTCGATAGTTTCTCCTTTAGGAAGAACAACGCCTTTAATCTGATGATTATCAATAATGATATCTTCTACTTTAGTAGCGAATTTCATTGTGATTCTAGTTTTTAAGTGTTCAAAAATTCTTGATAAGATTTTTAAATTTTCTTCGGTTCCCAAATGTCTAACTTTACTATGTAAAAGCTTAACGCCGACAGCCATAGCTTTTCTTTCGATTTCTCTTGCTTCTGGTGTTTCTGGGTCTGTGATTACAGGTGTAGCACCAAATTGGAGGTTGATTTTATCAACATAATCGATTAAATCTAATAATTCTTCGTCTGGCATGTAGTCTTGTAACCAACCACCAAATTCAGTAGTGATATTAAATTTTCCATCAGAATATGCGCCAGCGCCACCGAAGCCGCTTGTAATAGAACATGCTGGATAGCATTCGCGATATCCTTTTGCGTTATTAGGGCATTTATCTAATTTGTGTTGTAAGACTGGACATCTTCTTTGATAAATATCTCCTCCCTTATCAATAAGGGCGACTTTAAGATTTGGATTTTTAAGAACCAATTCATAAGCGCAGAAATAGCCAGCAGGACCAGCACCGACAATAGCGACATCATATTTCATAATAAATACCTCCAAACAACAACATGAATTATATCATCTAAAGCGAAAACTATATATTCAAAATTTTAAATTTTTAATAACATTCAAAGCCGTGTGTAAAATCTAATCTAAAAGAAAATCTAGTAGATAAATAGTAGAATAATAGTAAAACATTTATTATATAAATAATTGATTGTCACCAATTGATTATCATTCGTAAAACTGGGCACCAAATTTATGTCTTATTATATAATAATAGATTTTTGCTTATTATTAATGTATAATACAAACGTTCAGTTTTTTATGAAAATAAATCATACAAACAATTCAAACATAGTTTGTATATACTAGAAAACTACTAATGGAGGAATGATATGGATTCTTTAAAAACATTAATGGACAAAAGAGAATATGAGCTTGTTCTTAGACTTACCGAAAGCTCTAAAGATACAAATTCACTTATATACAGAATTAGTGCTTTTATTTCTCTTGGAAGGCCACAAGCTGGCTTAGATTGCTTAATAGCAAATAGAAAAACTTTAGAGTCTAATTTACCTTTATTGATACATGTTCATTTTGAATTGTTGTTCATTTTAAACCGCTTTGATGATGCATATGAAGAAGTTAATTACTATTGTAATTTACCTTATGTTTCACAAGAAGTGGAAGAAATTTTAAGAGGACTTCCAAAACTAGTTAGAGAAGAAGAAAAAAGAGCCCTTGGTTCAAAACAAATGTCTGATGAAGATATTGCTAAGCAATTGCAATCAAAGGATCAGACTGATGTTATTGCTGCTTTGGACTTGATTAGAGATAGGGATATATTTAAATTTGTTCCAAATATTGAGAAACTAGTAGTTTCTTACCCAAAACAATCCATTAGATCGTTTGCTCTTCTATTATTAGTTCAAAAGCAAATAAACAAAGATGTTAATTTTAATCATATGGATGAAATTATTGTTGTTAATCCAACAAAGTTGATTCCTCCTTTTATTGGTGAAAAGTTCAACTCCTTTGCGAAAAAAATAGATAATGAATTTAAAGATCCAGTCTTATCTCAAAACGCTGTTCAGTTGTTATCTAGTTATATTATTTACATCTATCCTTCTGCAATTTCGTTTAAAGATGATGTTACTATTGAAGCATTATTCCAAATATCATCAAGCTACATGCAAATTTCTCCAAAGGAGACATTGGAACAAAGGTGCCTTTTTAAAGGCTTAAATGTTGCTGAAGTAGAAGACGCTATCCACTTGATAAAAGAGGCTGTAGAAGACTTCTAAATGAGTCGTCTTTAGAAAATGCGTGCAGTATGCGCGCTTTTTTCTTGCTTAAAATTAATTTTTAACTATATAATGATACGGCACATATTTTGGAGGACATATATATGGAAAGAAAAGTAACAAAATTAGAACACTCACATGTTGAAGTTGTAGTTGTTGCTGATGAAAAAACTTGGAAAGATGCCCAAGACAAAGCATTTAAAGATTTAGCTAAGAACGTCACTGTTGATGGCTTCCGTAAAGGTAAAGCTCCAGCAAACTTAGTAAAAGGTAAAGTTGATCCAATGAAAGTTATGGACAACGCAATCAACGCATTAATTCCTGTCATGTATCGTGAAATCGTTGAAGAAGAAGGAATTAAACCATATGTTCAACCTAAGGTCGATGTTACAAAAGTTTCTGACAAAGAAGTTGAAGTTAAATTCACTCTTGTTACAGCTCCTGTCATTGAATTAGGCGCTTACAAAGGCTTAGAACTCGGAAAAGAAGAACCAACAGTCACTGATGAAGATGTTGAAAATGCAGTTCAAGCTACATTAAAACAAAACGCTACTTTAGTTGTTAAAGAAGGCACTTCAGCAATGGGAGATACAGTCGTTATCGATTTCGTCGGCTCAATCGACGGAGTTGAATTCGAAGGTGGCTCTGCTGAAAACCATGAATTAGAATTAGGCTCTCACCAATTCATTCCTGGATTCGAAGAACAATTAGTTGGCAAAACAGCTGGTGAAGATGTCACTGTCAATGTTAAGTTCCCAGAAAACTATACAGAAGAATTAAAAGGCAAAGATGCTGTATTTGCATGTAAAGTTCATGAAGTTAAAGAAAAGAAAGTTCCAGAACTCAATGATGAATTTGTTAAAGATTTAGGCATTGCAGGTGTTGAAACCGTCGAAGCTTTAAAAGAAAACAAAAAGAATGAAGTTCTCTCAAGAAAACAAAACGAAGCTCGTAGAGATTATATGGGCAAACTCTTTGACACAATTGCAAAAGATTCTAAAGTTGATATCCCAGAAGAAATTATCGATGCACAAGTTGCAAGCCGTAAAAAAGATCTTGAAAACAGAATGCAACAATCTGGCTTAACACTTGAACAATATTTACAAATCGTTGGTCAAAAAGAAGAAGACCTCGTTAACAATTTAAAAGTCGAAGCAACAAGAGATGTTACAAATTACATGATTCTTGAACAAGTTGCTGCAAAAGAAAACATGGTTGTTACAGATGCTGATCTCGAAGCTGAATACGCAAAGATCGCTGAACAATATAAGATGGAAATCGAAAATGTTAAAAAAGCACTCGCTGCTCAATTAGAAGAATTCCGTAACAATCTCCAAATGCAACATGTTGAAGATTTCTTATTCGAAAACAACAAATAATTAAAACCATATCTATTTAACGAAAGGAGGAATATATATGGCTGACAAACCACAGACATTAACTCTTCCACTTCTCGTGACAAGATCATTAGTAATCTTTCCCGGCAATCAACAATTCATTGAAGCTGGGAGAGATTTCTCTATAAATGCAATTCAATCCTCAAGAAATGAAACTGATTCTCTTCTTTTCATTACTTGCCAAAAGGAAGCAAACATTGAAACACCAGGCGTTGCTGATATTTATAATGTTGGCGCGCTTTGTCGTATTATCTCCTGTTCAGAAAGAGATAAGCATTTGCGAATCAGAGTTGAAGTAGCGGATAGAGTTAATTTGACAAACATCCAAATCGATAATGTAAATCAATATTTTGTCGCAGAAGGTGTAGTTTCCAATCTTCCTGAATTATCAGAAGTTGAAAACGAATCAATCTTAAAAGCAATTCATAAAGTGTTAGAAGACATGCCACAAGTCATATCTTCTATGCCTAAAACAACTGCTAACATCATTTCTCGTACCGATAAGGCTATTGAATTATGTTATGCATTAGCTGGATTCTTAAATGCTCCTGTTGATCAAAAACAAAAGATTTTAGAATCTCCTGATGCTCCAACATTAATGCAATACATTTTAGCTTTGCTAAATGGCGAAAATGAAAAGAGCAAAATTGAACGTGATATTGCTGATTCTGTTAGAGAATCTACAGAAAAATCTCAAAGAGAATATTTCCTTCGTGAAAAGATGAAAGCTATCAAAAAGGAACTTGGCGAAGATCCTAACGACAAAAACGATCCTGATAGCATCTTAGAACGAATCGAAAAGAATCCTTATCCAGAAAACATTAAAGCTAAAGTTAAAAGTGAACTTAAGAAATTTGATATGATGCCTCAAGGCTCTCTTGAAGCAGCGTTAATCCAAAGTTACTTAGATGTTATCCTTAGCATTCCTTGGTGGGAAAAGACCGAAGACAACGACGATTTAGCTAATGTTGAACAAATACTCGATGAAGACCATTACGGCCTTGAGAACCCTAAAAAGAGAATTATTGAATATCTTGCTGTTAAAAAATTAACTGGCAACTTAAAATCTCCAATTCTTTGTTTCTACGGCCCTCCAGGAACAGGCAAGACTTCATTAGGTAAGAGCATCGCTAGAGCATTGGGAAGAAAATTCTTCAAAGCTGCATTAGGCGGTATCTCTGATGAAGCAGAAATCCGTGGACATAGAAGAACATATGTCGGTTCTCTTCCTGGAAGGATTGTTCAAGGAATGAGAAAAGCAGGTGTTACAAACCCTGTGTTCTTATTAGATGAAGTTGATAAACTTGCTTCTTCTTATAAAGGCGATCCTGCTAGTGCACTTCTTGAAGTTCTTGATCCAGAACAAAACATTATCTTCAATGATAACTATGTTGAAGAGCCATATGACTTAAGCAATGTCTTATTTATTTGTACAGCAAATAATTTAGACAACATTCCTGGACCACTAAGAGACAGATTGGAATTAATCCCTCTTTCTTCTTACACAGAAATTGAAAAAATGCATATCGCTAAAGAACATTTAGTTAAGAAACAAATTTCTCTAAATGGTCTTAAAGATGAACAAGCAAATTTCACTGATGAAGCGATTCAATTTATCATTAGAAGCTACACTCGTGAAGCAGGCGTTCGTTCGCTAGAAAGAAATATTGCATCATGCTTAAGAAAGGTCGCTGTTGCGATTGTTAAAGATAGCAGCATTGAACATATCGAAATCAACGTTGATAAAGTTCGTGAATATTTAGGCACTCCAATCTTTGAAGATAGCCAAAAAGAAAATGAACCTCAAATTGGTGTTGTTACTGGATTAGCTTATACCGAATATGGCGGTGACATTCTTCCAATTGAAGTTAATTACTTCAAAGGAAAAGGCGGACTTGTCCTTACTGGTAACTTAGGCGATGTTATGAAAGAAAGTGCTTCTATTGCATTAGACTATGTCAAGAGTAATGCAGAACACTTAAATATCGATCCAACAATCTTTGAAGGAAACGATATTCATATTCATGTTCCAGAAGGTGCTGTTCCTAAAGACGGCCCTAGTGCTGGTGTCGCATTAACTACTGCGATTATCTCTTGCTTATCAAAAACACCAGTTAACCCTGATGTTGCGATGACTGGAGAAGTCACTCTTCGCGGTAATGCCCTTCCTATTGGTGGTTTAAGAGAAAAATCTCTTGCTGCATTAAGAAGTGGTATTAAAACTATTATTGTTCCAAAAGACAACAAGAAAGATGTTGATGAACTTCCTAAGGAAGTTAAAGAATCACTTAACATCGTATTTATGAAGACTGTTGATGACGCAGTCAAAGTCGCTTTAATTCAAAATGATTAATTTTACTAATTCCACATTTGTTAAATCAGCTCCAAAAAGAAAAGAAAGACCTAGTGCAACTCTTCCTGAGGTTTTGATTTGTGGAAAAAGTAATGTTGGTAAATCATCTTTAATCAATGCTCTTTGCTCCAAAAAGCAATTAGCATATACATCTTCTAAGCCTGGCCATACCAGATTGCTCAATTACTATAATATAGATAATAAATTTTATTTAGTTGACGCACCTGGGTATGGCTACGCTCAGGGTGGACTTGATTTAGACCAATTATTTGGCGAAATGATGGAATCTTATTTTAACGATAATCATGAACTCAAATTGGTGTTGATTCTTCTTGATTCTCGTAGAGAATTAGGCCCTAACGACATAGAAATCATTAATTATGTTGAAGAAAATAACATCCCTTATCATTTAGTCATTACAAAATTTGATAAAGTTAATCAAAGTGAAAAGAGCAAACTTAATAAACACTTGAAGGAAGTTGGAATTGAACCTTCAAGTATCTTCTATACAAGCAGTTTAGAAGCAAAAACATTGATTCCGCTTCGCAATTCAATTGCAAAAATTATTTGATTATTAAATAATTAATATGTCCGATGAAAAAGAGGAGTAATTAGAGCTTTCTATTATAGGGAGTCAAGGATGGTGGAAGCTTGACATGGAAAACTAATGAAGGTCGCTTTGGAGGAACGGTGTCTGACTGATTCAGGCTAATGAAGAGCGTCACTTGACGAATTAAGGTGGTACCGCGCGATTAGCGTCCTTAAGTTAGGACGTTTTTATTTTGTAAGGAGGTGTTCATATGCTTGATAAAAGATATGATCCAAAATTAGTTGAAGAAGGAAAATATGAAAACTGGAAAGCAAAAGGCTATTTCACTGCAGGAGATAAGTCAAAGCAAGCTTTCTCTATGGTTATTCCTCCTCCAAACGTTACAGGCAAATTACATATTGGTCACGCCTGGAACACAACAATTCAAGATATCATTGCTAGATATAAGAAAATGCAAGGCTTTGATGTCGAATGGCTCCCTGGTATGGACCATGCAGGCATTGCAACTCAAGCCAAAGTTATGGAAAAACTCCGTAATAACGGAGTTGATGTCACAAAAATCACTCGTGAAGAATTTTTAGAAAAAGCTTGGAGTTGGAAACACGAATACGCAGATAATATTCATAAGCAATGGGGCAAGATGGGTTTAGCTCTCGATTATAGTAGAGAAAGATTTACTCTTGATGAAGGCTTGAACTACGCAGTTAGAAAGGTTTTCGTTAGTTTATATAATAAAGGATTAATATATCAAGGTGAACGTATCATTAACTGGGATCCTGTTCAACAAACAGCTTTAAGCAACATTGAAGTTATCCACGAAGATGACAAAGGTGCGATGTATTATTTCCGTTACCCAATTGTTGGCACTGATGAATACTTAATTGTTGCTACAACAAGACCAGAAACAATGTTTGGTGACTCATGCGTATGCGTTAATCCGAATGATGAAAGATATAAGAAATATCATGGAATGAAGGTTATAAACCCTGCTAATCATGACATCATCCCAATTATTCCTGATGAATATGTTGATGTTGAATTTGGAACAGGTGCAATGAAGTGCACACCTGCCCATGACCCAAATGACTTTAATATTGGTAAGAAATATGGCTTAGCAATGCCGGTTGTCTTTAATAAAGATGCTACTATGAATGAATTATGTGGCAAATATAAAGGTATGGATAGATATGAATGTCGTGAAGCTTTAATTAATGATATTAAGGCAGAAGGCAATCTTATAAAGATTGAAGAGATTGTTCACCCTGTTGGCCATTCTCAACGTAGTAACTGTGTTGTTGAACCAATGCTATCAAAACAATGGTTTGTTCGTATGAAACCATTAGCTGATCAAGCTTTAAAGAATCAAGATAGTGAAACAGCAGTTAAATTTACTCCTGATAGATTTGCAAAAACATTTGCTCAATGGATGGAAAACATCGATGACTGGTGTATTTCTCGTCAATTATGGTGGGGCCATAGAATTCCAGCATATTATCATAAAGTCACAGGCGAAGTAGTTGTTTCTATGGAACCTCCAGCAGATATTGAAAATTATGAACAAGATAGTGATGTTCTTGATACATGGTTCTCAAGTGCTTTATGGCCATTCTCAACCTTTGGTTGGCCAAATGAAACTGAAGATTTAAAGAGATACTTCCCAAATAGTGTTTTAGTTACTGCTTATGACATCATTTTCTTCTGGGTTTCTCGTATGATTTTCCAAGCATTAGAAATGACTGAAGAGAGACCATTTAAGGAAGTTGTTATTCACGGACTTGTTCGTGATGAATTGGGCCGTAAAATGTCTAAATCACTTGGTAATGGCGTTGATCCAATTGACGTTATCAATACTTATGGTGCAGACGCTTTAAGATATTTCTTAACCACAAACTCTACACCAGGTCAAGATATGCGTTATATTGATGAGAAAGTTGCAGCAAGTAGCAACTACTTAAATAAGATTTGGAATAGCGCGCGTTATGTTTTAGGTATTCTTCCAGAAGGATTTAAAGAATCAAAATTAAGCAAAGAAGATTTATCTGAACTTGATCAATGGATTATTAATCGTCTAGAGAAGACAATTGCTAATGTCACAGTCAATATGGATAAGTATGACTTCAACGCTGCTAGTGGTCATTTATATAACTTTGTATATGATGATTTCTGCTCTCAATACTTAGAAATGAGTAAAGTTGCACTTAATAGTGGAGATGAGAAAAAGGTTAAAGTTACATGTAATGTTCTTCTCAAATGTTTAAAAGACATCATCTTATTAATTTACCCATATACTCCATTTATTGGTGAAGAATTATATCTCAACTTACCTGAACATTTAGAATCAATTATGTTAGAAACATATCCAAAACATGAAGAAGATATGGTTGATGAAACTGTTGATGATAAAATCAACACTTTATTCAATATGATTCGTGATGTTCGTAACTATAAAGTAGATAACAAATTAGCTCCAAACTCTAAACTTGAATTATCTATTAACTTTAGAGTTAAAATGTTCGATGATTTTGTTACATATTTAAAGAGATTCTCTTTCAGTGATGTAAAAATCGTTGGTGAAGAAATCAATAATATGAAGGGAGAAATTCACCTTTATAGAGAAGCCGACTTATTAATTACTAACGAAGCTGGTAAAGAAGAACTCCTCAAACGTATCGATCAAGAAATTGAAAATACTCAAAAAGAAATTGCTAGATGCGAAATGATGCTTAACAATCCAAACTTTGTTAACAAAGCACCTCAAGCAAAAGTTGATGCAGAAAGAGCAAAACTTGCAAAACACAAAGAAAATCTTGATGCATTAAAAGAGAAAAAAGCAAAAATTTAATTTTCTCAAGTAAAATTTAAGAAAAGTCCCCCTATAAATAAGTAGGAGGATTTTTTTATGAATTATCGATTTTTAACCGAAAAAGAACTAAATGAGATAGTGGTTGGAGAAGCAGTAACTATTACAGCAGTTATGGCAATTGTTGCTATTGCTGTCATGGCAGTTGTTGTTTATAAACTCTTTAGATCCAGCAAGGGTGGAGTAAACGTTCCTGGCGGATGGAAATTCTCGTGGGCATGATATGAGCAAAATAAAAGACTTGCCAAGGCACGAAAGACCGCGCGAGAAAGCTTTATTATACGGAATTGAATCATTAACCGATATCGAACTTTTAGCACTTGTAATTGGCTCTGGCGTAAGAGAACACTCAGCGTTAGATATTTCCTATAACATATTCAACGATTCACATACTTGGTATGAAATATCCGGTAAGAATTTAAATGATTTTAAAAGGTATTCTGGATTAGGAAAGATCTCTTCTTTAAAAATAGTCGCGGCTTTGGAAGTGGCTAAAAGGTATGTAGTTAACAAATCTAAAATTAACGAAAAAGAGGTTAATTCGAATTCTTTGTTTTTAAGGTATTTACCAATTCTTTCTTCGTCCAGCCAAGAGAGATTTATTCTGATTCTTCTAGACAAGCAAAAGCGGTTGATTAGAGAAGTGGAACTATATAAAGGAACAAATAAAGAACTTACATATTCAATTCATGATTTATACAAAGAACTTTTAATTAATGACGCGAAGTATTATTATGTTTTACATAATCATCCGAGTGGTTTAGTAGAGCCTTCTGAAAAGGATATGATTTCTACCGCAAACATCATTGTTGAATCTCGGAAGATTAACATCGAACTGTTAGATCATCTCATTATTGGAAAAGATTCTTATTATTCATTTGAGAAAGAAACAATTATTTCAATTAGTGAAGCAAAAGAGGATATTAAAAATAATGGTTGAAGTGTCATATAACTTGTGTTATATTACTAACGTTGTCGCCTCACTAGCTACAACCGCATAGAGAAGGTTTCCAAAATCTATTAAGATTACCTTAATAGCGAGTCATTAGTGAATCTTTCAAAAAGGAGGGACCATTATGTACGCAATTATCGAAACTGGCGGAAAACAAATCCGTGTTGAAGCTGGCGAAAAGATCTACGTTGAAAAATTAGAAGCTGAAGTTGATTCAGTCGTTATATTCGACAAAGTTCTCTTAGTCGCAGATAAGAAAGCAGTTGTTGGTACACCATATGTTGCTGGTGCTACAGTTACTGCTAAAGTTGTCAAACAAGGATTATCTAAAAAGATCCGCGTCTTCAAGTACAAAGCAAAAGCAAACGAACACAAGACCATCGGTCATCGTCAACCTTATACTTGCTTAGTCATTGAAAGCATCAACAACTAATCATGATTAAAATTTTAATCAAAGAAAAGGAAAATTCCTTCCATTCATTAACAATTAAGGGACATGCAAATAGTGCTCCTTATGGTGAAGATCTCATTTGTGCAGCTGTTACAGCTGTTGCAGTTGGTGGTCTTAACAATATCCAAAATCCTGATAATTTCAATTTAGAAGTTAAAGAAGGACTAATTGTTGCTGAAGTGAAGAATGAGATTTCCGAGCATGATGCAATTGTTATGGAAACAATCGTCACTGGACTTAAGTCCATTGAAGAAAGCCATGGCAAATACATCAACATTAAATTAGAGAAAATCTAGAAAGGGTATTGTCATTATGATGTTCAAACTTAATAATTTACAACTCTTCGCTTCTAAAAAAGGTGTTGGTTCTACTAAGAACGGTCGTGACTCTGAAGGTCGTCGTTTAGGCGCTAAAGTCGCGGATGGTCAATGGTGCCACGCTGGTTCTATTATTTATCGTCAAAGAGGTACAAGAATTTATCCTGGCGAAAACGCTAAAAAGGGTAAAGATGATACAATCTTTGCTTTAGTATCTGGCATTGTCAAATACTATCGCGTTGGTAAAGATAAGACCTATGTGAAGGTTGTCGTTAACGATTAATTAAAAAATAGTCAATAAAGACCACATTGAATTGTGGTCTTTTTCTTTTTCTTCTTGTATAATACAAGAGAGGAACTATATCAATGAAGAAAATTTCTATTGTTGTGCCTATGTTTAATGAAGAAGAAATGGCTCCGTTATTTTTGGACGCTATTGATTCTGTCATTAAGGAACTTCCTGATTACTCTTTTGAAATTGTCGCAGTAAACGACGGATCCAAAGATAATACATTAGAAGTTCTTAAGATCGCTCAACAAAAAAGAAATGATTTGATTATAGTTAATCTTTCTAGAAACTGGGGCCATGAAGCTGCAGTTACTGCTGGACTTAGAACTGCTAGTGGTGACGCTGTTATTCCAATGGATGCAGATTTACAAGATCCACCAAGTCTTATTCCAGAAATGGTCAAGATGTGGGAAGAGGGATATCAAGTTGTAAATGCAAGACGCTCGTCAAGAAAGAAAGATTCTGCATTTAAAAAGAATACTGCTGGTATTTTCTATAAATGTATGAATAAAATCTCACCGAAAGTTAAGATTCCTCAAAATGTCGCTAACTATCGATTAATCGATAGAAAAGTGGTTAATGAAGTAAATGCATTAACTGAAAAGAATAGAGTGTTTCGTGTCGAAGTTCCTTTTGTTGGTTTTAAAACAGGCGAAGTATTATTCGAGCGTCCTCAAAGAAGTAAAGGTGAATCTAAATACAATCTCAAGGCAATGACTAACTTAGCCATCAATTCAATTACAGCTTTAACGGTTAGTCCATTAAGACTTTCGATTGGAGTTGCTGTGTTCTTGTTTTTGACATTTGTTTTATCTGGATTAACCGAATTAGTATTCGTGGTTCTTAAATGGACTGATACTTATGCAGGAATTAGCTCATTTGTCTTATGGATGTGGCTAATTATTAATATCTTATTGTTGCTTTCTACAATACTTTGTATTGTTATGTCTGTTATTTCTCTATACTTAGGCATGGTTACTGAAGAAGTGAGAAATAGACCTATTGTTATTATTGATGAGGTTATTAAAAAGTAATTATGTTTATTGATCGTGCAATTATTGAAGTTAGAAGCGGTAAGGGTGGCGACGGTGCCATTGCATTCCGTAGAGAAAAGTATGTAGCTTTCGGCGGTCCTGCTGGAGGCAATGGTGGCCGTGGAGCTTCCATTATTTTACGTGCTAATAAAGCTATTAACACATTGTTAAATTTCCGTCATAGCAAGACATTCATCGGACCAGATGGAGAAAAAGGCGGTATCAAGAATCAATATGGTCATCATTCCGACGACATCATTATTGATGTTCCGGTCGGTACTGTTGTTTTTGAAGAAAAAGATCATGTTTTCTTAGGTGACTTAAATGAAGATGGCAAACTTTTAAGAGTTGCTAAAGGTGGCCGTGGAGGTCGTGGAAATACATGTTTTAAGAGTTCAACAAATAGAGCTCCAAAAATTGCTGAAAATGGCGAACCAGGAGAAAGAAAAAGATTAATTTTAGAATTAAAATTACTTGCTGATGTTGGTCTTGTTGGTTTCCCAAGCGTTGGAAAATCTACAATTCTTTCGGTTGTATCCAGCGCCAAACCTGAAATTGCTGATTATCCTTTTACAACAATCGTTCCTAATTTAGGCGTTGTTTCAACTAAAGATGGTCGTTCCTTTGTTATGGCAGATCTTCCTGGATTAATTGAAGGTGCGCATGAAGGAAAAGGCTTAGGTCTTAGATTCTTAAGACATATTGAGAGATGCCGTGTTATTGTTCATGTAATTGATTTAGGTGAATCAGGAAGAGATCCATTTGAGGATTACAATGTTATTAATAGCGAACTTGAAAGTTATGGCTTTGGTTTATCAAAACGCCCAATGATTATTGTTGCAAGCAAAATGGATGAAGAAGGAGCAGAAGAAAGACTTGCTGAACTCCAAAAGAAAATTGATAAGCCTATCATTCCAATTTCTGCATTAGCAGAAACTAATGTTGATGAAATGCT
This sequence comes from Bacilli bacterium, assembly GCA_045600585.1. GTDB lineage: Bacteria > Bacillota_I > Bacilli_A > RFN20 > CAG-826 > JAZRYE01. The sequence continues at coordinate 2,186 of JAZRYE010000026.1, read as the reverse complement.
TTATAAAATCGCTGATTTGGTTGATAAAACACCTGTACTTCCACTTTATAGCGAAGAAGAGGAAGAACTTGATAGCAAATTATATGAGCTTCCAAAGGAAGAAAGAGAATTCGATATCATTAGAAGAGATGCTCATACATTTGAAATTGTTGGAGATAGAATAATTAGATTCTATAGAATGACGAACATTTCAACTGATGACGGTATGATGATTTTATTAACTAAATTAAGAAAACTTAAAGTTGATGATGTTCTTGAAGAAATGGGTGCAGATGATGGAGATACAGTTATTCTTGATGACTTCTCCTTTGAATATGTTAGATAAATTATGGATAAAGATAAATTTGATATAGTTTTATTTTCTTCTGTTTTATCTGCAGTATTAATATTATTAATTATTATCTTTTTTATATTTATTTTTTAAGGAGGAGACCTGATGATTTATTTTCTTAAAGGTAAGGTAGCAGTTATTTTAGAAGATTCAGTTGTTATTGATGTTCATGATGTCGGCTATCAAGTATTAGTTTCCCATATTGATCAATTCGCTATTGGAAATGAAGTAGTGGTATATACGTATAATGTAATCCGTGAAGATGAAGAATATTTGGTCGGATTCCTTTCTCAAGATGAAAAGAAAGTTTTTGAGTCTTTAATTAAAGTTAAAGGATTAGGCCCAAAAACAGTCATTAATGCTTTATCTGCAACTAATCCAAAAGATGTCGTTGCTGCAATTGCAAGCAACAATGTTGCTTATTTGAAGAAACTTCCAGGTATTGGAGCTAAAGCAGCAGGCCAAATTATTCTTGACCTAAAAGGCCAATTAACTGATGGCAGTAAAGGTAATCCTAAGATGTATGAAGAAGTTTATGATGCTTTAAAAGAGCTTGGATTCAAAGGTGCTGCTATTGATAGAGTTTTAGCAACTATTAATGAACCTAATGCATCTACTGAAGATGTTTTAAGAATTGCATTAAGCAAATTGAGGACTAAGTAATTATGTCTAGACTATTAGATGCTTCGCCAAACAAATTAGAAGCCCAAGAAGAGACCTCTTTACGTCCTCAGGCTTTAAAAGAATATATTGGACAGCATGACCTTAAAGAAAATTTAAAAATCTTTATTGGTGCTGCTTTACATCGAGATGAACCTCTTGATCATATTCTTTTTTATGGCCCTCCAGGATTAGGAAAAACAACACTTGCATTTGTTATAGCAAATGAAATGCACGCAAATATACATATCGCTAGTGGAACATCATTAGAGAAAACAGGAGATTTGGCTGCAATTCTTTCCGATTTACAACCGGGTGACGTCTTGTTTATCGATGAAATTCATCGTTTGCCAAGAGTAGTCGAGGAGTCTTTATATACAGCAATGGAAGATTTTAAGTTCTCAATCGTTATTAATAGAGACACATCCGCTCGTGCTTTAACTCTTGATTTACCTCCTTTTACTTTAATCGGAGCAACAACTAGAGCAGGCAATCTTTCATCGCCTTTAAGAGCTAGATTTGGCATTTCTGAAAAGCTTCAATTCTATACTGAAGATGAGGTCAAACAAATCGTTGAAAGAACTGCAAAAGTATTCAATTGCAAAATTGAAGAAAAAGCAGCTATTGAAATCGCAAAACGTTCTCGTGGTACACCTCGTATTGCGAATAGATTATTCAGAAGAGTTCGTGACTTTGTTAACTATGAAGGCAGAGACAATATTGATTTAGAAACCACAGTTAAAGCATTAAATGCTTTGAAAGTTGATTCTATTGGCTTAGATGATGTTGATATCCGTTATTTAAAAACACTTATCGAGAGATTTAATGGTGGACCAGTAGGTCTTGAAACTTTAGCCAATGCTGTCGGTGAGGAAGTTGATAATTTAGAAGATGTTTATGAACCATATTTGTTACAGCTTGGTATGATTGATAGAACTCCTCGTGGTAGAGTTGCAACTTCTAGAGCTTATAAGCATTTGCAAATCGTACATCAAGAAAAATTATTTTAATAATTTTATATAACTGATATAATAGAGACGATTCATTAGAATCGTTTTTATTATCGAAACGTAGTTGAGATAAAAACCGGGTGCTATGCACGTGAGAATAGAAAGCTTTCTGCTATGAAAAAAACCTCATGTTATAATCAAAAAGGCTGACAACCGTTTGATTTAACAGGAGGTGTATCCATGGA
>JAZRYE010000025.1:0-14291 GCA_045600585.1 Bacilli bacterium | reverse complement strand
CTTTATTGGAATTAAAAAATGAAAAAGGATTGCATCACATTAACTTTGATTCTGATACGGGGTATACAAACGATTTTATGACAAAAGATTCGATAGATATTATTATAAATAATAGAGATAAATATTAATATTAACAAAACTAACTCTACTTGACACATAGCAGGGATTCCTTGATTGGAGTTCCTGCTTTTTATATGTAAGCTGGGCATCCCAGTTTCTAAACATACGAGGGTATAAGCTGCTGCCACAGAACTGTGGCTATTCTTATCTTGTTTACAAGATTGGACTGATGCAGATTGATGCCACTCTTATCTTGTTTACAAAACATTTGCCTTTTTTAAGAAATTTTCGAAAAAACACGAACTTTCTATACCTGAAATTACCTATATAGTAGGAGGTGTGTTAATGGAAACAACTACAGTACTACATATAGGAGAGATTGAATACAGGATTACTGAATTTAATAAGGATGAACAAAAATTGATAAAGAAACTTGAGGAATTGCTGAAATTATAATGAAATTGGTGGCATCAATTTAATACTCAAGAAATACTTCTCGATCTTTTAAGCGCCAGTTCAGTGCAAAATAAGTATAACTTGAATTTTTGTATTGTATTAAAATAAAGCATAATCCATTTTCTACTTAAGTTAACCTCTATTACTATTTATTGGCAATGAAAATAAGCTCTAGAATTTGTTTTTTGTATTATTTCGGTGGTCTTATTCTTGAATAAAGCTAGGCCCAACATTTCTAATATTGATGACATGGACATTATGTTCTCCATATCTTTCTTTTGCTTTATTTGTGACTTTATCTAAATATGCATCTGGCACTAAGGAAATAACGCTTCCAGCAAATCCACCGCCATTAATCTTAACACCAGCCTTACCTTCACTTGCTTCTAATACTAAATTACACGCTTCAACTGGTGAGCCTTCAATTTTATTTACATACATATTTTTTAGTAATTCAGTGGATGAAATTCGAGAAGCGTTCATCATATCAATTAATCCCTGTATGTTACCATTTTTAATATATTCTTTAGCTTTAATAACTCTTTCGTTTTCATTATAAAAATGCATTGCTCTATCATATGCACGAGAAGATAAAGAACCTTTGTGCTTTAATAATTCTTCTTTTGTTCCTTCTCTTAAAAAGTTATGTCCCATTTCATGAGCGACATCGAGCATATCAGCAGGGATTTGCGAATATAAATCCGATAAATCCGCATGACTGCCACCGGAATTAACAATGACAAAATGATATCCTGTCATATCGATTTTTAAAGATTCAATAACTGGATTAGCTTCATCTTTAAAATCAATTGAGGCATATCCTCCATAAGCAACACCTATTTGATCTAATAAGCCACATTTTTTGCCAAAGAAATTTCTTTCTGCAAAATGACCAGCCTTACATAAAACTAATTTTTCGATTTTTCCTTCATTGAATAATACATTAAAGATTTGACCGACAAGTAGTTCGAAAGCTGCACTTGAAGAAACACCTGCTCCTGCTGGAACAGTGGATTCCATATATACATCAAAGCCACCTATATTGTAAGAATTATCTTTTAAGTATCTAGCAATACCTCTAATTAATCCTTCTGATGCTTCTTTTTCTTCTTCCTTCTTTTCTAAATCTTCTAAGTTAATGACAAATGGACTAAAGCCTTTTGAAACAAAATGAACTTCTAAATCATTTCTTTTTGATACTGCAGCATTTATTTTTAATGAACAAGTTCCAGCGATACATAAGCCATGATTGTGATCGGTATGATTACCTAAAACCTCAAATCTACCTCCGCAATCAAGGAAAAGTTCTGCTTCTTTTTTATGATTTAAAAAGAATCCTGTTTTTAATTGTTCAATCATAACAAATACCTCTAACCTAAATAATTTTATTATTTGTAAATAATCAATGCAAATTAATAATAGTGTATAAGTAAATTATTTTCATATATAATGATAGAAATTAATAAAGGAGACTTTATATGGCTAAATCAGGTAAAAGATTAGGCTCAACAATAGCCTTTGGTATACTTTTAACTATAGCAATTGTATCTTCTATGTACATTGTTATGTTTTTGAACGCGTCAATCAGTGTTCTTAATAATAATCATGCAGAAAACGCCGCTGAAGCTGTTGGAGCAGTTTTTGGCGTTGGTTTTGCGATTATTATATTATTAATATTTATACTTATTATGTGCGCTATAAATTTGTTAATTGGCATACCATCTTTGATTGTATCTTCTATTAATGTCAAACGTACAAATAGCACGCCAATTAAAATTATTAATATTGTTTATATCGTTTTTTCAATATTAGTAACGCTTGTTGCAATTGGAACATTCATATTCCTTGTTGCTGGTGGTTTTGGCGCTATTCAAAAATCAATGAGTAGTTCAAGTTCATCAATGGAATTAGTATTATTTGCATTATAGGATAGGTTTTAATTATGGAAGAAAAAAAGAAGAAAAAGAAAAAGAAATGGTGGATACCTCTCATCATTGTCTTTGTTTTATTTATATTACCTCCAGTTCTCGTATTTGCTTTATTTTATGTACCTGGTGGAGAAAAAGTTAATTATCGCGAAGATGAAACTGTTCAGACTTTTGCTAATAGGGCAATTGTTGATTGCTTAGATAAAACAGAAACAAAGCATGATTTGCAAGTAAATCTATCAGAAGAAGATATTAATACATTAATTCATGGATTAATGTCTAATTTACCATCACAGGCAAACAATTTTATTGACCAATTATATTGTAAAATTAATGGAACAAAATATACATTCAAGTTAGAAGCTCATGCAGCTTTCTTTAAATCAACAATTACATTAGAAACAAACTTAGTTGATGACGGAAGCAATGTTGTTTTTGAAATTAAAAAAATTGATCTTGGAAGAGTTGGAGTTCAAGGCGTTGCACGTAACATTTTAAATAATCATGTTGATAATAATACAATTAATGACATCTTCGAAAATAATGGCATTCATATGACTGCTGAACTTGAAAAACTTAGATTAGTATATCCAAAAAGATTTATTGTTGAGGATGTTTCTAATATGGCATTAAAAGATTCTTCTGAATCTGATTCATTAGTATCTGCTTTGCTTAATTCAGTATTAAGTAATGATATTGAATATTCTCTTGTAACAAATAATTCATTAGGAATTGATATTTCTTTAGAAAACTTTGGCACTAATGAATTCTATTGCACACCAGATAAATTAGTTGATTATTCTTCTAAAACAAATTCAGCTAGAGAATCTCTTCTTTCTTGGATTGATAATGACTATGTTGCTGTTAAAGATATTGAACTCGCATTTAAATATCTTGTCTATGGCTATGAAAAATTATCTATAGATGATCAAAGCATTGTCGATACATTTGCTCTACCAACTTCATGGGGAAATAAAGAAGAATATAAGGGCTTTGAATTACCGGAATCAAAAAATATTGATGATATGATGGTAGAAACAATTAATAACAAAACCATTGCAGATATTTCTGGTGGTGAACTTTGTTTATTAACAGAAGATGAAATTAACGCCTTCCTTAGATCGCAAAGATTAATTGGTACTACTTATTTATTGCATAGAAATACAGAAAATGGTTATAAAGCTAACTATATTATGGTTGATAACTTCTATTGTAATTTAATTAATAACCATGTCTACTTTGTAATTGATATTAATTTCAATGGCTTTGGAACATCATTGATATTCGATATGGAAGTTTATTCTGCTGAAAACAATAAATTGATATTTAAAGCTGCAGATGAAAGCGTTTTCTATGGCAACATGAGTGTATCTTCGACATTAGTAGATTATGTATTTGGTTTATTAAGCGAACTTACTACAAGCGAAACAATGATTGTCGACGAAGAAAATCAAGCTATTGTCTTTGACTTCACAACGCTTCTAGCTTCTCCAACTATTAAGCCTGAGATTAAGCTTGTTATTGCTGCTTCCAGCGGACTTGAATTATCTGCTCAAAGTGGCTTAGGTGCTGATGCTACTAATAAAGAACAATTAAACTCTACTGGCTTTATCAAATTGCGTTTAGCTTAATCTATATATTCTTAAATATATCAAGTATGCACTGTTTGATTTCTGTGCATACTTTTTTGTATCTATCTGTGTACCACGGATCTTCAATGTGACTGATTGATGGAGTCCAATTATTAATAGGGAATATTATGTTTTTATGGTTATTAATTAATCTATTTAGATAAGATAGATTACTTGAGTCCATGTAAAAGATGTAATCTGCTTTTTCATAGTCATTTTGGCCAATTCTAGAAGCATAATGTCTTTCATAATGAATTCCTTCGTTTCTTAATTCTTCTTTCATTGGAGGATAAATATCGTTACCTATTTCTTCTAAAGAAACCGCCATTGAAGTAATTTCAAATTCGTTTTCTCTATTTACTTCTTTTAAATATGCTTTTGCAATAATTTCTGCAGCAGGACTGCGGCAGATGTTTCCATGACACACAAATATAATCTTTTTCATGTGCTCGATTATAACAAAAAAGATGTCTCAAATCGAGACATCTAGATTTTTGAGAATTCAATTATTCTAATTCAAATGCACCGGTATATAACTGATAGTATGTACCCTTTTGAGCAATTAAGTCATTATGGGTACCACGTTCAATAATATTGCCGTGATCAAGAACCATAATTGCATTACTGTTCTGAACTGTTGATAATCTATGAGCGATAACAAATACAGTTCTTCCTTCCATTAATTTATCTGTGCCAGCTTGGACCAATTTTTCTGTTCTTGTATCAATAGAAGAAGTTGCTTCATCAAGAATCATGACAGGAGTATCTGCAACAGCCGCTCTTGCAATTGATAATAATTGTCTTTGACCTTGTGATAAGTTGCTACCATCACCATTTAACATCGTGTTAAATCCTTGTGGAAGTCTTGTAATAAAGTCATAAGCATTTGCAATCTTACTTGCTTCAATACATTCTTCATCAGTCGCATCTAATCTACCATATCTAATGTTATCCATTACTGTTCCGGTAAATAAGTTAACATCTTGTAAAACAATACCTAATGACTTTCTTAAATCATCTTTCTTAATCTTGTTGATGTTGATGCCATCATATCTAATCTTGCCATCGGCAATATCATAGAATCTATTAATTAAGTTAGTAATAGTGGTTTTACCTGCACCTGTAGCACCAACGAAAGCAATTTTTTGACCAGGTCTTGCATATATACTAACATTATGTAAAACAATTCTTTCAGGAACATATCCGAAGTCGACATTTTCTAATACGATATCGCCTTTTAATTCGGTGTATGTAATTGTTCCATCTGCACTATGTGGATGTTTCCATGCATAATATCTAGTCTTTTCTTTTGTTTCAACAAATGAACCATCTTCATTGTATTTAATGTTAACTAATGTAACGTATCCGTTATCAGCTTCTGGAACTTGATCAATTAAATCAAAACATCTAGAAGCACCAGCCATACCCATAACAATGAATGTGACGTTTTGTGAGAATTGAGATACGTTATTTGAGAACATTCTTGCATACATTAAGAATGCAACGATTAATTTATAGAAATCTGCTGTTTCAAGCTCTTGTAATCCGGCAAATGATAAGTTTTTAGCATGCGTGACATATAAAGTACAAGCTAAGGCAGCGACAAATACATAAACGAAGTTGCCAATGTTGCCATTGATTGGCATCATGATATTACCGCTGATATTAGCTTCAGTCATATCTTTACATAATTGTTCATTTAATGCGTCAAATTGAGCTTCTGATTCTTTTTCATGAGTGAAGACTTTAATAACTTTTAAACCCTTCATGGCTTCTTGAATATGACCTTCAGTTTTAGCAATTGCGATTTGTTGTTTAATGAAGTATCTACCTGCTCTTCCTCCAATAACCTTAGTATTGAAGAACATAGCAACTGTTCCACCTAAAACAACGAGTGATAACCAAATAGAACTTGTAAACATTAATACAATAATGCCAATTGCTGTTAAGCCAGTTTGGAACATTGATGGTAAAGATTGAGAGACAAATTGTCTAACTGTATCAATATCGTTTGTATATAGTGACATGATTTCGCCATGTGCATGTGTATCAAAATATTTAACAGGTAACTTTTCCATATTATTGAACATTTTCTTTCTGAAAAGGTTCATGAATTTTTGAGTAGTGATACCCATGGTTCTATTCCAATACCAAGAAGCGAATACAGCAATAGCGTAAATGATACCTAAACCAATTAATAATTTGGTGATGTTTGTATCAAAATGAACGCCCATAATTGATGTTTCATAGCTTCCTTTAAATGCAGCATTAAATGCATTTTCACCAGAAGTATTATCAGTGATTGCTCTAGTTAATACTTCAGTAATAGATGAAACGAAAATAGAAGAAGCAAGATTACTGAAGATGTTATAAATTAAACATATAGCAACAGTAATTAATTGAACTGGGAAGTTCTTAAATAAAATGACAAGTAAACGTTTGATTGTGCCTTTTTTAGCGCGTCCACGTTCTCTAATTCTTACTGGTGGCATAATTATTCCGCTCCTTTCTGATTTTGAGTGTAATACACTTCTTGATAAATCTTATTATCCTTAAGGAGTTCTTCGTGTGTTCCGATTGCGTCAATCTTACCATCATCCATGATAATGATTTGATCAGCGGATTCGATTGAAGAAATTCTTTGTGCAATGACAATCTTTGTGGTTGTAGGAATATCATCCTTCAATCCTTGTCTAATTAATCTATCTGTCTTAGTGTCAACTGCAGAAGTTGAGTCATCTAAGATTAAGATTTTTGGTTCTTTTAAAATAGCTCTAGCAATACATAATCTTTGCTTTTGACCACCTGATACGTTTGTACCACCTGATTCAAGCATTCTGTCATAACCATCTTTATGAGCAATGATGAATTCATCTGCTTGAGCAATTTTAGCTGCTTTAATTACTTGTTCCATTGAAGCTTCTTTATTACCCCAACGTAAGTTTTCGGCAACTGTTCCTGTAAATAAGAAATTCTTTTGTAAAACAACAGATACTGAATCTCTTAATACTTTTAAGTCATATTGATTGACAGGGTGACCTCCAACAAGTAGTTCGCCTTCTGTAATGTCATAAAGTCTAGAAATTAAGTTTACTAATGATGTTTTACCAGAACCTGTAGATCCCAAAATACCAATAAATTGTCCACTTTTAATATGGATATTGATATTTTCTAATGTGTTTTTCTCAGCAGTTTTTGCATATTTGAAATTTACATTATTAAAATCAATTGAACCATCATCTAGTTCCATAATAGGATTTTCTGGATCATGAATTGTTGGTTCTTCCTCAAGAACTTCAGAAATACGTCTAACACCTTCTAATGACATTGATAACATGACCATGATCATTGAAACCATCATAATAGCCATTAAAATTTGGATACCGTATGTTAATAAAGCAGACATTTGTGAGACTGATAATTCACCCCAGTCGATGACTTTTTTGCCATCTTCCAAATGCCATGCAGCTGATTCAGTGATTAACATTGAAGCAAACCAGAAGATTGAGATATTAACTAGATGAATGGTTGTATTCATTATTGGATTATTTAAAGCAACAATCTTTTCTGCTTTAATAAAGTCTTTTGTTAATGAATCAGAAGTTGCGTTAAATTTATTAATTTCATAATCTTCTCTAACAAATGATTTAACTACTCTAATACCAGAAACGTTTTCTTGAACAGATTCATTCATTGCATCATATCTCTTAAAGACTTTTCTGAAGATGCCCATTGCAAACTTAATGATTAAACCAAAACCAATTGCAATCAATGGGATAACAGCAACGAATACCCATGCCATTTTGCCACCTGTTGCAAATGCCATAATCATAGAGAAAATGAGCATTAATGGGGCTCTAAAAACAATTCTGATGCACATCTGGAATGCTTGTTGAACTGAAGAAACGTCAGTAGTCATTCTAGTAACCAATGAAGAAGAATGGAATTTATCAATATTTTCAAAAGAGAATGATTGAATCTTCTCATACATATCATGTCTTAAGTTTTTAGCAAAACCCGCAGATGCTTTTGAAGCAAAGACACCTCCTAAAATACCAAATGTAATTGAGAATATTGCCATCGCTACGACGATGAGTATATAAGGTAAAATTGTTGAAACACTTGTAGCACCTTCAATTTTATCAACCATTTTAGACATAACGAATGGTAGTGCGCATTCAACTGCAGCTTCACCAATCATGAATAATGGAGTTATAATCGCGAACTTTTTGTATTCACGGACACTTTTAATAATTCTTTTGATCTTTTTTAACATTTTTCCTCTCCTTTCATATTATCTATAATCTTATTTAATATATTTATTAGGAACGTTTTTTCTTCATCAGTAATGTTTTGAAGAACACTTGCTCTATGTTCTGCTCTATTCTTTTCTATTTCTTTTAACATGCTGATAGCTTTTCCTGTTAATACTATGTTGCATGAGTTGGAAACTGGAATTCGATTAATCAATTCTTTTTCTTCTAATCTATCCATAAGGCCAGATACAGTTGATTTAGATAGTTCGAGCATTTCTTCGATGTCTTTTTGATGGATGTTTTCTTTTTTGAAACAGGTCAAACCACCTATGAATAACAGAACTCTTCCTTGTTGAGCTGTTAATCCTAATGTCTCTAATTCTTTTGTTAAATTACAGTTGAGCAATTTAGTGATTTTTCTTATCAAGAACAATGGGTCATTGCATTTATCATTTAAATCCATAATTACTCCCTTCTTACAAAGTCCATAATATGTTAATGTTCGTATACGAACTTGTCAATACTATTTATAAATAAATATAATATAGATATAGATAATAAAGGAGCAATTATGAGAAAGAATTTTGGAAAACAATCTTGGGTGTATCCTGCACCTGTATTAATTATTGGTACATATAATGATGATGATAGAGCAAACGCAATGAATGCCGCATGGGGAAGTTCTTATGACACTAATCAAATTTTCATTTGTCTATCAAGCGATCATCAAACAACTGAAAATATTGTTAAAAGAAAAGCATTTACTGTTAGTTTTGCAACTGAAAATACATTAGTTGCATCTGATTATGTCGGTATTGCATCGGGTAAAGAAATTGACAAAATTTCCAAATGCGGATGGACAGCTAAAAAATCAGAAAATGTCGACGCTCCATATTTTGAAGAATTGCCAGTAACTCTTGAATGCAAAGCAGTGAGATGCATTGATGAAAATGGCACAACATATCTTGTTGGTGATATTGTTAACATTACTGCTGATGAAAGCGTTTTGAATGATGCTGGTCGAATCGATCCATCAAAACTTAAAGCTATTTGTTTTTCAGCCTTTGATGCAGGATATTACGTTATTGAAAAACGCGTTGGAAATGCGTTTAAAGATGGAATGAAAATCAAATAAATTCAATCTACCAAATTAAACTACATATGTGCATGATATATGTGTAGTTTTTTTATTCATGGAGTTGCCTTAAATCAATATACTATTGATAATACAAATTTTAATCTCTAAAATAATCGTGGGCTTTTACTTATTAATAAGTTAAAGAATTGCTAGAAAGTTTGAGAAATAATATGCAAATTAAATTTTATAACTCATTAACGAACTCATTAGAAGAATTCCATCCTTTACATGAAGGAAAGGTATCTATGTATGTATGTGGACCTACAGTTTATAACTATCCACATATTGGAAATATGCGTCCTGTCGTTGTATTTGATACATTAAGACGTTTCTTATCTTATGTTGGATATGATGTTACCTATGTATCTAATTTCACTGATGTCGATGATAAAATCATCAAAGAAGCTAAGAAAGAAAATAAAACAGAAAAAGAATTAACAGAATTCTATATATCTGAATTTAAGAAAACTACTCAAGCAATTGGTAGTATGGTTCCAAGTATTACTCCTAAGGTTACTGAATATATTCAAGCTATTATTCATTATATTGAAGAACTTATTAAATTAGATGCTGCTTATGTAGTTGATGGTGATGTTTATTTTAGAGTTACCAAAATCAAAGATTATGGTTCTCTTTCTGGCATTAATGTCGATGACTTGGTTGTCGGGGCTAGAATTGAAGAAAATTCTAAAAAAGAATCCCCATTAGATTTCGCATTATGGAAAACTACAACTGAGGGTATCAATTGGGAATCACCATGGGGTAAAGGTAGACCAGGCTGGCATACTGAATGCTGTGTTATGATTGATACAATTTTCCCTGATCATTACATTGATATTCATGGTGGAGGATACGACTTAAAATTCCCTCATCATGAAAATGAAATAGCTCAAGCTGAAGCAATGCATGGCAATAAAATTGCTAATTATTGGATGCATAATGCATTCATCAATTTTGGTAATGAAAAAATGTCTAAGTCATTAGGCAATGTCGTCTTTGCTAAAGATATGATTGAAATGCATGGAGGACCTGTTTCTAGATTAGTAATTCTTTCTGCACATTATCGTCAACCTGTCAACTTCACAGATGACACAGTTTTAGCTGCTCAACAAAACGTGAAAAAGATCCAAATGGCTTATTCACAAATGGCTCTTCAACTTCAAGTAAAAGGTGTTGATATTGAAAATGGCAAACCAACCTACATTGAAAACTTTGTTAAGGCAATGGCAGATGATTTAAATACCGCGAATGCATTAGCAGAAATGTTCAATGTTATCAAAGAAGCAAATCAAACAATTCGTTCTCGTGAAATTGATTTAGAAAAACTCAATAATCTCTTCAAAACACTTACTGATATGTTCTATGTTCTTGGGCTCGACATTACATACACTAAGTTAAGTGATGAAGATAAAGATTTATATAACCAATATTTAGAAAGCAAAGCCATCAAAGACTTCGCTCGTAGTGATGAATTACGTAAGGTTTTAATGGATAAGCATATTTTATAATAGGAACCTATATGAATATTTCTCCCGAAAGCCTAATATACGGACGAAATCCTATTAAAGAAGCCCTCGGTAGTAATAGACTTAAAAAAGTTTATGTTGCTACTGGTTTTCAAGATAAATCTGTTTTAGAAAAACTTGAAAATAACCATATTCCTTATTCATTTGTCTCAAATAAAGAATTAGATGCTCTTTGTAAAGGTGTTCATCAAGGTATTGCTGCTGAAATCAAACCTTATCAATACATCTCTTTAGATGAACTTATTATTAAAGGAAGAAAGCTTGATAAAAAGATTATTGTTTTATTAGATGGAATAAACGATCCACAAAACTTAGGTGCAATTCTTAGAAGCGCTGATGTTTTTGGTGCTGTTGGAGTTGTTATCCCTAAACATAATCAAGTTCCATTAAATTTTACTGTTGCTAAGACTTCTGCTGGTGCAATCAATTACATACCAGTCGCATTAGTTAGCAACTTAAATAATGCAATTAGAACATTAAAAGATGAAGGCTATTGGGTTGTCTCTACAGATGGTAGTGCAACTATTAATTATCAAGATCTTAAATATGACTTTCCAACAGCTGTTGTAATTGGCAGCGAAGGAAACGGAGTTTCTTCTCTCGTATTAAAGAATTCTGATTATATTGTTAAAATTCCACAATATGGACATGTTAACTCTTTAAATGCCTCAGTTGCTGCTGGCATATTATTAGCTAAAATTCGTAATTAATTTAACTTAATCTATAGGATTTCTCTCGTATAAATAAACAATAAGGGAGAATTCATAATGAAAAAGAATGATAGTTCCGAAGCGGAGCTAATTTTTAGCGTGCAAAAAGGAAATACTTACGATTTTGCTAAACTTTACCAAAGGTATGCTAAATATGCATGCGTATTAGCAAATAAGTATTTTGACGCTGTAAATACTGGTGGAGTAACAAGACAAGAATTATTTACAGTTTGCATTGAATCATTAATTGTTGCTGTTAAAAACTTTAATGGAACTGGGCATATGTTTTATGCCTATTGGAAAGAGATTGCTTTACGAGACATGTTGAAATATCTTCAAGAAAATTCTTATTTGATGGGCGCAAAAGGATTTGTTGGATTATCAATTGATAACCTGAATGAAGCAGAGTTTACTTGTATCTCAAATGTTCTTGGAGAAGAAGATGGAAAGATATATAGTCTCATTACCTATAAGGAAATGACTGAAGAGCTACTAGAAAAGCAAATTATCACTGATTTTGAACAAAAAGTTTTAAACCTACTTTTGATGGGCTTTGAAGTAGAACATATTTCAAAAAAATTAAAGTGTTCAAAATCAAGAATCTATTCAACAAGAAAATCTTTGCAAGTGAAACTGAGCAAGGCTTATGGAATCATTAAACACCCTAATTAAAAAAGACAATAATTGTCTATTTTACCGAGTATGTTATAATACACCTCGTGAAAATCGTTGAAGTTAAAAACCTATCATTTGCCTATACTGGTGAAAAACAAACGTTAATTGACGTTTCTTTTTACATTGAAAAAGGCAAATATGTTTCCATCGTCGGACATAACGGATCTGGCAAATCAACATTAGCTAAACTACTAATTGGTTTGCTTAAAAAAAGTGATGGCCAAATAATTGTCGATGGAATAGAACTTAATGAAAAAAGTGTTAATCAAATTAGAAACAAAATATCACTTGTTTTCCAAAATCCTGATAACCAATTTACAGGATCTACAGTTGCAGATGATATTGCCTTTGGTTTAGAAAATCATTGCGTCCCTCATGATGATATGGATGCAATTATTTTAGAATATGCAAAAAAGGTTGGTATGGAAGAATTCTTAGATAAAGAACCAACTTCTCTTTCTGGTGGACAAAAGCAAAGAGTTGCAATTGCAGGTGTTTTAGCAATGCAACCAGATTTAATTATCATGGATGAATCAACCGCAATGCTTGATCCTAAGGGTAAAAAAGAAATTAGAGATTTAGTTAAAACATTAAGAAAAGAAAATCCAAATTTAACAATTTTATCAATTACTCATGATATTGAAGAAGCTTATGATTCAGATCGAGTTATTTGTATTAATCATGGAGAAATCAAGTATAATGATACTCCAGAAAATGTTTTCTCTAATCGAGAAGAATTAGTAAAGATGAATCTTGATGTTCCTTTTGTTTATCAATTAAAGGATGAACTTGATGCATTAGGTTGTCATTTGGATACATTAGATGAGAAAGAGATGGTGAAGAAATTATGTCAGTAGTTTTTAAACATTTGAATTATATTTATTCACCAAACTCACCTTTCTCAAGTAGTGCATTAGAAGATATCAATTTAACAATTAATGATGGAACATTTACTTGCGTAATTGGCCATACAGGTAGTGGTAAATCAACATTAGTTCAACAAATTAATGCTTTATTAATTCCAACTAGTGGCGAAGTTGACGTTAATGGATTTATTGTTGCGAATAAATTAGATACTAAAAATTATAAGAAAAAATATCGTGAAGATAAGGAAATGCTAAAAAAAGTCCAAGATATTAAAACATTAAGAAAAAGTGTTGGACTTGTTTTTCAATTTCCAGAATATCAATTATTTGAAGAAACAGTTTTAAAGGATGTTTCCTTTGGTCCTAAAAACTTTGGCTATAGTGAAGAAGAGGCAATTGCTTTAGCTAAGGAAGCTTTAGATTTAGTCGGTTTAGATGAATCCTTCTATGAAAGAAGTCCTTTTGAATTATCTGGAGGACAAAAAAGAAGAGTTGCAATCGCAGGTATTATTACTTTAAAGCCATCTATTTTAATTTTAGATGAGCCTACTGCAGGTCTTGATCCTCAAGGTAGTAGAGAAATGATGGAATTATTCTTAAAGATTTATCAATCTGGTACAACAATTATTATGGTCACTCACGATATGGATAATGTCATTCAATACGGAAGTGATGTAGTTGTTTTAGGAAAAGGTAAAATCTTAAAAGAATGTAAGCCACATGAATTATTCTTAGATGAAAGTATTCTTTCTTTATTATCTATTGAAGAACCAAAATGCATTCATTTTGCAAAAGAATTAAATAAAGCTGGTTATCATATCGATTTAGCAAAAGTAAAAGATACTAAAACTCTTGCCAAAGCTATTGTTGAAGGGAGAGTGAAGTAATATGAAGAATTTAACTCTTGGTAAATATGTACCTTATGATTCATTTATTCATCGTCTTGATCCTAGAGTAAAAATCTTTTCGATGATTATTCTTTTAATCGCGATTTTCTTTAAGTTCACTGCACCTATTGAAATAAATGGAGTTAGCCAAACTATTG
>JAZRYE010000024.1:0-32447 GCA_045600585.1 Bacilli bacterium | reverse complement strand
AAAGAATATAAAGACCCTTTTAAGGGTAGCTAGAGTGAGAATCACGGTTGTCAGTCCACATATGACCCTTGAGGGTCTGTGGAGTATTAGCCCTTATAGGGTTTAGTCAGTACAACGTATTTTATGCGTTGGTACTATTTGATTTTTAATTTAATGTTTATAAAATAAAAGTATGAAACCGATATTTATTGTATTGATTGTAATTGCAGCTTTAATCTTTTTATATTTTTTATCTGCTTATATTGGATATAGATTAGCTTTTTATAATAATGTCAAGAAAACAGATAGGACGTTCGCTGTTTTAGAAGGCCCTGGATATGACGATTTAGTAGAAGATGAGATAAATCTAATTAAGAGAGCTATGTCTATTCCATTCGAACAAGTTTATGTCAAAACATTCGATGGTAAGCAATTGGCAGCAAGATTATATCTTTATGATGAAAAAGCATCTGTATTAATTCAATTTCACGGATATAAAGGAATTGGAATCAGAGATATGGCAGGTGGTCTTCAATCTACTTTAAAAAATAAGTGCAATGCTTTGGTCGTTGATCAAAGAGGTAGTGGTCTTTCTGATGGCAAAACATTATCCTTTGGCGTTAAGGAAAGAAAAGATGTTATTACATGGATTAACTTTGTTAAAAATAGATTTGGAAGTGATACTAAAATTGGTTTGCTTGGCATTTCTATGGGTGCTTCTACTTGTTTAATGTGCTTGGATCAAGACTTACCAAATAATGTAAAAATGATGTTAGTTGATTGTCCTTTTTCTTCTCCAAAAGCAATTGTCAAAAAGGTATCAAAACAAATGGGAGTCCCATGGTTTTTGGCTTCCATTATTTTATTTAGCGGTGCATTTTTATTTGGACACTTTAGACTCAATGAAACGACCGCTATTAATACTGTAAAAGAAGCAAAAATTCCAATTGGAATTATTCATGGAAAAGAAGATACTTTTGTTCCTTATTATATGAGTGAAGAGATTGTTAAAGCCAATCCTTCAATTCAATTAGTGGGAATAGATAATGCAGATCATGGCATGTCATATTTTAGAAATAATGAAAAATGGGAGTCTTTCTTTAAAGATTATGTCGAAAAATTTTTAACAAATTGTTAATATATCGGTGGTGATTAATTATGAAAAAGCATTTATTTATTTTGACTTTATTTTCTTTGTTAGTTGCATCTTGCTCTCCATTAGGTGATTCAAGTTCAAATTCTTCAAATGAAAATTCAAATCATGAAGGCACATCATTAACTTCAGAATCTAGTGAAACTTCTGATAAATCAGAAGACACAAGTGAATATAGTTATGATACAAGTGAAGATACCAGCAAAGACACTTCTTCTGATTCTTCAAGCTCGCAAGGTGGAAGTTCCACTGATATCGATCCTATTGTTTCTGATTCATATTGGGATGTAAGTAGAGGCTTATTTGGTGCTTCATTAAGAAATGACTTAAAAGCTCAAATTGATAAACATGGTAGTAAAACAACATCTTATAAATCAATGTTAGAGGTTGGTGCTAAAGCGGCGGCCTATCCTAATCCATCATCATCAACTTTTGTTCCTTTTTATCACGATACTAAAGTAACAACAACTACAAGTAGTTGTAATAGAGAACATACTTGGCCAAATTCTCGTGGCGGAGGCCAAATTGAGACTGACCCATTTGTCATCAGGCCAACTTTAACTTCTGATAACTCTGCTCGTGGAAACAATTTCTATGGAAACACTCGTTCTAATGAGTGGGATCCTGCCTCATTAGGATTTGAAGGAGCAAGAGGTGAATCTGCACGTGTTGCATTGTATGCAGCTTGTAGATATTACAATCTCGGATTATCACTTTCGAATAATCCTTCTGATTCGACTTCTTCAAACACAATGGGTACATTAAAAACATTGTTAAAATGGAATTTATTATATAAACCTAATGCTATCGAAAAACAAATTAATAATTATTTGTATTCTCAAGGATTTGGTAGAAACCCATTCGTCGACCATCCAGAATATGCAAGTTGGATTTGGAATGACAATGGATTAATTTCCAGTGTTGATGATATTGAAACTGGCGGCGGTAGTGAGACTGGTGGAGAAAGTGAAACTGGTACAGCAACTACTCATAACTTAACAACACTAGAAGGCGTTGACGGAAAGAATATCGCAATCGTAAATGCTGCATCTTCAACTGGCCCTTGGTACGCGCTTAGTAGTAACACTAAATCTGAATCATTGCCTTGGTATATTTTAGGTTTAGATGTATCGCCATCAGCTGATAAGAAAACTTTAACTACAGCAGAGACTTTACCTAATATCAAACTTAAAAAACAAAGTGATGGAAGTTATTTAATTTTCAACGAATCTAATTCGAAATATCTATATAATTATATAGATGGCACTCATTATTCTATTGGCTATTCGTCATCAACTTCTCCATCAAATGGGTCTGCTTATTGGGACATAACTAAATCTGGTGATGGTTATCAATTTGCGGGTAAATCAAATGTTTATTTAGAGTATTACAAAGGCAGTTTCTGCGGATATAAAGCTGCTCCAGAAACATCGATTTACTTGTATCTAGTTTAGATATTGAATTGTTTTAAAAATAAAGTGTATTTATTTTGTATTTCAGTCGATTTATTGATTATAATATTTTAGAAAAGAGAGGTAATTTTATATGAAATATCGTTGTAAAGTTTGTGGACAAATTGTCGATGTTAAAGAAGGCGAATCTTGCCCAATTTGTCATGCAGATTTCTCAAAATTAGAACCTGTTGTTGAAGAAGCAAAAGGACCATTAACATGGGCATGCAAACACGAAGTTGGTGTTGCTCAAGGTGTTGATGATGAAGTATTACAAGGCTGTAGAGATCATTTCCGCGGCGAATGTTCAGAAGTTGGTATGTATTTAGCTATGGCTAGAGTTGCTTTACGCGAAGGCTATCCTGAAATCGCTATGTTATTTGAACAAGTTGCTAAAGAAGAAGCTGAACATGCTGCTAAATTTGCTGAATTATTAGGTGAAGTTGTTACAGATTCAACAAAAGCAAACATTGAAAAGATGTTGGCAGGTGAAAATGGTGCTTGTGCATCAAAATTAGAAATTGCTAAGAAAGCAAAAATTCTTAATTACGATGCAATTCATGATGCTGTTCATGAAATGGCTAAAGATGAACAACGCCATGGTGCTGCTCTTGAAGCAATGTTAAATAGATATTTTAAGTAATTTATTTGACAAAATGTATCAATTATAAGCAGGAATTCGATTCCTGCTTTTTTAATTCTTTGAAAATACCCTTTTATACCGATATACTATTTATTGTTAGGATGAAGATGTCTTTTATAAAAGGCATTCTTCAAAAAATTAATATGCCACCGAAAAAGAAAATAATTAGTTCCATTATTACTCTTGCTTGTTTAAGCGGTGCAATTGCTGTCGCTTCAAGTGTTTCTGATGATTTTCTTTTTAGTGTTACTTCTCTTGGCGGAGAGTACACATTTAATTTTTCTTCTACAGCAAATAAAATCACTAGTTCGAATGGTACTATTGCTGCGAAAAGTAGAGATAATAACAACATTACCTTTGAATATGAGAATTTTTTAGCTTCC
Organism: Bacilli bacterium; assembly: GCA_045600585.1. Taxonomy (GTDB): domain Bacteria; phylum Bacillota_I; class Bacilli_A; order RFN20; family CAG-826; genus JAZRYE01. The sequence continues at coordinate 28,838 of JAZRYE010000024.1, read as the reverse complement.
AATTCCTGTTGGGGAATAATGAAGCCAAATGCATCATTTGGTAATTTCTATAGCGTAGACATCAATCATAATGAATTAAATGGACTTTGTTCTATTGAAGTCAATTTTACTGGCGCATCTACTTTAAACGTTGGATATGGATACTATTCTTCAAATCAATATAACGATGTACTAACTTCTGGCGTTTCGTTCAATTTCAATCAAGAAGAGCCAACATATTTTTCATTATCAAATTTGTCTGATAGCAATGTAACAGTTAATTTAATTACTGTTAAATACACATGCGAAGTTAATTCATTTGGTTTAGATAAAAAATCTTTAGACACATATACAATAATTGTTAACGAGAATACTCCTGAGGCTTTTGCTGAAGCCTATTCAAGAGCTATAAATCTAACTGATTCTGAATTAGCTAAATTTAATCAAATTGAAATCAAATTACCAAGCGAAGACTGCTATATTACAAATACTTTATCTTTTAATGGTAAAAGAAGAAATTCAAAGGACATTATTATTAACGGTAACGGTAAAACAATTTACGGTGGTAATTCCATAACAAAAGGTGGCTGGGTTGAATATAAAGAGAATATTTTTGTAAAACAAATTGGAACAAATCTTTCTTTTTCTAATTTAATTGTTGATGGTAATGGAGCCCAAATTGCAAAAAGCAACATTTTCCAAGGTTTATATGATAATGAAAATTTAATTTTTAAATTTAAGAAAAACGACTTTGTTTCTGCTGGTGGAACCACTGAAACATTGACTAATAACTGTTTGGTTTTTTTAGAAGAAAGATGGGGTGGATGTATTGGTGTATCTACTTCAATCGTCTTTGAAAAGAGTGTTATTTCTAGTAAAAGCCAATATAAAATCTCTTTAAACGACTCTTCAAGTAACGTTTTCTTTGTTAATAGCCGTGTTTATAAAGATGAAGAACCATATTTCTATTTAGCGAACAATCTTCAATTATTGGATGAAGTAAATGAATATTTCTATGACCCAATTGCTGGTAATTTATATTATTATCCATCAAATCCTGCTTCTATTAATTCTTCCAATTTTGTAATTCCTACCGTACAAACCATACTAGACACAAAAGGAATGACTGAAAGAATTACTTTTAAAAACATTACTTTTAATGGATCAAGCTTTGTTGAACCACTTGTTTATGGATTTAACGAAGCACAAGCAACAGTTAACTATAATGTTATTAATGGCGGGGCCCAAGAATTACCAGGTTTAGTTAAAATAAATTCCTCATTCTGTAATTTTATTAATTGTAATATTAAGAATTCTGCTGGCACTGGATTAATCGTAAACGAACAAATTCATAATGTTAATGTGGACAAATGTAATATTTTGGATTCTTATGGCTGTGGCGTTTTTATTAGTAAAAACAATAGTAGAACAGCTTCTTTGATTCCTTGCAATATATCTATTACCAACTGTACTGTTGATGGATTTGGCAAAATGTATTGTGGTGCAGTCGGTATTATCGCTACATATGTTTTGAATTTGAATATTTCTCATAACACAATTTGTAACGGCACATATACAGGTATTTCTGCTGGCTGGGGATGGACAGGCAACGCTCCTGATTCTGCCCATAACAATTATTCAATTACTTACAATAAAATTTATAACGTAGTTGATTCTGCTTTATTTGATGGTGGACCAATTTATGTCTTAGGAGGATTTATTAATCCTCAAGGAATTCAAACTAATGACATTTCTCATAATTATTTAGAATTTGATAATGGTTTGGGTGTCATCTATTTAGATGAAGCATCATCAAATTGGCATGTTCACCATAATGCAATTAAAGTTAATAACAAAGGCAGCCATTGGCATGGAACTCTTTTCAATCATAATCCAATGTATACTAGTCGTGACTATTATACGGTTTCTCACAGCAATCATTTTGATCATAATTATGCGAGCGGATGCGCTGAATATAAAACAAATACTTATGAAATTCCTGCTTATGCTCAATATAGTGGAACACAATTAGAAAATTATCAAAATACTCATGACATTGTTGTCGAACAGCCTATTTTGGTAACAGACCCATTAATTAAACCTGATATTTACTATTCTGCTGGAAGCAATTTTGATGGAAGTGAAATTCTTGATGATATTAATTTTGCAAAATATGCAATTTCTGCTGATTCAACTTTAAACCTAAACAATCATGAACTTGAATTTACTATTAATGGTGAATATGGTTTCTCTTTAAATAGTGAATACTTACAAAATTTAGCTTTATCTGGTTATAGAAACTTACACTTAAAAGTGAAAGCTGAAAGTATTGATGAACTGAAAGTCGGCTCTTTAGTATGGTATGCAGCAGGCGAAGTTGATTGGCAATTGTTCTTTAAAGATTATAGAGTTTCTCATAATGGAGTTGTTGAAGCAAATATTGATATACCTTTGGATTTATTTTCTGGCGAAGGTGGATATATTTCCATTCAAGCCAGAGATGAAAACGGGGCTTCTGGTGCAATTTATAGAAAAGCGAAATATACAATTTCTGAAGTTAAAGCTTTTAAAGCTTCTCCTTTAAGCGCGGCAACTGGTAATTTTACAGTTATTTCGTCAACAAATAACGCAATTACCTATCAAGCAAATGATGTTTCTTATAACTGGAACCGCATTTTGTTTAAAGATACAAAGGCATATTTCGATCAAGGATATACTAGTGTTTCCGTTGCTGTTCAAGGTAATAGACACAACTTGTATGTATTCAAAGGTGATACTGCAATTTTCGTTCCTGAAAATAGAATAAATGTTGATGGTGGTGTTTATACTTTAGATATTGATGATAGCGGCGAAGACATAAATATTTTGACTTCTCATGAAGATATTAATTGTAGACAAGATGATGAAGGTGTTTACGGTGTAACTGAAAATATGCAAATTTGTTATACATTTAATAAAAATAAAACAAATCTATCATTTGGAAATACAATTGAATTCTTTAGATATTTCTCAGTTAATAAAATTAACTCTCAAACTTTAGATGGATTTAATGTTGATATTAATGGTACATTTACACTTAATAACAGTTTGATGAATTCCTTATATGAACATAATTATACAAATATCAGTTTTGATGTTACTCCTGACGCTCTTTCGAACTGCAAATCAATTGTTTTAGTTAGACGAACAGTTAGAGATTTAAACGATGGACTAACATATTACTCTGATGGTAATGGTGGATATTTCTGCTATCCTCAGTCATGTTATATATCTAATGGTAAAATTCATGTATCTATTTCATCTGCATCATTCTTTGAAGACTACGATAGGATCGATTTGGTATTAAGAAATGAAAAAGGCTATGGTGGAGTTGTTAATGAGACTATTAGTGGTGGTCTGATCTCTAATATAGTTGTTTCATGATTTCGAGGTGCTCTTTATGAAAAAATTATTAATTTTAACTGCCGTACCTGGAAGTGGAAAATCTACTTGGGCAAGAAAATATAAAGAAACTCACGATAATGTTTACATTGTTTCTAGTGATGAAATTCGATATGAACTCACTAATTCATATTTGGATTTCTCTCATCAAAAAGATGTTTGGGAATTATTTTCTCAAAGAATTCACGAATATTCGAAGCTGAATGATGATGTGACGGTTATATTAGACGCCTTATGTGACTTAAATAGATTAAGAATCCAATATGTTATGGAAAATCCTGAGTTTGATTATTATGAACTTATAATGATTAAGAAAGATAGAAAGTCCGCTGAGGAATATAACAAACAAAGAGGAGAAGAACATTGGGTTCCAGATGAAGTTCTTCAGAAATTATTCGATAAGTTCGAGGAACCAAATGATGAAGTGAAAAAGGCATTTAACAAAGTTACTGTTATTGATTATTATTTTTAATTATGAAAAAAGTATTGATTATTGGAGCTGGTCCTGCCGGATTAACAGCAGCATATGAATTATTAAAAAATAGCAAAGATATTGATGTTACTATTCTTGAAGGTAGTGACCATATTGGTGGTATTTCACGTACCTATAATTACAAGGGTAATAGAATGGACCTTGGTGGTCATAGATTCTTTTCTAAAGATGAAAGAGTTATGTCTCTTTGGAAAGAAATTATGCCTCTACAAGGCAAAGGGGCAAAAGACGATATTGCTTTAAATCGAAATGTTAAAGTTTCTAATGCTGGTCCCGACCCAGAACAAGTAGATGAAGTATTTTTAACAAGAAGACGTGTTTCTCGTATATTTTTCTTAAGAAAATTTTTCGATTATCCTATTTCAATGAAGACTCAAACTTTTAAAAACATGGGCTTTAAGAATACATGGAAAGCTGGATGGGGTTATATCGGTTCTTGTTTACATAAAAGAAAAGAAATAAATTTAGAGAATTTCTATATAAATAGATTTGGAAAGCCATTATACGAAATGTTTTTCAAAGATTACACAACTAAAGTTTGGGGCATTTCTCCAAGTGAAATTTCTGCTGATTGGGGCGCGCAAAGAGTTAAGGGACTTTCTCTTTCAAAAGCTCTTTGGTCAATAATTTCTAAACCATTTAAAAAATCATCCAAAAAAGTGGAAACTTCTTTGATTGAAGAATTTTATTATCCAAAATTTGGTCCTGGTCAATTATATGAAACCATGGCAAAAAGAATTGTTGAAATGGGAGGCCATATAATTTTTAATCGTCCTGTATCACATATCGAAAGAGATGGTAACCATATAAAATATGTTGCTTGCGATTTAACATATGGAAAAGAGAGATTTATAGCTGATTATTATATTTCCTCTATGGCAATTAAAGATTTATATGAGTGCTTTGGTGTAGCTTCTTGCAATGAAAAAGCATATGAAGTAGCATCAAATTTGCTATATAGAGATTTTATTACTGTTGGATTATTACTTCCTAAATTAAAAATCAAAAATGAAACAAAATTATCAACAGTCGGAAACATTGTTCCAGATTGTTGGATATATATCCAAGAAAGGGATGTTAAAGTTGGAAGACTCCAAGTTTTTAATAACTGGTCTCCTTATATGGTAAAAGATTTGGATAATACTGTTTTTATTGGTCTTGAATACTTTGCAAATGAAGGCGATGAACTTTGGAATATGGAAGAAAATGAATTCATTGAATTTGCTAAAGAAGAACTTGAAAAGATTGATATTATCGATAAAAACGATGTTATTGATGCTTGCCAATTAAAAGTTAAAAAGGCATATCCTGCATACTTTGGTTCTTATAAAGAATTTGATAAAGTGTCTTCTGATTTAAAATCTATTGATAATTTATATTGCGTTGGAAGAAACGGTCAGCATCGTTATAACAATATGGATCATTCAATGGTTACTGCAATGGTGGCTTCTTCTCTTATTTTAGGTGAAGAAAAATATTCAATTGATGATTTATGGAATGTTAATACTGAAAAGGATTATCACGAGGAAAAGAAATAATGGTAAAGCCTTTTAAGAATGAACGCGTTAATAAGATATTTTTTGAAGTAATAGTAGTTATTGCTCTGTATATTTTTAGTGTTCTTTCTTATTTAATTTTTAAACCTTTATTTAGCTTTGAAAGAAATGGAATTGTTGCCCAGTCATATACAACAATTCTTTTGGTTATAGTCATTTCGATTACAATTTTTTTATTTATAAAAAAGAAATTAACTTTTAATCGCTTAATATTTCTTCTCTTTATTATTGGTTTTATTATCAAACTTAACTATATGCTTATTACTCCATATGGAACTAGACAGCATGATACTATTTCAATAAATAACGATGGACATGAAGCATATGCTTTCTTTATATATAATTCTTTTAAATTGCCTGATAGTAATGCTTATCAATTCTATCACCCTCCTCTAAATGCATTAACGCAAGGCTTATTTATGCATATTAGCCGAGACTATTTAGAAATAGCCAACTCTATTGCAGGCAAGACAATTTTTGATATATCAAATCTGCATGTTTTATATGAGACAACACAGATTTTATCTCTTTTATATATGACAATTACTAGCTGGGTTGGGGTAAAAATAATCAACGAATTCAATGTTTCTAATAAAGCTAAACTCGTTGGATGCTTATTTATGATTTTCTTCCCAAGACTTGTCCAACTTTCTGCTCAAGAAAATAATGATGCTATATGCGTTATGTTTTCTTTTATTGCGATTTTGTATTCAATCAGGTATTGGAAAGATAAATTGTGGAGTAATTTAATTGTTATAGCTATATCAATTGGCCTTGCTATGATGTCAAAACTAAGCGGCGCTACTATTTGCTTAACAACTGCATTTATCTTCGTCTACGAGTTTATAAAGGACTGTATTTCTAAAGATAAAAAGAAAATTGGACTGACAATTTTAAAATATATTGTGTTTTTAGCGATATGCGCTCCAATTGGTTTATGGTTCCAAGTATATGCAAAGATTAGATTTGATCAAAATATTGGATTTGTTTTTAGCAAATTAAATCACAATCTTTATACTGGCGATCATAATTTCTTTGAAAGATTTATTAATTTATTTGATATATCTGATATGACTCAAAGTATGTATTGTTTGCCTTTTGAAAACTACAATACATTTGGCTATTTAGTTAAATGCTCTATCTTTGGTGAATTCTCTTATTGGCAAGGTGAAGGATTTGGAGTTACTTCAGTTATTGCAAATTACTTCTTTATACTTTCCTCTTTAGTGTTAGCTGTTTTCTTCTTGATTAAAACAAGAAAAATGATGTTTAAAGAAAAGGTTATATTCATATCCATATTTGCTGTTCAATATTTAAGTTATTTATATTTTAATATAAAAATGCCATATGGATGCACAATGGATTTCCGATATATTGTTCCAATTATTATCTCCTTTGGCGTTTTATTAACATTGTCTTATGACACATTTAAAAAGAATGATTTTTACGGAGTATTCTATAAGATTACTCTTTGTTTAGGTGCGATATTTTTAGCAATGTCTTCTTTATTCTATATGACTTGCATTTAGGAGTTTTTATGAAAATTGCTGTTATTACTGGTGCTTCTAGTGGAATGGGCAAGGAGTTTGTTCTCCAACTAGAAAAACATATTCTAGTTGATGAAATTTGGGTTATTGCAAGGAGACTAAATATTTTAGAATCCCTTCAAAATGAAATAACTACAAAGATTAGACCAATTCAATTGGATCTAACCAATTCTTCTTCCTTTGATTTATATAAAGAATTGTTAGAGGATGAAAAACCAGAAGTTTTACTATTAGTAAATGCAGCAGGTTATGGTAGATTTGCTGATTTTGATGATTTCCCATTAGAAGACGATTTAAGAATGATTGATCTTAACGTCAAAGCTCTTGTAGCTATGACAAGATTAACAATTCCTTATATGTCAAAAGGAAGTAATATCATTGAAGTTGATTCTCTTTCTGCTTTCCAACCTGTTCCATATATCAATACTTATGCTGCTACTAAATCTTTTGTTTTATCTTATTCAAGAGGCTTAAATGTTGAAGTTAAGGCTAAATATGGAATTAGAGTTATGGCTCTTTGCCCATATTGGGTAAAAAGCGAATTCTTCTCACACGCTTACGAAAGTGGAAGTTCTAGAGTTCAAAACTTCAATTATCTTTATGAAGCAAAAGATGTTGTTAGTGGTGCATATCGTGATTGTTATAAGACTAAAAAGGATGTCTCTATCTACGGCAAATATCCAAAATTACAAGTTTTCTTAGTAAAACATTTATCAACTAAAACAGTTATGAAAACATGGTTGAAGCAACAAAGAAAGCCAAAGAATAGCCAAAAAGTCGACAAATAATAATTGCATAAAAAACTCAGTCGCATCATTAATTGGACTGAGTTTTCATTTTGTCTTAGTCAACAATATAGGTGATTTTAATTGAGTTTAATATAACTCTTCCCATATAACTTTCGTTATATAATTCTATAGAATTAATTGGTGTGTTATATTCGTAGGTTTTTAAGGTTGGAACTGGATCATTTTCAGTGTCGCTATTTGATAAATCTACAACTTCATTTCCAATATGTAACTTTGATGTTGTATCCATTGAATAGGTGTTATTGTAATCGACATACTTCCAATAGTTTTCAACATTTAATTCGATTTTAACTACCTCAAGTGCAAAATTTAAAGTGAGTTTTCCTGAATCTGATTGAGAACCGATAACTACTGATTTTGTATCTCCTTTTTTACATTGATTGTAATTCACTTTTCCTTCCGCGGATAAAGATGAAATTATTTCTACATCTGCATTCATATGATCTTTTAATTTATTTAAATTATTGATGTTATTGTCACCTACAAATTGGGAACCTTTTGTAATATCTGCAGTTGTAAAATCGATATAACAAAAACTTGTTTGCTTCGTTTCTTCTGTTACTTCTTGAGTTGAATTAGAAGTTGATTCCTTGCTTTCTTCGTTTATTGAAGAGTTATTTGAAGCACATCCAGCAAGAAAAAGAAGTGCTAATAAGGATAAATATTTTTTCATAATTTCAGTTTAACAAAATTGCGTTACATTTGTATAGATTTAATATCTATCGAGTGACAAATTTCTTTTTTAACAATAAAATTATGATATATTGTATTTAATATTTTGAGGATTTGATATGTATACATTATTCGTTGATACTGATATGGATTTTACTCCTGAAATTGCTAAAGAATATGGGGCAAAACTTATTTCTATGCCTTACTTTATTGATGGCAAAGAAATTAAACCATATATCGACTATGATGTTTTTGACTACAAATCATATTATGACTTATTAAGAACTGGAGTTGTTCCTAAGACAAATGCAATTTCTCCTGATGAGTACATTCAATATTTCGAACCAGAATTTGCTGCTGGTAAAGATATTCTTTATGTTCATTTTTCTTCAGCTATGTCTGGTACTTTTAATTCCATGAGAATTGGCCTTGATTTATTAAAAGAAAAATATCCTGAAAGAAATTTTTACGAAGTTGATACTTATGCGATTACCTTAGGATCTTGGCTTACTGCATTAACTTGCTGCCAAATGTATAAAGAAGGTAAATCAATTCAAGAAATTCAAGATTGGGCAGAAGATAATAAATTCAAATTCGCTACTTATTTCTATGCTGATGATCTTAAATTCTTTGGCAAGAGTGGTAGAGTAAGTGGATTCGCTGCTTTTATGGGTGGAATTATTGGTATTAAGCCTATTATTCATATGGATGCCAACGGTAAAATGACCGCTAAGGATAAATGCCGTGGTCGTAAGCAAACTATGACAAGATTACTTGACTATGTCAAGGAATTGCAAGAAGATATCACTTCATATCCTGTTTATATTGCTCATTGTGATTGTTTAGAATTAGCTCAAGAATTTGGCGAGATGCTTAAAAAGGAATTCGGAGAAGACTTAAAGATTTATTATTATGTTGTTAACCCAACAGCTGGTGGCCACTGCGGACCTAATTGCTTTGGCGTTCATTTTAGAGCTAAGCATCGTTAATTAGTATGGCACTTATAAGTGCCTTTTTATTTTGCTTGTGCTATTATTTATTCATGAAATTAAAGATTTTACCTATTCTTCTTGTAGCAATATTAACTTCCTGTGATCAGGCTTTAGTTAAAGAATTAACTATAGACGGAAGTTTATTATTTGATGACTTTGTTACTGTAAATGAGAAAGGATTTTCTTTAAATTCCATTCAATTTTTATATAAACAAGTTACAACAAACAAGAATGATGAATTTATTTTCGCTCCTGGCGCATATATTCGTTCTTATCATGGAATTCCATACAGTAATTTAGTAGTGGAAACTGATAAATTATGTGTTTATGGATTTGATTACTTTAATTCTGACGAAAACGCATATGTTAATATCGAACAAATTAATTATGTATTGGATGAGGTTGAAAATAATAAATACTTATATAACATCGGAGGAAAAACAGAGTTTTTAATCAGAAACGAATCATCTGATATTATTAATATCAATAAATTGTATTTTTACTCTAACGATTAATTATGAAAAGACTAATTATTATTACTGGTGACCTTTGCAGTGGAAAATCAACTCTTGCCGAAGCTTTGTCTTCACAACTTTCTATTGCTAATTTAACTAAAGACCATATGAAAGAGTTGATTACTGATTGTGTTGGCTATAGTAATCGACAAGAAAATAGAAACTTATCTATTGCTGCAGTTAATTCAATGCTATATGTATTTGAAGAAATGGCAAAAGTTGGCGATGATTTAATTTTGGAAGGTAATTTCCGTTCTGAAGAAATGGAAAGAATGAAAGAAATATGCGAAGAGAATTCTTATAGCGCTTGTCTTTTATTTTTAACTGGTGATTTCGATGTTCTTTATAGTAGGTTTGTTGAAAGGCAACCAACAAGACATAAAGCACATTTAATGCAAGGGCTTGAGACGAGCAAAGAAAATTACGTTACTTATGTTACGGAACTTAGAAATCAGGAATTTTGTTTTAAGAAAAATGTTATTGATATGACTACTCTCGATAAAGACGATGTTGCTGGTAAAGCGCTTGATATTTTATCTATCGAAGGCTTTGTAAATTAATATTTGAGTATATTTCTACACTTTTTATTTAAAAAGTAATAATATATAGTGCATAAATTATCAGGAGGTATGAATATGTATCGTAAAAATGCATGGGAATCTTATGACTCAAAAGAAAAAGAAAACGTATTCCAATTTGCTGAAGGATATAAAGATTTTATTTCTTATGGCAAAACTGAACGCTTAGTGGTCAAAGAATCTATTAAATTATTAGAAGCAAATGGTTTTAAAAACGCTGAAACAGTTACTTCTGTTAAACCTGGTGACAGAGTTTATTACATCAATAAAAACAAAAACATCTGTGCTTTCATTGCTGGAACTAGAAAGTTAGAAGAAGGTATGAGAATTTTAGGCGCTCATATCGATTCGCCAAGATTAGACTTAAAAGAAAATCCAGTATATGAATCCAAAGGATTCGCTTTAGCAGACACTCACTATTATGGTGGTGTTAAAAAGTATCAATGGGTTACTATTCCATTAGCTTTACATGGTGTTGTTTGCAAAAAAGATGGCACAACTGTTGAGGTAAATATTGGTGAAGATGAATCTGATCCTGTTGTTGGCATTACTGATTTATTAATTCATTTATCAGCAGATCAAATGCAAAAAACTTTGGCTAAGGCTATTGAAGGTGAATCATTAGATGTTTCTTTAGGCAATATGCCTTTAGAAGGCGAATCAAAAGAAGCTGTAAAAGCTAATGTATTAAAAATCTTAAATGAAAAATACGGAATTGAAGAAGAAGATTTCATTTCTGCAGAAATTGAAGTTACACCTGCCGGAAAAGCAAGAGACTATGGTCTAGATAGAAGCATGATTGCTGGTTATGGTCATGATGATAGAAGCTGTGCTTACACTTCATTGATGGCTTTATTAGACACTAAAGACGTAGAATATACAGCTTGCTGTATTTTAGTTGACAAAGAAGAAATTGGCAGCGTTGGTGCTACTGGTGCTCAATCTTTATTCTTTGAAAATACAATTGCTAAATTTGGAAAATTAATGGGCGAAGGTCATCCAGTTTATTTAGCTAGAATGGCATTAGAAAATTCAAAGATGCTTTCTAGTGACGTTTCTGCTGGCTATGATCCTTTATATGCTTATGTTAATGATACTAAAAACTGTGCTTATTTAGGCGAAGGCTTGGTATTTAATAAATATACTGGAAGTCGTGGCAAATCTGGTTCCAACGATAGTAATCCAGAATATTATGCATTCATTCGTCAAACAATGGATGCTGGTAATGTTCATTGGCAAAACGCTGAACTTGGTAAAGTTGACCAAGGCGGTGGAGGAACAATCGCTTATATTTTAGGTAACTATAATATGAACGTTATTGATGCTGGCATTGCTGTATTAAACATGCACGCACCTATGGAAATTGTTTCTAAAGCTGATGTCTATGAAGCATACAAAGGTTATAAAGCATTCTTAAAAGCTTAATAATTAATTAAAGGAGATTTTATGGGATTCTTAAAATGGTTTGATAATCTTCCAAGATGGGCAAAAATTCTTATTTCACTCATCGCTGGTTGGAGAGCTTATGCAATCGTTGATGCAATTGTTAACAAGAAAGGTCTTGTTTTACCAATTGTATTAGCTGTTTTTGCAGAAATTATTGCTATTGTTGATCTTGTCCTTGCTATTATCAAAGGCAAAGGCTTACTTATTGACTAATTGCAAATCATTAAATGAAATGTCGTCCATTTGGGCGACTTTTTTATTTATTTATCTATAAAAGTTTTGACAAAGTCTTTCTTTAATTTTATTATAATTAAGCATTTGGCGAGTATGGTGAAGTGGTTAACACATCTGGCTGTGAACCAGACATTCGTCAGTTCGATTCTGATTACTCGCCCCAAACAGAGTGTAAAGCTACCGATTTGGTAGCTTTTTCTTATAAAAAAGACTCGATATTATCGAGCCAATTTTATAAATCTTAATTCAAATTAGAAAGGTAAGATTCTAAAGATTCGTCCTGCGAAAATCATACAGATTAAGTCTAAAATCCAAATGATGTTCCAGCCGAAGACGATACGTAAGATACCAGCAACAATTCTTTTTTCAACAAAACATGTAACAATGCCAAAGATTGCGGATGTAACTGGAATGATAGCAAGAATAATGCTGACTAATCTTGATAATTTAAAATAATCTCTTTTAGCTGCTGCCATTTTATAAATCCTCCGTCTTTTATTATAACTGAAATAAATAAATTGTCATCAATCTAAATGTTTCATATTTAGCAATTTGCATTGTTTTTTATTTAAAAATAAATTTAATTATTTATTAATATGCCATTATGCTTATTTATGTTTAAAATAATAAGAGAAAGTAGTGGAGGATGGTGTATGTATTGTAGAGAATGTGGTAAACAAATTCCTGATGGCAGCGCATTTTGCCCTTATTGTGGAAGAAAGCTTATATACGATGGTGAAGAAGAACATATTGAAAAAGAAATACCTTCTAATCCATACGAAAATACTTTTGAAGAACAAAATTATTCTAAAATTGATGAAGAACATTTAAACGATGATGATCCATTTAATGAATTCGATAAGCCAAAAGAAGAAACTAAACCAGTTGATAATTCATATAATTCTTTTGCTAATCTAACTTATATATTCGGATTACTTGGTTTAATTTTAGGCTCTATCCCATTATGCATTTTATCTATCGTATTTTCTAAAAAAGGAATGCAGTCTGAGTCTTTATGGCCTAAGGCATTAAGGGGCAAGAAACTCGCTATCGCTGGTCTATTTATTTGGATTGCCATCATTACTATTTATTATGTATTAATAATAGTTGGCATTATTGAACTTCCTGGTATGTTTGGAGTTTATTTTTAATGAACATTTTATTAACTAATGATGACGGATATAATTCCGAAGGCATTTTAAAATTGAAAGAAAAACTCGTTAAATATGGACGAGTTGTTATTGTTGCACCTTTAGAACATATGTCTGCTAAATCTGCATCAATGACAATTGGTAATATTCAAGTTTTTGATAAAGGTAATGATACTTTCGCTATTGATGGAACGCCGGTTGATTGTGTTTCTTTTGCTCTAGCGGCTTTGGATATAGATTTTGACCTAGTTGTTTCTGGATGTAATAATGGTCTAAATATTTCTTATGACACAATGTATAGTGGAACAATTGGAGCTGCTTTAGAAGCTCTTTCATATAGAAAACCTGCAATTGCTGTGTCTGCAGAAGTTAATCATTTTGATAAGATTGAATTTTTTGATAAAGTTTGGGATTTTATTATGAACAACAATCTTTTGAGTAATGAATATTTATTAAATATTAACTTCCCTGTTACTGATGTGGAAGATATTAAACTAGGAAAATTATTTTATCGTAATAAAGATTATTATTTTGTCAAAAGTGATAAAGGATATTTTGCTTGCCGCAACATAAATTTTGATTACGAAAATTATCCTGATACTGATTGTTATCAAGTAAATCATGGAACGATATCAATTGTTCCTTTAAATAAGTCATATTTTTCAAATGAAACATATGAAAGATTAATTAAATAATATGAAACTCAATTTTAATTCTGAAGATCAAATTGAATTAGAACATTTTCTTAATGTACATGAACATAACATTCATTTACTTAGCTTATTAAGTCATTTTTTGAATAATTATGACTGTCTTGTTAGTCCGTCTCTTTTTAATGAAATAAGTGGTGACTCTAATCTTTCTAGTAATTATGTATATGCTTTGGCGGTCAATACTTTAAATGATAAAGAAGATCGAGAATTCTTTTCTAAATATTTATTAAAATCCATTAAAGTGCAAAATTCAGCAGATTATTATAAAGAAGAATATCGAAATTTATTAAGTGGTCTGACTGTTTCGTATGGAAATTGGTTTGTTGGTAAAACTTCATATTTGCCATACCAAGGCTTTGTTTTTGACGATTTGGAAGTAGATATTGATAATTATTATCGTATTAATTCAAATATCGGATTTTTTAAAGATGTTTTTTCCTATCCTTCTATTAAACAAAATGGGCGAGAATGGATGTCTTTAAACCCGAATGAAATTAATACTATGAAAGATTCAATTAATAAGGCATTTGGAAACGTTCTTGTTGGTGGTCTTGGACTAGGTTATTATTTGTTCTCCGTTTCAAATAAAGAAGATGTCAAAAGTGTGATGGTAGTAGAAAAGGACCACGAAGTTATTGAATTCTTTAATAAGTATCTTATAGATAAATTCGAATATAAGAACAAAATTAAAATTATAGAGTCCGATGTTTTTGATTTTTTAGAAAATAATTATTTATCTAATTTTGACTATGCCTTTATGGATATTTGGCACGATACTGGTGATGGACTCGATTTATATTTGAAACTAAAAAAACTAATTAACATTCCTTGTGATTTTTGGATTGAAAAATCGATTATTATTCAATTACGTCTTGCTGCAATTGAAGCATTCTTGGATATTAAAGAAGGCCTTCCTTTTGATATTTCTTATTCGAAAATTCACGGTAACTTTTATTTAGATTTATATAATAAAGAATTTGATTCTTTTAGTGATTTCATTGCTTATTTTGACTCTGATAATCTCGTTTCTATTGCAAATAAATCAAATAATTAATCATTTATAATGAAAATTATTTTTAATTAATATATACTTACAAAGAAAAGGAGCAATTTAATATGCCATTAGTTAATACTAAAGAAATGTTTGAAAAAGCATACAAAGGCGGATACGCAATTGGTGCTTTTAACTGCAATAATATGGAAATTGTTCAAGCTATTACAGAAGCTGCTAAAGAATGCAATTCCCCAGTTATTCTTCAAGTAAGTAAGGGTGCTAGAGCTTATGCAAACCCAACTTATTTAAGAAAAATGGTTGAAGCTGCTGTTGAAGAAACAGGCTTACCAATCGCTTTACACTTAGACCACGGTGATACATATGAATTATGTGTTGACTGTATCGACAAAGGTTTCACATCAGTCATGATTGACTGCTCAAGCAAACCATACGAAGAAAACGTTGCAATCGTTAAGAAAGTTTGCGATTATGCACACAACGTTGCTAAACTCGGTAGATACGTTACTGTTGAAGCTGAATTAGGCACATTAGCTGGTGTTGAAGATGAAGTTAAAGTTGAATTTGGCAAATCTTCATATACAGATCCAGACCAAGTTCAAGACTTCGTTACAAGAACAGGTGTTGATAGCTTAGCTATTGCTATCGGTACATCTCACGGTGCTTATAAGTTCAAACCAGAACAATGCACAAGAAATGAAAGAGGTGTTTTAGTTCCACCTCCATTAAGAATTGATATCTTAGAAGAAGTCGAAAAGAGATTACCAGGATTCCCAATCGTTTTACATGGTTCTTCATCAGTTCCACAAGAATATGTTGATATCATTAACGCTCATGGTGGAAAAATGCCTGATGCTGTCGGTATCCCAGAAGAACAATTAAGAGAAGCAGCAAAACACGCTGTTTGTAAGATCAACATTGACTCTGACTTACGTTTAGGTTTAACAGCTGGCATTCGTAAACACTTTGATGAACACCCAGAACACTTTGACCCAAGACAATATCTTGGTGATGGCCGTGCTAACGTCAAAGCAGTTGTCAAACATAAGATCATGGATGTCTTAGGTTCTAACGACAAGATCTAATTATTAATTAATGTTAATTAAGACTCTCGTTTTGAGAGTCTTTTTCTTTGCAAAATGTAATTGACTCTTATTTTAATCAATCTATAATATAAATGAATAGTTGAATACTCGTTCAACTGTTTATGAGAAAAATATGGATATTGTAGAAAACATTGTTAATCAAAAAGTAGTGGACAAAGTTAGAAATGAACTTCCTAGTGAAGATGAAATTTATGACTTAGCCGAATTATTTAAAGTGTTCGGCGATTCAACACGAACAAAAATTCTTTCTTGTTTAGAAATTTCTGAATTATGTGTTTGTGATATTGCTGCTTGTTTAAACATGACAAAATCTGCGGTTAGCCATCAGCTTAGAATTCTTCGTTCTTCTAAACTTGTTAAAAATAGGAAAGTTGGCAAAGAAGTCTATTACTCATTGGATGACGACCATGTTAGTAAGATATTTGAATGTGGATTATCACACATTAACGAAAAATAGGAGATTTGATTATGAAAAAAGTATTTAAAATTGAAGTCGATTGCGCGGTTTGTGCTGGCAAAGTTGAAGAAGCTGTCAAGAAAATGGATGGTGTTAAATCTTGCTCAGTTAACTTCATTACACAAAAAATGACTCTTGAAGCAGATGACGTCGATGGAATTATCAAAGATGTTCTTAAAGTTGCTCGCAAAGTTGAACCAGATTTCGAAATTGAAATGTAATTTACTATAGATAATGTGTTTTACACATTATTTATTTGATCTATAGTTGAACGAATATTCAACTATTCAACTAAGGAGCTTTTTATGACTAGAAAACAAAAAAGAAATTTAAAACGCATAATAATTGCCGCCTGCTTGTTTTTCCCAATCTTAATTGCTGATATTGTTCTAAAACATTTTGTTGGAGGGGACTTTAGATATGGTCTTGCCTCTTTAATACCTGGACAATTTGGATGGCTTTTACCTTTTGCACTTTATTTGGGAATTTATATTTATATTGCTCATGGAATAGTTAAAAAAGCAGTATTAAATATTATTCATGGACAATTATTGGATGAAAATTTCCTTATGGTAGTGGCCTCTATTGGAGCTTTTGGTTTAGGCATATATACTTCTATTGCAATCGGAGAACCTGAGGGCTTTGAAGAAGGATGTGCTGTTATTCTTTTTTATCAAGTTGGTGAATGGTTTCAACAATATGCTGTTGGTAAATCAAGAAATTCAATTTCGTCTTTGATGGATATTAGACCAGATTTTGCTAATTTATTAAAAGATGGTGAATTTATTGAAGTAGATCCTTCAGAAGTAAATGTCGGAGATATTATTCAAGTCAAACCTGGTGAAAAAATACCTTTAGATGGTGTAATTATTAAAGGCAGTTCAACTCTTGATACAAAGGCATTAACGGGTGAATCTCTTCCTCAAGAAGTTATTGAAGGTTCTTCTGTAATATCTGGAACAGTAAATTTAACAAGCACAATTGAAGTAGAAGTTTCAAAAGTGTTTTATGATTCAACTGTTAGTAAAATTCTTGATCTTGTTGAGAATGCTTCATCTCAAAAGTCTAAATCTGAAGCATTTATTACTAAATTTTCTAAATATTACACACCCATAGTCGTTGGATTGGCTTTAGCTGTTGCTGTATTAACTCCTGTTGGAATCGGATTAATTAATGGCGATTGGTCCACATGGTCAAAATGGATTTATAGTGCATTGTCATTCCTTGTTGTTTCATGCCCTTGTGCTTTAGTTATTTCTGTTCCTTTAACATTCTTTTCCGGTATTGGAGGTTCTTCCAAAAAAGGAATTTTGGTTAAAGGATCAATTTATCTTGAAAATTTTAATAAAGCAAATATCTTTGTCTTTGACAAAACTGGAACATTAACTAAAGGAAATTTTGTTGTTTCTTCAATTTATCCAGAAGAAAAAAGAGATGATATTTTAAGAATCGCTTCAATTGCAGAAAGTCAATCTAATCATCCAATTGCTATTTCGATTAGAAATGCATATGGAAAAGAAATTGATAATGACTACACATTGGAAAATGTCGCAGGTAAAGGTATTATTGCTAGAGGCAAACAAACCATTTTATGTGGCAACGAGAAATTAATGACTGCTAATAATATTGTTTTTGAAAAAACCAATGGGGCAGGAACTATTGTTTATGTTGCAGTAGATAACGAATATCTTGGATATATTGTAATTTCCGATGAAATTAAAGATGACGCTAAAGAAACGATTTCATATTTGAATAGCGTTGGTGCTAAAACAATTATGCTAACTGGCGATAATGAAAATATCGCAAAGCATGTTGCTAAAGAACTTGGATTAACAGAATTCAAAGCCTCATTACTTCCACAAGATAAAGTAGGGGAAGTAGAGAATTTATTGGCAAATAAAAAAGACAATGAAGTTTTATGCTTTGTTGGGGATGGAATTAATGATGCACCTGTTTTGATGAGGAGTGACATCGGAATTGCAATGGGCGGTGTCGGAAGCGATGCTGCTATTGAAGCGAGTGATATTGTTTTGATGCATGATGATTTAAAAAGTATTCCAGTAGCAAAGAAAGTTGCAAAAAAGACAATGAAAATTGTATTAGAGAATATTATTTTCGCGATTGCTATTAAAGTCAGCATTATGATAATCGCTGTTTTGTTCTCTTCCATACCTTCGTGGGAGGCTTTAAATTTCCCTGTTATGTGGCTTTCAGTGTTTGGCGATGTTGGAGTTGCCGTAATAGCAATTTTGAATGCTATGAGGTGTTCAAAGATTTAATTAAATTAAACAGTCCTAATTGGGCTGTTTCTTTTTAATTGATGTATACCCCCAGTAGGTATATTATTGATACGAGGTATTAGATATGGAAAATTGTTGTTGTAATAAAGAAACTATTCGCACGAGAGAAGAGCAAAAGGATTTAGAAAATAGAATTAATCGTATTGTTGGCCAAATGAATGGAATTAAATCTATGATTGAAGAAAATAGATATTGCGGTGATATTATTATTCAATTATCTGCAATTGATAAAGCGATTAAATCTTTGGCAAACCTTATGCTAGATAGACATTTACATACATGTGTCGAAAGAGACATTAAAGATGGTGATTTCTCTGTTCTTGATGAGATTACCGATATGTTTAAGAGGTTTCAATAATGAAAAGGGTTTTTGATGTACAAGGAATGATGTGCGCAGCATGTCAGGCACACGTACAAAAAGCTGTCGAAAAGGTTGATGGTGTTATTTCCGTTAATGTCAATTTGTTAAGCAATAACATGGAAGTATCATGGGATGAAAACATTACTAATGAAGAATTGATTATTGAAGCGGTAAAAAAAGATGGATATGACGCTAGCATAGCCAAACCGAAACAAGCAATTGTAAAGAAATCTGTCGATATTAATTTAGTAAAATTAATTGTTTCTTTTGCTTTTATGCTTCTTCTTATGTATGTTTCTATGGGCCACATGTTTAAAGCCCCTTTACCTTGGTTTATTGATCCAACTCCGAATAGTAATGGAGAGCTACCTAATGCATTTTTCTTTTGCTTAACTGAATTAATTTTAACAATTCCAACAGTTGCTATTTATTTCTCTATTTTTATTGATGGATTTAAAAAAATAATTAAGCTAAAACCGAATATGAATTCATTGATTTCAGTTGGTGCAACTGCCGCTTTAGTTTACGGCATTTATACAATGATTATGATTTTAATAAATATGAAACAAGGAAATTGGGAAGTAGTTCAAAAACTTCATATGAATTTATATTTTGAAAGTGTTTCTATGATTTTGACTTTGGTTTCTCTTGGTAAATATTTTGAATTAATTTCTAAGAAAAGAACTAAAAAGGCTGTAGAAGATTTAATTAAATTATCCCCGATGGAAGCAACAATTAAAACTAATGATGGCGATAAAATAATACCAATCGAAGATGTAAAAATTGGTGATGTGGTAATCATCAAAAAAGGCGAGAGAGTTCCAGTTGATGGGGAAATCATTAATGGAAGTGGATCTTTTGATGATTCTATTATGACCGGAGAATCGATTCCAAATTATAAATCAATTGGAGAAAATGTTACTTCTTCCTCTATGCTGATGAATGGTTATGTCGAAATAAAAGCAACTAAAGTTGGTGAAGACACTTCAATAAATACCATCATTAAACTTGTTGAGGAGGCATCAAATTCTAAGGCACCTATTTCAAAACTTGTAGATAAAGTAAGCTTATTTTTTGTACCAGCAATTTTTATTATTGCATTAGTTACATTTATTGCTTGGTTTATTTCTTCGCATACGTTTGACGTTGCTTTTAATTATGCTATTACGGTATTGGTTATAGCATGTCCTTGTGCATTAGGATTGGCGACTCCGGTTGCAATTATGGTCGCTAGTGGAAAAGGTGCCCAAAATGGACTTTTAATAAAGAATGCTGAAATTCTAGAAAAAGTTCATAGTGTCGATACTGTGATTTTAGATAAAACCGGAACAATAACAGAAGGAAAACCAACTGTTACTGATTATATTAAAGTTGGTAATGACGATTTTATTGATGAAATATATTCTTTGGAATTACTTTCTGAACATCCTTTAGGAGCAGCAATTGTAAACTATTGTGAAAGTGTAAAAGCGAATTCAAGAGCTGTTGCTGATTTTAAATCAATAAACGGCGTTGGATTAAGCGGAACAATTGAAAACAAACAAATAATCGTTGGAAACCAAAACGTCCTTAAAAACGGCGATTATTCAACAAAATGGCACGATATGTTTCTTAAATTATCAAGCGAAGGTAAAACTGTCTTGTTTGCGATTGCTAATAATGAAATTCAAGCGTTAATTGCTATCATGGATAAAATTAAAGAAACAAGCAAGCAAGCAATTCATGAACTTCATAAACTAGGTCTTTCCGTTATCATGCTTACAGGCGACAATAAAGAAACCGCTAAATGCGTTGGCGATATAGTTGGAGTTGATAGAGTTATTTCTGAAGTCCTTCCTACTGATAAACAAAATATAGTTAATTCTTTAAAGAAAGATGAAAAGCATTTAGTTGCAATGGTAGGAGATGGGGTTAACGATGCTCTTGCTTTAACAAGCGCCGATATTGGAATTGCTATAGGTGCAGGTAGTGATGTCGCTCTTGATTCTGCAGATATAGTTTTGTTGCACAATGATCTATTAGATGTTAGAAATGCGATTGGCTTATCAAAAAGAACATTACTTGGAATTAAAATAGGATTATTTTGGGCATTCTTTTACAACTTGATTTGTGTTGTAATTGCTACTGGAATCATTCCTTTTATATCTATTAATCCTATGATTGGATCTCTTGCGATGTCTATTTCAAGCGTTTGTGTTGTTTTGAATGCATTAAGCATTAATTTATATAAAGTAAAAAAATAAGGAGTACAGAATGGAAATTACTTTAAAAGTTACTGGCATGATGTGCGAACATTGTGTTTCTAGAGTCAAAACTGCATTAGAAAATGTCAAAGGCGTAGAAGAAGTAAAAGTATCAAAACTATTCAAAAACGCCAAAATTAAAGGACAAGAGCTCGACAAAACAGAACTAATTAATGCGGTTGTTGAAGCTGGCTATCAAGCAGAATAAAAGGGAGTCTTATGAAGCTCCCTTTTTATTATATTAAATCTAATTCTTTTTTGATTTTAACTTTGTTAAGGTTTTTACCAATAAAGACTAATTTGATTAATCTATCGCCATATTTCTTATCCCAGTCATGTGCGAAGTTTTCATCATTTGCTAAAGTCCATTTAAGTTGTCTTTTGCTTAATCCAACTGAATACCATTTACCATATTCGCTAAGAGTTTTTTGGCAACCGGCTGATTCAAATATATATGCGATATCAAGTTCATCTTCAAAATAACATATACCTTTGCTTCTAATTATTTCTTGGTCAAAATGATTTTTAGCCCAGTCAATAAATTTATCTTGATTGAAAGGTCTTCTACGATAGTAGACAAAGGTGCCAATTCCGTAGTCATCTGCAGTAGTAGTTTCTTTATCATCTAAGGTATATTCTTCTGAGTTTACCTCATTATCCCTAGCTTCAAATTGTTTTATCCATCCTGCTGATGTTTGAGCTTTCTCAAAAGAGAAAAGCTTTGTATTGATAATATCATCAACATTTACTTTACAGAAATTAGAATCGATAATTTGCGCCTCAGGTTGAATAGCTTTTAAGATTTCTTTTATTTTTGCTAATTGTTCTTCATTTACTTCATCGACTTTATTCAAAATTATTACATTACAAAATTCGATTTGTTGAATTACTAAGTTTGCAATGTCGTCTTCTGCTTTTTTATCTTCTTGTAATGCTTTTCCTGAATCGAATTCATCAACTAATCTTAAAGCATCAACAACACTGACAATAGCGTCTAAACGATAAAATTCTGGTAAGCTTTGCTTTGTAAATTCGTCTTGCATGTATGAGATTGTTTGTGCAATTGGGACTGGTTCACAAATTCCTGAAGCCTCAATCAATATGTGATCGAATTTTCTCGAATTTACTAATTCAGCTAACTGATTGATTAAGTCTTTCTTTAATGTACAACAAATGCATCCGTTTTGTAATGAGACTAACTCTCCCTCTTGTGAACTAACAACTCCGCCTTTTGCGATTAATTCGGCATCAATGTTAACTTCTCCAATATCATTAACGATGACGGCCATTTTATGACCATTTGTGTTGTTCAATAAATAATTAATAAGTGTAGTTTTTCCGCTACCAAGGTATCCAGTTACTAAAGTAATAGGTACTGTTTTAAATTGTTCCAT
Organism: Bacilli bacterium; assembly: GCA_045600585.1. Lineage (GTDB taxonomy): Bacteria > Bacillota_I > Bacilli_A > RFN20 > CAG-826 > JAZRYE01. The sequence continues at coordinate 5,839 of JAZRYE010000024.1, read as the reverse complement.
AGTAGTTTCCTTCTTTCCGCTAAATATTTTACATCAAGAAAAATATTTTACATTATATATTTAAAAAAAGAGTCAAATTTGACTCTTTTTAAGTTAATTATTTGAATTTATTTTGCCTCAAGCGCCCTCGATGTAATTACGAATCCTAATGATATTACAGATGCAACTAATGATGCGATTAAATCACTTCCGGCTTCTGCCTCTATGCTTTGATATGCAGTAGATAATAAGATTGTAGTGGAGATGATTGAAACTAAAATAAATACAGATAAAGCTATTGAGAAAATAATGTAAGATTTAGTTCCCTCTTTATCAAAAACAAATTTATAAATTGTTGTTACAAAGGTTAAAATTCCAACAAAAGAACATATCATGATTAATATGAAGATAATTAAATTTGTTTTTTCGCTAAAATCAGAAACTAATTGGAATAAATCATAGCTTTTTTTATTTATTTCAACTGTATTTGTAATCATTCCTGATGCAGTTGGAGCCAATATGACAATTGAAATGGCTAACAAGATTTTTGATATCAATTTAGAAGGATTTTTCTTCTTTCCAGTTATTATAATTGTTCTAATAATTACAAATGCTGCAGTTAACCAAATAAAGAATGATTCAAAACCTAATCCCCAACCTGTTGAGTAGTTGTAGTTTATAGTTCCGCCATAATTTATTCCAACAACATGATCAATAAATAATTTATTTATAAAATAATAAAGATAATAACTTAGAGCGATAATGACAAAATTGTTTGTTGCGTTCTTTTCTTCTTTTCCAGAGATATTCTTAATTGTTCTCATTATTCCTTTTATTCCAAAGAAATAAGTGATAACTATCATTGTGATAAAGAAGATAAAGAGTACAAAGAAACCAACGGTGTAGTATGCATTATGACTGGTTTTAATTAAATTAATCCAGCCATCATTTAAAAAATACGAAGCACCAATTTTGTGAATTGTGTTTTGGTAGTCATATGAACTTCTAACAGAAATTCTATATGTTGTTCCCCAAACAAATATCATGGATGCTAAGAAAAAAATTAAATGTAAAATATTTAATGGTACATCTAAACCTTTTGGTTTTTTATTGTAATTTTTTTCTTCGATCACTTGGTTTAATGGCGTTCCACATTTAGTACAAAAAATGGAATCATTAGGCATTTCGCTTCCACAATTACTGCATTTCATATATATCACCTCTTAATTCTATTATATGAATTATCAAGAAAAAAGAAAAGACCACAAGAGTGGCCTTATCTATTGTTTAAGAATTAATTATTCAGCAACTTCTTCTTCAGCTTTTTCTTCTTGCTTTGTAGCAACAGAAGCTTCGATTTTTGCTTTTGCTTGTTTTCTCATTGCTGTTAATGAATTTGAAACTTTAACAACGATGAATAATGTTAATGCAATAATTAAGAATGAGATAACAGCATTAATAAATGCACCCCAGTTAATTACAGCTGATAAGTTGTAAGTGTATGTTGTGCCGTGAAGTGTGTATTTGCCTAATAAAGCAGCTTGTGCATTTTGTAAAACTGCAGCTGTTTGATCACCTTCAGCGATTTGTTGAACGTTTGTAGCAAATACTTTTGTCATTGCGTTTAATTCTGAAGCATCAAACTTTTGACCAATTCCTGCCAATCCTTCTTGAACTGGGTTTAATGCAGGTAATACTGTAACTAAGCCGTTAATACCGCCAGGAACAGCCCATGTAGCTAAGCTCATTAAGATGTTAACTAAAGCAGTAACAATTGCGCTAAATGCGCCACCGATAATAACGCCAACAGCCATATCTAATACGTTACCACGGGAAATGAATTCTCTGAATTCTTGCCAAATAGTCTTTTTATTTGGATCTTTTACTTTTTTTGCCATTTATAGATTTTCCTTTCGACGATTATGATTTTATATCACACTTATCTTTATTTAAATAAAAATTTTAATTTTTTTATGATTACAAATTTGAAGATTTATATATAATAAAAATGTTGTTGAGGTTCTTTATGGTTAAAATTACTAACTATGGTCATTCCTGTTTTAAATTAGAAACTAATGACATATCAATTATTATTGATCCTTATCAGAATAATTCTGTTTCTGGATTAAAACTACCTTATGGCATTTATGCCAATTATGTTTTTGTTACTCATGATCATTTTGATCATAATGCTTCAGATTTGATAAGAATTTCTCAATGTGATTCCACTCCAAAATATAAGGAGATTGAAATTCCACATGATCATCATAATGGTCTTAGAAGAGGCATGACTAAAGCTTTTGAGTTTAATATTGAAGGATTAAAAATAGTCCATTTAGGAGATATTGGTTGCATTCCTCATCCTGAATCAATTGAAATGTTCAAAAAATGTGATGTGCTTTTGATTCCTATTAATGGCCATTATACAATTTCCGCTAAAGAAGCATACGAAGTCGTAAAAATGATTGAACCAAGAGTAACTATTCCGATGCATTATTATAATGCAAAAAGCGGTAGCGGATATTCTGATGGAAATCAAATTGAATTATTTAAAGAACTTATGAATGACTATCAAGTGATTCATGATTATGAATTAGTGCTTGATGAATATTTTTTCAAAAATAATTGTTATATTTTCACGATGGCGAAGCAATAAAAAACTGGACCGAAATCCAGTTTTATTTTATAAAATGTATGTTTTGTAGAAAGCTTCAATGAATTTGTCGTGATATTTACTCGCCGCGGATTGATTCCATGCGTAGTAGTGATATTCTTCATATGCAATAACATCTTCACTTGGAATTTCCATTCCTTTAAGAACTTTGATATCCAATGAAGAAATGTAGTTTAACTTTGATGATCTTTCTTCGGAATAATATGAGTCTTTAATTACATAATGGTCGTCTTGTTTTTCTAATTCGTCATTAAAGTAAACAGTAACGTCTTTTAATAATCCATTTTCATAATATTGTGTTGTTGGAACTACGCCTTGTAAATAGCCATAATTTTGATTAGCAGATTCGGATAGTTCGTATTTTTCTTTTATTGATGAATAAGTGACTTTGTCATCATTGAGATCATAGTATTCTTGCAAATCAAAAACCCAAACTTTTACATCAAATGTTTTATCTTCCCCATATTCTTTCATGAAATGTGGCCAAGCATATTTGCAATCTCCGCATCCATTTCTCATAAAATAAACTGCAGCTTTATTAACGGGATTTTCTTTTAAATTTGTGTTTAAAAACTCTTCATTTACAAAGTAATAATTAGGATAGTTGATATATTTTTCTAATTCTTTTTTAATTGCCTCCATGTCTGTGAAGAATGTTTCTAAAGCTTTGCTTCCATACTGATATTTCTTAACTATTTTGCCTTTATTAACTAAATATAAAGCAGGCTCATCGGCTTTGAGAGGAATAAAACCGTATCCATTTTCATCGGGAATTTTGAAAGAATCGATTGAATATACTCTGACGTGATAATTTACAATATATTTTTTAATTTGATTTTTAAAAGTCATCCAACAGCCACATGAAGGCGAACTTCCATAATGAAGGGCAATAAGAAAAGTTTCTTCATCATTGTCAATCTTTGATTGAAGGCTATTATAAGAGTCAATTTCAGTTAAATCTTTATCTACCATCGAGCCTATTGTTAATGTGGATTTATTTTCTTTCATTTCTTTGTTACAAGAAAAAAGAGATACCGATGAGAATATAGTGAATAATAGTGGAATGATTTTCTTCATGGACATGTCCTCTTTGTTAGTAAATTATAATTTACTGAGCATTGTAGTTCAATTTATTTATAAATTTTTCTTAGCTCAATTTCTATGATTTTTTCTATATGATAATATTTTAATCTTTTTATGCTTGATACTTTTATAAAACGAGTGATATAATACATAACGCTTGCAAGATTAGCAATTGACTAAACTTACTTGCAAGGAATTAATTGGTTCCTTAGCCAAGTTGGTAAGGCAATTGACTGCAACTCAATGATCGCTGGTTCGAATCCGGCAGGAACCTCCATCTATTGCGCCTCTAGCTCAACTGGATAGAGTGTCAGACTACGAATCTGGAGGTTACGAGTTCGATTCTTGTGAGGCGCGCCATTATCGGGACGTAGCGTAGCTTGGTATCGCGTCTGCTTTGGGAGCAGAAGGTCGCAGGTTCAAATCCTGTCGTCCCGACCAGATTGATAATTAGCATCTTAAATGATGCTTTTATTTTTCTCTTTAGACATAATCTTTAATATCGCGAACTGACAAACTAAATGCAACTTTATAGTCGGAAACAAAATTTGTCAGACTTAATGCAATAATTAGATTCTCAAAACTGCATTTGGGAATCTTTTTTCTTGCCAAAATTTAATAAAATCATATATTTGCTGTTTTTGAAGTATGATAAAAAGAAACTACTAAATGCAGTTTGTCAAACCAAATGCAGTTAATGTATGTTTTTATTTATGAATTGGTTTTAATGTTACCTCCTTTGGCGAAATCTTTTTTATGTGAAGTAAGCTTAATAAATCTTTGCCAAATATTTCAGTAAATAAATCTATTGGAGTTCTATCATCAATTGAACTAAGACATCTAGAGTTTAGATTTGAAGCAGCTAAATATAATTCCTCTTGTGTATATTCGTTTAATATCGCATGTTTAGGAAATATGGATCTTAATTGAGCGTTGTAATTTTCAACATTTGGTTTTTGATTGCTTTCGCCTGGATTGCAAAAAAATATCTTGGTTCTTAAAACTCCATCATCATTAAATTCGAGCTTGGAAAAATCGTCGAAGAGTGTATCTCTATCAGTTAATATTGCTGGAAACAGTATATTAAAGTTATCGGTGCCTATTTCGTTTTCTATATCATCAAACAGTTTCTTTATCTTTTCTTGCATAGCGTTTTCAACAATATAAATAAGTGAGAATGATAATCCCCTCATTGTTAAAACAAGAACCTCTTTATCTGATTTATGAGGTGCACCTAGAAAATCCATTTGAAAATAGTAGGTGATATGATTTTTAAATCTATAGATAAGCCAATCGGAATATAAATGGCCAATTCTATCTACCTTTGGATCATGAATATATTCGTATTGTTTTTTTAATTTTTCTCTTCTTTAAAGCTACTTGTCTTGGTAAATGATGAACCTTTACTGTATAAGTACCTTTCTCAATTCTTCTATATAGTGTTTTCTCTGAACAATGTAATTCGTTTTTATTCGTTACTAAAACATGATGAACTGATTGCCCTTTTTCAATAATTCTATCTTTTAACAAAGTATCTTGTATCTCATATTCTTCGTTGCTTATATCAGCACCTTCTCTTGTTGATATTAATCTATCTCTTGCTATTTCTTGAGCAGTATCAGGAAGATATAAATAATGTTCAAGTGGGCAACATCCTTCTTTTGGACAGTTATTACAAACAAATGGGAACCTATTTAGTTTCTTACAAGTAAATTCTTGGTATTTCCAACATTTAACAACAGCTTTACAACCATTACATCTTTGATTACAAGATATTGATCCACATACTTTTTTAATTGAGCATCCTCGTTTATAGATACACTTACTACAAAAAGTGCCTCCATCTTCTTTCTCTTTGGTTTTTGTACGATTTCTTTTTAATTCTCTTGATATTGAAGTAGAATCCATGCCTAAAACTTCTCCAATATCTTTCGCCTTATTGCTTTTAGCAATCATCCTAGACAGTGTTACTCTTTTTTCAAGATTAAACTGCTTTCCTAAGTTTTTACCCATATAATAAAAATGCCTCCTTTGGGTTTGGTGTTTAGTTCTGGGGAGAACTATAAATATCGTACTCCAAAAGAGGCTTTGTCATACTAAAAG
>JAZRYE010000023.1:0-21239 GCA_045600585.1 Bacilli bacterium | reverse complement strand
TAGAGTAAAACATAACAATGAATATGATATTGATCTAGTAGATATGAAATGTCTAGAATGTGACCATGAAGAAGAAGTAGAACTAGATATTCTTTTAGAATGTTTTGATGAGACGAATGATCCATCTCCTGTACTTACTTGCCCATGTTGCAATCATGATTTGTTTGTCCCAAAAGATGTTTACGACCAAATTAAAGGTAATTTCGTATATAAAATTAAAGAATAAATGAATTCCGACCTTATTAGGCCGGTTTTCTTTCTCCATCATTTCAAATACAATTTCCTAATCAATAAGAAAACCGGCATATCGATGATGACATACCGGTAATTATTGCGATGTAAGCAAATTTCATGTTTGTTAGCAGTAGATGACGTTCTCAATAGTAATGATAGATCCGACTGTACCACACATAAGAATTTCAGCAAAGTCAGAAAGTGTTCTATTACTAATATCGATATCAAGAACAAATGTTTCACCTAAAGTAACATGTGAAATTTCTTCACCTGTTTCGTTATTTAATAACTTAGCAAGATCATTAACTGAAGCAGGGTTTGTAATACCTGCATTATCAGTAACAATGCCTGTAGGTGTAGAGACAAATTTGTAGAAATGAGTATACATATTATCTGAACCTGCAGTTGTTAATTCATTATTCATAAAGCGGATTTCAAAGCCAGCATTAACTGGATCTGGATCAGCTTCAAATCCTGATGCAACACAAGTTGGATCATATGTCATATTAGCTTGGATAATTAATCTTGTACCTTTAGGTGCTTCGTATTTTGGACCACCTAAATATGTACTTGCTGATGTAATGATATGTTTAGAATAATCAAAATATTTTGATTCCCATCTAACGCCTATTGGATGAGTTAAATCGAGAGCTTGATAGCCTTTTGGAAGACCGGAAGATCTTTCATTAACAATCTTATGACATTCTTGACATTGATCAGCAGTTGTTGTGATTAATCCAGCACATGTTGAGCCATATGATGTTTTATAACAAGAAGCATCGTGGTCACACATTGAAGATCTAAATCCAGCATATTCGATACGTAATTTAGCTCCACCATCGGAACTGAACATGATATCGTTAGCACCATCTTTTAATCCACCGAGGTTGAGGAAAAGGGTACCTGTTCCACCTTTTTTAACAGCGTTCCAGCCAACAACTTCATCATTAACGACGAATGTTACAATGCTCATATCATAGTTTGCAACTGCATCAGCGTTGATTTGACCAAATCTGATTTTAGATGGAGTTCCTTTACCAGAAACTGTGAGGTATGTATCCCACCATCCGCCAGAATCTTCTAAAAGTGTATAAGTTAAGACGAAATAGTTTTTATGTGCAGATTTTGCAACAGGTTGTTTGGATCTGAATGAAATAAATGCACTTCTACCACTATGTTTTGCTAATGTTAATGTTTTTGTTGTTGCGTCATATGTTGAAGTAACGCCAGCACCATTTTCTTCTGCTACGATTTCTTCCATTTCTGTACCGAAATCGAAATCTTCCCAAGGTGCAGAACATGATACGACATTATATTTTGTATGACATAATTTACATTCATCATAGATGTCACCAGCGATGTATTTTTCAGCTTCACAATGGTGTTCAAGAGTTTCACTACATTTTTCTAATTTAATTACTTTAGATTGTTCTTTAAATGCAGGGTTTGTAAATGCGTTTGTTGTATATGTATTATTACCTTCTGCTTCGCAAGTAGGAGCTAAATGCGATTTATTTGTTGTAACTGTTTCAGTTTCAATATGGTCAGGATTGTTATCACAAATTCTTGTTGCGACAACTTTACCTAAATCTTCACTCCATTCATATGTTGGTTGTCTCCAGTTATGACCAGCAGCAACTGGTTTTGTTTGAGAAACACCACAACGTCCACAAATGTGTGTGACTGTACCAGGTTCAGTACATGTTGCATATTGAGTGTGTTCTTCATCGATTTTCCAATCATGTCCAAATGCAGGAACGGTTTGATCTGCAAATCTGTAGCCACAGACTTCACATTCTTGATGTCCTTCACCAGGTTCAGTACATGTTGGCTCTGTTTTATATACCCATTTTAATGAGTGTGAATTGAAATCAACTTTTTCTTCAGAATCGTTAGCGCAACTATGCCAGTGTGAATTTTCATCAGTAACCCATTCACCACCGACAACGTGATCTTTCATTGGGATTTCTCTTTCAATGACATATTCACAAACGCTACATTTTGATATTTCTTTACCAACTTTATTACATGTAGAATCTTCAACAGTTGTCCATTCTAAGAATTCATGAATAGAAACATCTTTTTGTTGAAAACAGTTATCATCAGTGCATTCTTTCCAGTGCTTTTGAGCATCAAATAAATAATTCTCGGTAAAGTGATGACCACCACTTTGTTTTTCATTACCACAAGCAGCCAAACTTAAAACAGCAAAAGATGCTGTGATAAAACTAATAATTTTTTTGTTCATAAAGTTAGTTCTCCTAACGATTATTTTCATTATATATTATTTATAAATAATTAAAAAGAGTTTTCGTTTTTTGACATTCAATCACCAAAAATTGACATATTATTTTATAGAATTAGAAACTAATTTGTTTTAAAATAAATTATCGATTAAAAACATCGAAAGGAAAATAATGTATATGAAGAACAAGAAATTTTTGTTTTCTTTGCCTTTGTTTACCACAATGATTCTTTCAGCATGTGGTGCTACTCATACGCACTCTTTTGGTGAAGAGTATGTTTATGATGAAAATGAGCACTGGCATGTCTGTGAATGTGGAGAAACAGATGACAAAGTAGCACATGCTTGGGGTGAAGGCGTTCAAACAACTGCTCCAACATGTACAGAAGATGGCGTTAGGACTTACACATGCGTTTGCGGTGCAACTAAGACAGAAGCTATCACAGCTCTTGGCCATGAAGCTGCAACAGAATGGCAAAGCGATGCAACAAATCACTGGCACAGCTGTGTCCATGATGATTGCTATGAAGAATTAAACAAAGCTGAACACACATGGCAAGAAGATATGTCTCAACATGTCGATGCAACATGTACTGCAAAAGGTACAAAAGTCATGGTTTGTTCTGTTTGTAATTACTCAAAAACAGAAGAAATTCCAATGGTTGCACACTCATGGAATGATGGAGTTATTACTACTGCTCCAACATGTACTGAAAAAGGTGTAAAAACATACACATGTTCAGTATGTGAAAGAACAAGAACTGAAGAAGTTGACGCAACAGGTCACGATTGGGAAAGCAAAAACTCAGGTGCTGCTTACCAATTCAACTCAAATGGTTCTTGGGATGAATGTAAAGTTTGTCACATTCATAAAGACGAAGTAATCAATGCTAAAGCTCCATGGGCTGCATTTGATTTCCAAGCTGAAAACGCAGTTGTTGTCGAACACGAAGATTCAGCAGCATATGATAGAGATACACACACATTAACATCTTCTAATTATCATAATAACGATGGTGTTAAATTTAACATCGGTAGCGTTGTTGATTCAACAAGATTAGTACTCGATATCACAGTCGTAGTTGCTGGTGGTCCATCTTGGGGTGGTCAAGGTTCATTCTTCTTCTTTGATGATATGGGAGAAAGCTTAGGATCAGTATTCTGCTTAGCTGCAAACCCATTCTTAGATGCAAAAGGAATTCAATTCAGATATGCAGCTTATGAAAATGGCGTTCAAGTTACAACATTATCTGCTAGAGAAGTAGAATTTACTTATAGATTTGACTTTAGAGGATTTGAAAAAGCTCCTAGAACATTTGCTATTAACGGTGCAAATGGTAATGTTGAAAATCCAGATGTTATTACAGTTAAATCAATCGTTGCAAAAGAATCTGTCTGTGGTCACCCAGCTTCTGAAACACAATTAGGCACAACAGTTGCAGCAACATGTGCTAAAGAAGGCAAACAACAATATGTTTGTACACATGAAGACTGTGGCAACGTTGAATATGAAATCGCAACAGCTAAATTACCACACACAAAGGTTACAGAAACAGGCGCTGCCTCAGCACATGAATATGAATGGGCAGGTACACGTGTTGTTTGTTCTGAATGCGGTGAAATATTAGACGAATCAAATTGCGAACGCGCTCCTTGGGCTCACGCCGATTTAAATAAAGTTCAATTCACAGAACATGCTGCAACAGTTAACAACGCCGGTCATGCATCATCATATGCAGTTACTGAAGAAGGCGTTTCTTTAACAGGCTACTATAATGCAACATTAACATTCCCAATCGGAAGTGAATCAATTGATCGTAATATCTTATCTGTCACAATTAAACCAGGTGCTTGGAGATGGTCAGGTCCTGCTTTCTACCTCAACGTCTTTAAAACAAACGATGAAGGCAAAGAAGTTAACAAATATATGCACATTTACAACACTCAAGGTGTCACAGACTTCATCAATGCTGGTGGTAAGATTTATACAGAATCAGGCATAGAAGTTGAAGGTGCATTAACACTTGGTCAAACTTATAGATTTGAAATGGATTTTGCTACAATCCTTTCTGGAACTAAAATTTCAAAAGTCCAAATTATTGCTGACTATAGTGATGCAGATCCATCAGAAACATTTGCCAACGTTCCAACTAACTTAGTTAAAGACATCACGTTTAAAGCCCCAGGATGCAAACACGAAACTACTGAAGCATTCAACGAACCATTAAACTGTGGTACACGTTGCACAGAATGTGGCGAAATTGTTACAAGCTATGTCTCACTTGTTGATATGGCTTATGGTAAAGCAGAAAAACAAAGTTCTTATACATTAACTAAGAGCACTGAATTCGATAGCAAGACTTGCGCACAAATTCACCAAGCAGAAAACTTCAATAATGCAGAAGCAGGTTATGCACAAAACTACAAAGTTAGATTCAATGGCATCTTAGCTAATATGAAGAAGAATAATAAAACACATTTATCTATCGATTTCTATGTTAAGAGCAGCAGCAACTTCAATACAAGATTTTATTGGGGTTGTGGCAACAACCAAGACTATGCGTGGGCAGATCACTACAACAACGTTACTGCAATGGGTGGTACAACTTCACATGTTGCAGCTGGTTCAGTAATTACTCAATTAGGTACAAACGCACCTGGTAGAGGTAATGGTTTCTATGCAAACGACTGGTACAGATTAACTGTTGATTTAAGTAATGATGCATTACAAAATTATGGATACTTCTTCATCGGCGGATGTATCAATACAAACTCTGGTGACAACTTATATCCAGTAGATATCTACCTCACAAATATGCAAGTCGCTTAATCAATAAGCAAAAAAAATAAAAATTGAGCTAGGGTTATGACCTTAGCTCTTTTTTTATATAGGCTCTATTCATTCCTATAGGGAGTACAAAACAAACAAAGATTAATACAAGCCTTTATGATAATATTCAGGCTGGTTGTTTTTATTTATATATTCATCGAATGATGCGTAATTAAAAAGATAATTAGCTAATAAAATAATTGGATAATAAATAACCAATAAAATAAATAAAACGATATATATTATAAAATAATAAGGAATCATAAATAAGGCAATTGGAAGGGCTAAGCTAATAATAAAGATTAAATACCATAAAATATTTTTAAACACGATAACGAGGCTGTTTTTAATCAAATTACCGAATTTAAGGTTATAAGTAACAATAAGACTCATCATGACAAGGAATAATGGAACGAAAATTACGATTGATATGCCTAAAGGTAGATATCTAATTAAATCATTAGAAACTGCGATATTGGATATCAATTGGCAGATATAAAAGATAGTAAATGCAATGACAGATAAGACTAAATATTGTTTCCAATTTTGTTTAAATCCTGTTTTAAAATCATCGCCTAAAAGAATGCCTTTGCTGAAATTTAATTGTCTAATAACTCTCATAAATCCCGCTAGATATAATCCAAGAAGGATGAAGCATGGTAATTGGAACAAATTCCAAAAGTTATTTTGTTCTCTATATAAAAGTGAGTATTCAATCATTTGTTCTTCTGTAATTACTGACCAATCATATGATCCATATAATCCTTGAAGAGATAAATCTTTTAAAAAGAATACTGCGAGCATTGGAAGAGCCGCTAAAGCTAAAAAGATGCCTAAAGTAACGATTAATTTAAAACGCAATTTGAGTATGTCAAAAAATAGTTCCCTTCTTGTATGAGGAAGAGAGTCAATTGTTAAATCTTTATCTGCTACCTTTTTTCTACTCATGGACAAATGCCTCTAAAAAATGTCTTGCTGCATCACTTTTACTACTATTATGGACCGTGTTTTTGTTTATTGATGCAAAATAGTTATCATCGCCAAAAGTAATACCTAAAATTGAATCTTCACTACTATCATTTTTATCATGAATCTTTAATGCATATTCATTGAATAATGTCATATTTGATGAAGGGTTGCTAATCTTATCAAAGTGACCTTCATATGCATTAGATGAATACTCTTTTTCAAAGAAAGATTGAGAATAGATAATAATATCAGAAGAAGGTATTGCTTCATTTTCAAAAACATAGTCATATGGATAATAACTATCTTTATCATCTTCATCCGCGGTAACAGCTTCAAAGACTAATAAGTAGTTATACGCTTCTGTTTTGTATGAATAAATTCTTTCTCTTAATACTTCACGATTGAAATCAATACCAGAAATAAAAATAGAGAATTTTTCTATTGGTTTTGGCTTACTTAACGCTGAAGAGATTAAGTAAGTTGATAATCCTCCAATCACAGCAAAAATAGGTAGATAAAAGAGTTTAGATTTAAACAATCTGTATCTTAAACTATTCATAATCTACCTCATCTACTGTAACGATGAAATTGTCATATGTTTTTAGAATATATTTTTTACCAATTTCAAATTGATAATTAGAGTCATTTTCTTCTAAAAATATGATTGTGGTTTTATCATCAATGACAAATGTTAATTCTTGACCAACTACATCGCGTCTTAAAGTAGTTTTATCACTTATAGAAACTAAAGATCCCACTACTTCGTGTTTATAGGATTCATTCATTAAATTATTACGTTTAATTATCCATTTGTTTGGATATAAAAGAAGAATATATATAAGAACAGTTACTAATGAAAAGATGACACCAAAAGCAACCATTAATGGCTGGATTATAGCCCAATTTTTATATTCAATTACAAACGAAAATATCACTTCACCTATAACTAATATAGCTAATGATAAATAGAAGAAAGCTCGGTATAAATCGAGGTTTTTTCTAATTTTAACTAGTAATGATGGATCATAAAAATTAGTCATTGTTATTTCTTCTTTCATTAACATTAACTGAGGTTACTAATCCTTCATTAATTCTGACAATCATATCACCCAAAAAGAACGCTTCGCTTTCATCGTGAGTAACATAAATCGCTGTTATATTTCTACTAGATAAAACTTCTCTAATAAACTGTTTTATTTCAAGTTTCATCATTGGATCAATATTTGCTAAAGGCTCATCTAAAAGAATATAAGATGGAGACTTAATTATTGCTCGAGCTAAAGCCACTCTTTGTTGTTGACCACCAGAAAGTTGTCTTGGTTTTCTTGTTAAAAACTCATAGATACCCAATTCTTTTGCTATTTTTTCTACTTTTTCGTCTATCTCTTTTCTAGAACAACGCATAGCTTTTAATGGGAATGCAATATTGTCATAAATAGTTAAATGTGGATAAAGCATATATTCTTGAGATACCCAACCAACATTTCTAATCTTTGGTTCTACTCCATGCATCTCATAACCATCAATTCTAAAATCGCCTTCATAATCCATTAATCCAGCAGCAATTTTTAATATCGTTGATTTACCAGATCCACTAGGGCCTAATAAAGCGCATATTTTGCCATTTGGAATAGAAAAAGAAATGTCGTGAAGTGCTTCTACGACTTCTTTTTTCTTATTCTTATAAGTAGCTTTAATATTAACAAAATCTAATTGAGGCATATAAGTATTATATCTAAGCAATTCCCCAGTTTGAATAATATGTGGATAATGTGATTTGACTGCTCTTAGAAGTTGATGCTATGTTTAGCTTATCAGCATGTGTTATAAACTGTCTTCTTAAACCTTGTTGTTTAGTAGTAACCCAGGAATATAGAGATCTTTTATTCCTTGTTTTCATTTTTTGCATGGTACAAACCTTTCAAATAATAGTTAGGGAATTGATCATAATTTATATATTTATCATATAGACTAACTTGATATAAATAAGAACCAAATAACGATATTGGCATATAAAAGACAATCAATAAAATGATTAACAAATATTTAATAATAAATATAAATACAGGAACAAACTGACACAAAACAATTATTACGAATAGTCCATAAGATAACAATATCTTAGGTAAGAGCTTTATATAGATAGCGAACGATGTTCTTACATTAATAGAAAATGAGTTTTTATATATTGATGTTAAGAAGAAGGCGATAAAACAAACTGGATAAATAACTAAGTAATTAAAAGCTTGAGGGATGACACTTAAATAACCAATAGAAATTAAATTATTTAAGACACCTCCGAGTAAGGAAACTAGCCCAATTAGGATTGATATTACAAGCATTGGCTTAATGCTATTTTTGATTCCATCTTTGAAATCATCTTTAAAGAAAATTGGTTCAGAAAAAATAAGATTTCTAAGCACTCTAATAACTCCTGATAAGCCAATAGAAAATACAAATAAACAAGGCATCATTATCAAACGATAGATGGTATCAGTAGTAAACATAATTGAAAAGATAAGATCTTGATTTTCTTCACCACTATTCATGAGATTTAAGGTTGAAATATCTTTAAAAAATATACAAATAAGGATTGGCAATACAAACAATAAAAGCATCAATCCACACTTAATAAGAACATTAAATCTATGCTTTAAAACATCAGAAAACTGTTGTCTTCTATTGTATGGAAGATTACTGATTGTAAAGTCTTTATTAGCAGCTTTATTTCTCATAATTATTCTTTTAAAAGAGTTAAAACTCTTTCGTCATTACTTGTTACCACTTCTCTAGGGGTACCACTTAATATAATTTGGCCTTCCCACATAACATACATTTTATCTGCTAAAGAGGTAGCTTCTTTCAAACAATGAGTCACATAAATACATAAAGAACCATATTTTTTGACAGCGGATTTTATGATTTCTTTTTCTTCAACTCTAAAATCCTCGCTAGCGTTACTAAATGGTTCATCAAAAAGATAAATTTTTGGTTCTTTAATCAACGCTTTTGCTAGAGCTACTCTTTGTTGCTGACCAACAGATAATTCTTTTGGTTTTCTCGTTAATAAAAAGTCTAATTTTAATGTTTCTGCAACACGATAAACCTTATCAATTATTTCTTCTCTTTTCATCCTTCTCGCTTTTAGAGGAAATGCAATATTTTCGAATACTGTAAGATGAGGATAAAGCATGATATTTTGATCAACAATAGCAATGTCTCTATCTTTAATTTCCATCTTATTTGCATCTTTGTCATCAAAATAGATTTTGCCATCATATTTTAATAATCCCGCGATTGCGTGTAATAAAGTCGTCTTGCCACTTCCAGAAGGACCAATAATAACGTTAAAAGAATCATCCTCAAAAACGACATTACAATTAGACAATGCTAAAACTTCAGGTGTTTTTCTTCCTTTTGGATATGTTAAAGAAACATTTTCTACTTTTATCATATATACAAATATACATTAATGTGCGTTTTGTGTGTTTAAATATTACTATTTCTTATGTTGTTTTGTTACGTTTAATATTTTTTATTAAAATTATTTACAATTGTATATTTTCTATTGTTTCTAATTAGTGTTTTGATTTAATCAAACTATCACAAAATAAAATTACTAAGGAGATAATTCTAATTTTATGAAAAAACATTTTCTTAAAACAATGACTATTTTCGGCATTGCTGCTTTAGGTATACGAAAGCGAGAGGTCTTTTTTTATACGAGTATAATTTTAATTATTAAATAATTTTTAAATGCACTAAATAATTAGTGAAGATAAGTTCACTGAAGATAAGTTCACTTAATTATGGAGACAAATAAAATGTTTGTAGCAAAAAAGAATTAACATAATCAAAAATTTTCTTCATAATAAAGCCCATTGTTAGTATATGAATTAAGATAACTCGTTTCAAATACAAAAATAATCCCAACTTTTTTTTGGGATTATTTAAGTAATTGATATTTAAAGTTATATTATTTAGCGATAAAAGCTTCAACCATGAGTTTATTTACATCAATTGTGTTCTTAGATGTAATTACTACAGTTTGTTTTGTATTTGGCTCTAAATCTAAATAGTTGTCTGAATAAATATATTCACCATTATTTTCAAAATGCATAAATAATGATTTAACAAATGTTTTTGCAGTGAATTCAAGAACTAACTTATGTTCAGTAGATTCAACAACTTTATATTCATATTCAGAAGTAAATGGAACATGTGAATAGAAATTAGGAGAATATAAAGTCTTAGTGTCTAAATAAGTTGCAACTAAGTAACAATCTTCTCTAACTTCAAAGTCTAATTCCATCTTTTGAGCTTTTTTATTTGATAAGTCTTTGAATGTAACATTCATTGTATTAACAACTTTTCCATCGTATGTCTTTTGTTCCACTTTAATAGGTAAATCAAAGACATCTAATGTGTCGTTAACAGCAAAGACATTAGTTTTGCCGTTTTTCTCAACATAGAATGAGACATATTTACTTTGATAGCATTTACCTAATTGATAGAATGCTTGTTTTGGTTCTAAGAAATAGTCAACAATTGACCAAGTTCCACTAGGCCAAATATCATCAAACATCCAGTTTAAGAAACCAGAAGTTTGGCCTTTATGCGCTCTTGTGTAATCAGCTTCTGCACGTAATGCTTCAGCGTGAGCCATCATACCCTTTGGAATAAAGTCTTCTAACGAAGTTGCTTCCCCATATAATTGTTTTGCGTATTCTGCTTCTCTATGTGGGAAATCCATTGGAACACTACCATAAGGGTTTTCCATGAATCTATCTTTCCACATATAGTCCATAGGCCATAAATTTTCTTTAGGGAAGATCTTCTTCATTCCTTCTAAAGAACATGGACCCATAACTGCACATTCAGATACGAACGGAACGATGTTTTGAGCAAGTGATTCACGATATTTCATCATGCCATTATTCAATAATGCCATTTCAAAACAGTTATGATGTGATTCACCACTAGTTTTATCGTTACCAATATCTGTTAATGAATATGGTGATTGACGTCTATATGGACGCGTATCATCGAGATTCATAATGAATCCGTATAATAAGTTATTTACGAAGAAATCGCCGTGAGTAATGGCTAAACCATAAGATCCAGTTTTTTCATTACCACCACACCAGTAGATGATAGATGGGTGATTACGTAATCTAATAATTTGATATTCAATTTCTTGTAATGTGTTATCAACAAATTCTTGATTTTCTTCTGGGATATCGGCACAAGCAAAGCACATATCTTGCCATACTAATAAACCAAGTTCATCACAGATGTCATAGAACTTATCTTTTTCATACATACCACCACCCCATACACGGATTGTGTTGAAGTTGTGTTCTTTTGCTAAGTTAAGTAAAGCTTTGTATTTTTCATCTTCAACCGCACCTGTAAAGCATTCGATTGGGACCCAGTTACTACCTTTAATAAAGACTGGTTCATTATTGATATAGAATGTAAATCCAATCTTATCTTTATCAACTGGTTTTTCTTTAGCTTGGACTGTTCTAAATGCTAATTTGCCCTCTTTAGTAGAGACAACTTTACCATCTCTAACAAGTTCAATACGGTAGTTATATAAAGGGTGTTCACCATAACCAATTGGCCACCATAATTCAGGATTATCAATGACAACACCAGCGATGTTTTTCATACCTGTGACAGGAATTTCAACTTCAACATAATCATTGCCATTTGGCTTTTTGCTAACGAAATATTTTAATGTATCGTTTAAATATGGTTCACCAGCTTTTGCTACTGTTCCATCAGGTTTCGTTAAAACACGAGTGTTGTAATTTAATGTTGTCTGGAAAGAGATACCACCTTCTAAATCAGTGATAATTCTCACATTATCAATTTGATATTTAGAACCAACTTTAATATAAGCATCGTCCCAAATACCATAACCACAAATCTTAGGTGCCCAATCCCAACCAAAGTGGCACTGTGTCTTTCTTAAGAAAATACGAGGATCATTAAAGATGGAATAATATCCAGTTGTATCGATTTTATCAGCGGCGTTTAATGTTGATTTCATTCTTACTTCGATCAAGTTTTTACCAACTTTTAAAAGCTCTTTGATTTGGTATTTATATAATAAGAACATGTTTTTAGTGTGACCTAATAATGTTCCATTAATATAAATATCTGAGAATAAGTCAATGCCTTTAAAGACAAGTTCGATTGAGTCTTCTTTAAGCATTTCTTCATTTACTTCTAATTCATATTCATAAGTAAAATCAGTTCTACCAATCCATGCGCATTCTTGATAATTTAATGCGAAGTATGGATTAGCAATAAGATTTGCATGCCAAAAATCAATTGTGATATCACCTGGTACTTTTGCAGGAATCTTTTTGCCTTTATATTCAATTGTCCAATTAGATAATTTGTATTCTTTCATTTTGAATACTCCTTCAATAATTATTTGTTAACGCAGTCGTGTTCTTTCATGTAGTCGATAATGATATCAACTGTTGTAAATGCTAAGCATGTATAGCAGTCTGCTGCACCATAATAAATAGCCAATTTGCCATCTTCACCAACTAAGACGTTTGTTGGGAATACAACGTTAGGTGTATGACCAGCAATTTCATATGGAGCTTGTGGGGTCATAATTTGATATTCGCATTTATGAATAACTTTTGATGGATCATCTTTATCAAGCATAATGACGCCCATAGAATAAACGTAGCTGTTAACATTGAACATAACGCCATGAACAAATACTAACCAACCTTCATCAGTTTCAATAGGTGCAGGACCGCCACCACATTTAACATTGTTCCATGTAGCCCAGCAGTTCTTTGTGACTAATTTATGATGTCCCCAGTATTCTAAATCTTTAGATTCACTAATGAAAATATTACCAAAGTAAGAAGAAGCATTATCACTAGGTCTAGAAATTAAGTAATATTTATCATTAATTTTTCTTGGGAATAATGCACCATTACGACAGTTAGGAATAAATGGATAATCTAGCTTTGTAAATGTCTTAAAGTCATCAGTTCTTGCGATGCCAATTGTTACTTCGTTATATTGATCAGCAAAGACAATATAGTAATGACCTTCTAATTCGATGACACGTGGGTCATATGAATAAGGTGTATCTGGTAATGGATTACCGTCCTTATCAACGAAATGAATTCTTTCTTCATCAATTTCGAAATGTAAACCATCTTTAGAGAAGCCTCTATATAAAGCCATGCTACATGCATAAGAGTCACCTCTAAATACACCAGCAAAACCACCATTGAATGGAACGAAACCACTATTGAAAACTCTTTCGATAGTTTTGTTTACATTTCTATCAATAATTGGATTTTTTGAATATCTCCAAACTGGTAAAAAATAGCCTTCTGGTCTATCTTCCCATGGTAAATTTTTAACAATATTTGCATTTAATACTTTTGCCATTTTATGTATTTCTCCTTCATCTATTAGATACTTTTTTGGCTATTAAGGTGACAAATTCACCAATTGCTTTATGATATTCTATCATATTACATCGTTATTCATTATAGGTTTAGAAACAATTTAAGTAAATTAGAGTTTCTCATATATAGCATGAGCTACTGTATTTTCATAGTTAACTGTTGTGATATCCCAACCAATGATACGATATCCACCCTTATAAGGAACTGGAGGTAAAGTTATATTTTTATCAAGATTAGTAAATGTGATTACTTTATATATTTCTTCGTCAACCATTAATGTAAGAGTATATGTCTTAGTTGGAACAAACTTTTCATCATCTAATCTAGTAGCAACTTTATCTTCTTTCCAAACATAGATACTATCACTAGAGATTTCAAATCCATCAATTGCCCATCTACCATCTGGAATATTACCAATAACGGAGAATGGAACAACTTCGATAGAAGTATCTCCAAAATAGATTTTATAAGTTATTTCTTTATATAAAACTTCAACATTAATATCTTGATTTGGAACTTCAAAAGAGAATGTTCCATTAGTATTTTTGGTGACATCAATATTGATTTCTTGTCCATCGGTATTTGTAATTTTAAGGCCACTTGCAACTTTACCCATCACTTCATTTGGGGTAACAGTTACTCTAGTACCTGCATTACAGCATTTACTACCTTCGTAAGAGAATGCCCCGTCGATTGTGCCGTTGGTAACATTAACTTTTACTGGGTTAGTAATTAAATATGATGTTTCAGTTGATCTATTAACATAAATGATAAAATCATTTGTTAATTTATATGTGCCGAAAATAGAGTCTTTATAAAACTTAATATAGTTATCTCCAGCATTTGGGAAACCTGGATATTCAGCACGATAGAATTTAGATGGGTCGTTTGCGTTATATTGACTTGTATTACTAGCGTCATATCTTAAATACATAGTCCAGCCTGATTCTTGAGTTTGAGCAAACGCAGCAAATAAGTCAGATCCAGTAAATTGATAATCAGTTCCGTTAAAACAAACACTTGGACGAGTATAAGCACCACTATTACGTAATCCATCTGCTGAATTTAAAACAGTAACATTTTCTTCATTGAATAATTGAATCTTCATTCTATGAAGACCATCACTTAAGAAATCAACTTGCATACGATTGATTGTAATATTAGTTGATCCTGGAGCTGGAGCAGCGTGAGCACTTCTCATTTTTGGAGCAAAACAAATTGCTCCTAAAGATAACATTGATACAAGAGGTAAGATAATCTTTTTCATTATTTGTCCTCCTTATCAAGAAAGTATTTTCTAAAGACTTGATATAATCCTGCTTCATATCCTTTTTCTGTTAAGTGAAGTGTATCAGCGATATATCTTGATGGATTGCTATGGAGTAATTCATTTAATTCTCTATTAGCCCATAAATTGATTAATTCAAATCCGTGGTCTTTCCATTTCTCCGCGATTTGTAATGTCTTTTCATACATTTCAGCATATGTAGTTTTGACTTTGTCTAAGTCATAACCATTAGCTTTATATGTTGCAAATTCACTTGTGGACATATGACAAGTAAAGACATATACTTCACAGTTCCATGTTTCTTTTGCTATTGCAATTAACCATTCCATAGCTCCAAAAGATGTTTTTGTATCAAAGTCTTTTGATTCAAATTTATTTGGAGTAAGATCACCAAACGCTAAATGTTGAGTGCAAGCAGCATCAATATATTGGCCAATGTCATTCGTGGATAATTGAATAACGACTCGATCGATCTTTTTATCTTTATTTTCTCTAATTGCGTCTTCCATTAATCCGACATAGCTATTTCTCCAGCCAATTTGGGAATTAGGTGCACTATAACGAGGATAGTAATCGCTTAATGTATAACCATTTTGAGCGTGTTTATATACTATATTACCTTTAGTAAATTTCGCATTGAATCCATATAGATATCCAACTGGCTTTTTTAAAGCAATATAATTACCGTTTGTAACATATTCAAAGCTATGTGAATTAAATGTTCCAGTTCCATCGCCATTTAATGTTAAAGAATCATAATCACATGAATATGTACCAGCAAATCCATCAACATTAGGAGTGATACTAGAAACCTTACGCATATAAATGTTTTCTTTAGAAACTAATTCTTTGTCATAACATTTATAACTAACAGTTAGATAGTCATCTCTAAACATATCCGCCATTGAGGATTCAGGAATATTTGGACCATGATATCCATTACAAATAGATGATCCTAAGAATAAATAATGTCTTTCTTTTTCTTCCACATTAACATCCCCCTTACCGGAATCGATACTATCGCCACATCTTGAACAAATATAATGTTCTTCATCTTCACTAATTTGATAATCATGTCCTAATGGATCGATAAATTGTTCATCGACATAATTACATTTAATGCATGTTCTTTCTTTTTTGCCTTCATTTAAGCATGTTGGTCTTATTTTTATTTCCCAATCCCCAAATTCATGATTACATTCATCTTTAGAAGATACTTCACTTGTATAAAAGGAACTATCCGAACTTTCACTATAATTTGAAGAAGAGTGTTCTTTTGAACCACACGCTGAAATAAGGGTAAGACAAGAAATAGCAAGAAATAAAAAATTCTTTTTCATATAAAATACCTTTATTTAACAAAAATTATTGTAAATTAAAATGATTAATTTTTAAATTATGATTAGAATATAGATACAAATGAAAAAGATACTCCCATTAATATTGTTCGTTCCACTTTTATTAAATATTTCAGGATGTGATAAAACATATTCAAAAGTTAATAAGTCTTTTTTATATGGAATAGATGAGATTTTATGTGGATCCAATTCATCCGATTTACAAAATACAGGAGTTAAAGATTTTGATATAGATAAAACCATTGAGTTGTTAAAAAGATTAGGGACAAAATCATTAAGATTTAGAATCCCAAAGTGTTTTATGACTGCAACAAATGGAACAGTTGATGAAGTTGCTAAAACATATTTATTAGAAACCGCTAATAAGTTGATTGATGCAGGTGTGACAAACTTAATTGGTTCAAGTCAATGGATTCAGCCAGATTATATGATAAAAGGATCTGCTGTTCCTGAATACGGCTCTATAGAATATATCGCATATATGAATGATGTTTCTTCTTGGTGGGAAACAATTGCTAATACATTTCAAATGGTAAATAAATGGGAAGTTTTAAACGAACCAAATGGTGACTTTATTAGATATTACGATAAAACATTAGAAACACCTGAACTAAAAGCAAAAATCACTACTGATTATATGTATTATGCTCGTGAAGGCATTAAAAAAGGTAACAATAAGGCTGGCGTTGTTTTACCAGGTATCGCACCTTTTTCAATTGATGCTGTTAAGGATTTTTTAACTTATATCTATGACTATATTCATTCTGGAAATGCACCAGTAGGAAAAGAAATGGATAAGAACGAAGACCACTACTTTGATTATCTTTGCTGGCATGTTTATTTTAATGAAGTACCAACAGTAGATAACTTATTCACTACATTCAATGATGAAATATATGAAATAGCAAAAGCTAATAATGACAATGGTAAGCCATTAATTATCACAGAATTCGGATTTCCTGATCATGGATACGATGTTAAAAGAGAAGCGATAGCGGATTACTATAAAAGCGTTTATAAAGAAGCAGCAAAAATTAAATACTTAGAAACATTATGTGTATTTAGACTATATAACGAAGAATCCTCTTCTTGGGGAAGTACGAATGAAAGATATTATGGTTTATTTAACGAACCAACTGCATTAAAAGGTTTTTCTCCTAAGCCGCAAGCTTATGCGATTCAAGAAGCTTTTGGTGGCAAAGGTGAACTAAACATTTATGAATAGAAACTGGCAATCAAAAGCCAGTTTTTAAATCTTCATCAGCATTTGCGAACAATTAATTGACGTATCTAATTTAATCTTTTTATCTATCGAACGATAACGATTGCCTGTAAATATTTCTTCGTACTCACCATGCGTCATGAATTTTAACAATCTTAGATTTCATAATTAAAAGTTAATTAATACCGAGGCACCAATACCACAAATAATGCCAATTGTTTGAAGCAACGTTGGCTTTTCTTTAAACACAATCCAACCTTCCAATATGGCAAAAGCCATAATTAATGATCCTCTGATTGGGGTGAAGTAACTCATATCTGCAATAGTAACTGTCCACTGATTAATAAATACACAAGCAACTAAAATAACACCTGTTGCTAAGCCAAATATAAAGAACCACTTATCTAATTTTAAAGAAGGCTTTGTTCTTTTATTAATAATTAAAGGAATGGCAATGATAATAGTTATTAAGAATGATACAACATATTCAATAGCCAAGAATCCTGTCTTATATTCACCAGCAAAATCGCGGGCAAAGTATTTACTTATAATTGATCCTGCGATTAAAAATAAACATGTTAAAGAAATAAAGAAAATCCATTTAGCGTTAATATTCTTGGTCTTATCTTTTTTAATATTACACGCTAAAGCTGCAACAAATAATACAAAGGCCACTACTTTTAATGGCGTTATTTTTTCGCCAAAAACAATGATTGAATAAACAATATAAACAACACTAGAAGCTGACGTTAAAAACGAAGATATACCAACAGGTCCACATGCTAAAGCAAGGGTATAAAATAACTGAAAAAATACAGTAAATATGCCTGCTAAAATCGCGTATATAAGAATACTTCTATTTATTTCGTGATTAATTATAGCTACAGGGATAAAACAAACAGCAATCACCAAAAAGATAAATGCCCAAAAGATAACAGTATCAGAAAATACATGTATATTCTTTTTTGAATATTGTGATTGAGTAAATAGTTTACACGCTGCAAGAAGTGCGTATGCAACGATAAGAATAATGACAAATAGAGTACTGTTCATAATAATGAAAATTATAACTCATATATGAGTCAATCGTATCAAAATAAATTGATTTTAATGTCAGTGATTACCTATTTTGAACGATTACGCACCCTTGCTTAGACTTTTATTAACCACATATTCACCACTCTTATTAACCACGTTAGGAGTAATTTGATAATCGGCAACATTTATAAAATTGAAAGTCACAATAACAACTTTGATACACAATCAGATTTGAGGGATACCACAAAACTGAAAAGTAACGCAAAAATTAGTTCATAAATGCCGTTTTTACACCTAATAAAGAAAAAACTTTTATATTTAGCGTATCAAAGTTCTTGTTTTCATATGGCAAAGATGAACCATTTTTCAAATGCTTTAACACTTGATTGGACCTATCGTTTTTTATAGGGCTATCATTTATTCATTCATTTTATTCAGGGATTCTATTTCCATACATATCAAGCACACCATCTACACATACAATTTTGGTGTTCTTAACTGAATCATCAAACCAACCATCATATTTTCTAACTGAATACCAATTAGCAATCGTAGTGTTAGTATAAATAGTTTCCAAACTTGGAAGTTTTAGCAAGGCGTTATAACCTAAAGAGCCGCTTAAATCAAGTCCACCAAAGGTAACTGTTTTAAGCTTAGGCAAATTAGAAAGGGAGTGACTTGGCAAATTTCTAAGAGGGATATTTAATACAATTTCTTCTAGATTTAACATGTCGTTAAATGCAAATGAGTCAAAATCAAAATATCCTTCAAGATTATCAATATTAAGTTTCTTTAAATTAAGGCAACTGACATATTCAATAGATGGATAAAGCACCATCTTATTGCTAAATGATAATTCTTCTAAACACTTGCCCATCTCAGTAATTTTATCAATATATTGATAAGGTCCAACTGGTGAATATTCAAAAACATTTTCTGTTTTACCGCACAATGAACAAGTTGCAGTTAATAAATCTGCGTTTTGTGTGCATTTATGAGCAAAAATACTCTTTTTATCTTCAACTGTAGATTTTTCTTCGCAACGTTCGCATTTAGCGGTTTTTGTTGCTTTATGTTCACAAGTAGCATCATCATTTGATGTGTAGTTTTTAAAAGAGTGACCTAATTTTGTGTTTGAAGCTGTTCTTGTAAGTGTTTCACTACAATCTTCGCGATCACAAATTGCTGTTTCTGTTCCGTCATTAATGCATGTTGCATCATTGTTATACACGAATTGAGTAAAGATATGTCCTTTAGTATTTTCAACAGCTCTTGTTAAAGTTTCACTACAACCTTCATGGTCACAATGTGCAGTTTCGGTGCCATCCGTTAAACATGTTTCATCATTATTATAAATAAAGTTAGTAAAGCTATGGCCTAATCGACTATCTATTTTGGCTCTTGTATCAGTAAGGTTGCAACCTAAATGATCACAAGTAGCAGTTTCTGTTCCATCTTCAGTGCAAGTAGCATCGTTATTATATATATAATTTGTAAAACTATGGCCTAAACGAGAATCGGTATCTTCTCTTGTGTCGGTCTTTACGCATCCTTCATGGTCACAGCGTGCAGTTTTTGTACCATCTTCAGTACATGTAGCGTTGCCATCACTTTGATAATTGGTAAAACTATGGCCTAATTTGTTAATAGTTTCCGTTTCTTTATTGCCGCATTTATTGCATGTTCTTTCCTTTAAACCATCACTTTCACATTTGGCGACGGCTGTTATAGTCCATGGCCCATATGAATGTTCGCACGTTTTTTTGTTTTCATTATTACATCCAGTTAATGAAAGCAATGTTGCTGCAATTGTTCCAAATATCTGAATTTTAAGACATTTCATATATCTTTCTCCCCTAATTACTTATACGATTTTATTATAATAAATAATACCATTAAAGAATTTCATATATTTTAGTCATAAATTCTTAAAGTAAATTCCGGTTTCATTCGAAATCCTGCTTTTAGTCTGAGAAATATATAATATACATACATCCTGTTGACTACAAAAGGAGGTGTATTTTTATGTCACATTTGACATTAGAAAACAGGAAAACAATTACTTCTATGTTGATTCTGTTTTTTGGTGCGTATTCTTCTGCAATACGCTCTGCATAAACTGTATCTAGATTTTTCATTTGTTATTCCTCCTGTCATCTTTGACAATTCTAGAATACAAATAAAACAGGTTATTCTGAATAACATGATTTTCGAAAAATGTCTATTTGTAAAATTTAAATTCGATGTTCTTTTTTTAAAATTGACCGATTATTTTAGAACTTCCCAATACCCGGTTTTATTTGAGCCAGCTCTTTGAATTAATTTTCTTTCTTTTAGCTTGATAATAACATTTTGTATAGTTGTTTTACCAACTCCACATTTTTTGGCTAGTTCAAGTTGAGACAAACGAGGATATTTAGCAATTGCGGCATAAACTATTTTTTCAGTTTTTGATAATATATCTACCATTTTATCTACCTTGTTATCTACCAATTCTTCAAACTTATGTTGCCAGTTAAAAGGAATAGTGACTTTAATGGATTCATCAGAAATATCAAATATTTCTCTCCCATATGTAGACACCAATAGTGGCATACC
>JAZRYE010000022.1:0-53860 GCA_045600585.1 Bacilli bacterium | reverse complement strand
GCATTTATATCTAATCACAAAAGTGAGGATCCTAATTTATATTCAGTGACTTATGCATTATTTAAAAGGCTGATTTCAGTTAAACGAAGATTAAAATTCTAAATTTTTACCAACACTTTGCTTTATTTGCTGAAAAAAATTTAATTTATTATTAGTGGCTGCTTCATTCGTTTCAAATCTCTTTTAAATGGACCACCAAATAAAAAATCCACATTAAAGTGGATTATTTTATAAATTGGTGATCCGTAGGAGATTTGAACTCCTGAATGCAGCCTTGAGAGGGCTGAGACTTAAGCCACTTGTCGAACGGACCAGTAGGAGTATTATAACCCCTATATATTATTTTAATAAAGAAATAATGTAATTAATTCTCTTATTGCACTCTTCTTTTCCTAAGATTGTCATGACATAGTAGAGATTTGGTGAATTCTTTCTTCCGGTTAAAGTAATACGAAGCATTTCAGCTACATCACCAACCATGCCTTTAAATGACTCTGGTGCAGTCTTAAACATTTTTTTGTTTTCTGCAAAGCCTAATTTAAGAGCGATTTCTTTCATATTATTGAACCAAGATTCTTCATCTTGATTAAGATTTAAGCCATCTCTCATTGCTTCTAAAGTAGAAACAATATCATCTTTAGTAAATTTAGGATTAAATTCATTAATTCCTAATTCAGCGATTTCTTCATAAATATGGTTATAGAAGAAGCCGATAATAGAAAGAAGTCCTCCGAATTTTTCATAGTCTTTTCTTGGGTTTTCTTTTTCTCTTTCGATATTGATGATTTGTTTAAAGTAATCGATATTGCCTGTAACTAATGCATATAATTCTTTATCATATTCTTTAGAATAAGCTAAGATTCTATCAGTAATTTCATCTTTATTCATCTTACCTAAAATCTCTTTAGCAAAGAATGATAATTTGCCCATATCAAATAAAGCACCATCTAATGACATCTTTGACAAAGAGAAAGAGAAGTCTTCCATATGTTCAAAATGATTATTAAAAATCCATTCTTCAAAGTTAGAATTAGCAATTGTCATTAAATACATAATTAATGCTTCTGGTGGATAACCATCTTCGATAAAGAAACTACATGCCGCTTCACTATCTAAACGTTTAGAAAGTTTTCTTCTATTACCATTTTCATCTAATTTCATGATAACTGGTAAGTGAGCATAGTTAGGTGCCTTCCAACCAAGAGTTTCAAATAATTCAATATGAATAGGTAAAGAAGCAATCCATTCTTGGCCACGAATTACTGTTGTTGTTCTCATAAAGTGGTCATCAACCGCATGAGCAAAATGGTATGTTGGTAAGCCATCGCTCTTATAAATAACGATATCTAAGTCATTTTGAGCAATCTCGAATTCGCCTCTAACTAAATCTTTTACTGTAATTTTCTTTGTGTGGTCGCCACTGCTTCTAAATCTAATGACAAAAGGTTCACCAGCCTTGATTCTACGTTCTCTTTCTTCATTAGATAAATTTCTACATGTAGCAAATTCGCCATAATATCCAGGGTTTAATTTATTAGTTTCTTGGATCTTATGTGTCTTTTCTAAATCTTCAGGAGAGCAGAAACAAGGATATGCTAGCCCTCTTTCAATTAAAGATTTAATAACTACTTTATATATGTCGGCACGTTTTGATTGAATGTATGGTCCATAATTACCTTCATCATGGTCACCCATATATCCTTCATCAGGGTAAACATCAAATACTTTTAATTGAGAAAGTAGTTGAACGCCAGATCCTTGAATTTCTCTTTTTGTATCAGTATCTTCTAATCTGACATAGAAAACACCGCCTGTTTGAGAAGCTACTTTTTTACAAATTAAAGAAGTGAATAAACTTCCTGTATGTAAAAAGCCTGTAGGAGATGGAGCAAATCTAGTAACTTCTGCTCCTTCTTTTAAATTCCTTTCAGGGTATCTCTTTTCTAAATCCTCAACTGTTTCTGTAATTTCAGGGAAGATGAGGTTTGCTAATTCTTTATTGGTCATATGTTTCTCCAATCTTTTTTTAATAAAAATAAATTTTCCTTACAAATTATATTGCATATTTGATTTCATTTGCTATAATAATTGAGCGATTTGAAGAAAAACGCAAATTGCAGGTGTAGTTCAGTGGTAGAACACTACCTTGCCAAGGTAGTTATGCGGGTTCGATTCCCGTCACTTGCTCCAGACGATATTAATAGACCCGATTAAGGGTCTTTTTCTTTGTCGTCTTCTTGGAGCATATCTGACAAAGATGATTCAACTTCTTTTCTTTCTTCTTGGGTAAGATCAATATTAAGTTGAATACGATGAAGAATATTTTTAATCGCAGATACTGAGTTGTTTCTAAATGCATCTTCATATTTATCATAGATAACATCTAAATTTATATAGAAGAACGGCATAAAGAACATCGATAGTACAAATGCTGAAGCGAATCCAAAAGGTAGAATAATAAGCATGCTATTTGAAATAAAGAAATAGCAGCATACAAAGCCGATTAATAATCCAAAGAGCATTAATATAGCTAATGGAAAATTAAGGCACCAGAAGTCTCTTTTTAATGTTTTCTTGTTACTTCTATAGCATTCAGCAACTGCGCTTCTTAAAAAAGAAGGATTCGCTTTTGCTAGTGCAACTCTAATATAAATAGAAATTGATTCATAAAAAATGCGATAAATAAAATATAAAATCGATAAAGTTAATGGTATCAAATATATTAATAAAAGATAAATCGAAGCAAACGATCCATCTAAATTAAACATTTCGACAATTTGTTCTTCTGTAGTTTCACTTGAATAAATTAAATTGATTAATTGATTTGCTACTGCTTCACCATTTCCAAAATTAGTTAGTGAAGAAATAATTGAAATAATCATTGAGAAGAATAAAGAAGTAGCGGCGTAAACAATGATTGATTTGAGAAAAGTTATAATTACTCTAAAGCATCCATTAAATGGATAACGAAAATAGCCAAAAGTAAAATTTAAATGTCCTTTTAAAGTAATCTGATTATTGTATCTTAATCCAATATGATTCATCACCATAGCGAAAAAGAACGGAAGTATAACAAAAGGTACAGTAATAATTGAGAGTCCGCTTACGAATACTCCGACAAATAAAATTGCAGCAATAAATAAAGAAGTGAGAATCCCCACTACCCAAGAAGTTAATTTATCTTGCCTATATTTAGCTAATGCAGTTTTTCTTAATTGATTAGCCATTATAGCTTCCTTTTCTGTTCATACAACTGATATCTTGAGCAGCCTTAACTAATGTTTCTTCATCAAAATCAGAAATATCACGAGATTCAATTTGACTTAAAAGTTTTTCAAAATTGTTTCTTTGAATTATATAAAATTGCTTTGATGGATTTTTAATAGCAACCATGCAATCGTCATTGACTATGTCAATTCCTACAAAATATGATGAATTTACACCTGTTGTTGCGGAAAGACGAGAAGAGATAAATTTATTGATTTTCACTATGTTTTCAATATAATTTCTATCACCTTTTTTGGTATTTAAAACAAACGAGGCATCCTCAATTTTTCCAGAAATAGAACCATTATAAAAATGGTCATTAATGATATATATGTATTTATTGCCAAATAAAATATGGTCAATATGGAGAACATTAATTGAATCGATTTTAAATGAAAAATCATTGATTAATAAATAGTCTTCTTTTTCGACAATCTTATAGATTTTCTTATAATAAATTTCTTTAAAATGATTTTTTTGATATGCTTTTTTGCTCGGAATAAAAACAACAAAGAAAATGAGTAATAAGACGACTATTGGGGCAACTATTACAAATATCAATTGAGGTGTTGTTAATGCAAAAATCATATTCTTTTTTCCAGTATAGACATTATAGAGAAAAAAATATCCTTATTTAAGGACATTTTATTTTTTAATCAAAAATGACTTCATTATTAATTGCAGCAAAGAGCATTCTTTCAAATTCAACTTTGCTCACTTTTCTAGAAATTTCCGGAAGATCATTTATATCAAACCAATTAACATCATCAGTTTCATATTCGTGTTCCTGAAGCTCTCCAGATAGATTTGCTGAGAAAATAATTACATATTCAGGAACCGATACATCGCTCTTGAAAGGAGTTCGATTTGTCACCCCAACAAGTTTAATATTATCTAATGTTGCTCCTGCTTCTTGCATAGATTCGTTTTTAGCAGTATCACTAGGCGAATCATATAAGTCAGCCCATCCTCCTGGGAAAGAATATGTATGAGTGGATACTTCTCTAACAAGAAGTACCTTTGTTTTATCTTTATTTAAAATAACAGTTCTAACAGAAACGTTAGGTGTTGGGTAAGCATCTTTAATAAAATAATTTGGTCTATCAAATTTAACATCCAAAAATTCTTCAAGCATTTTTAAAGTAAGATCATTTATCTCTTTATAATTAGTAAGAGCATATAGATCTTTAGAATATTTCAAGCCAATTTTGGCGATAGCTTGAATACGAATTAAATAGTCATAAACTTGTTTTGAGTCCAACATAAAACATATTATAATGCTAAAAACGAGAATTATTATATAATTTTGTTATGAGTAATTTAGACAAAGCATTATTAATCGCAAGCGGAGGAGCAATTATCTTAGGGATTTGCATCTTCTTTTTAGCAGGAATTTTCTATGTCAAAAAAGACAAAGCGATAGTAATTGAAAGAGGAGGATTATACTATGGCACATATTACCATGGTTTCCATTTCTTTTTGCCTATTATTTACCAAAGAAAAGGAACATATAATACTGTTCCACAAGTAGTAAGAATTACAGTTAACGACGGAATCAAATTAGATGTTACATATAAAATTACGGATTTTGAAAAGTACCACTACTGCGGAACAAATATAGAAGGATTTGTAAAAAGAATTAGAAAAGAAAACAGCGAATTAACTATCGCTGTCTTTAAAGATAAATTTTTAACTATTGGTTGTGATTTTATTTCTATTGAAAGAAGAAGGCTTTAATCATCATCGTCTTCTTCAGACATATAGTTTTCAAATACTGTGCGGAAATTTTCTTGGTTAACTGTATTTAGTTCGCCTTTAACTGCAATACTAATTCTTCCTGTTTCTTCAGAAACAACAACTGTAATAGAGTCAGTTGCTTTTGACATGCCCATAGCTGCTCTATGACGCATTCCGTATTTTTTAACATAGAAACCATCATCTAATGGATAAGCAACAGCAGCGGCTTCAATCATGTCATCTTTAATAATAAGCCCACCATCATGAAGTCTTGTGCCTTCATAAAAGATAGTTTGAAGCATTTCAACTGTAACAGGAGCGCCAACTCTAACACCATTAGCAGCGATGTATTTATCAAGGGAATCATTTCTTTCAAAAGTAATTAAAGCACCTGTTTTGCTATTTGAGAAAGAAACAACTGCTTTATTGATTACATCATAAAGCTGATCAACATCGAATATCTTTTCAACGCCTTGGACTTGTTCTTTGTAATTGAGTCCTTTAATTGGATGTCTGAAAAATTTTCTAATGTTTTCTGCATTTAGTACTAAGCAAATGCAAATATATATACCACTGAAAATAGCACAAATGATGAAAGCAGGATTCCAATCAAAAATGAATGAAACTAATGTTAAGGTCGATAAAACTCCTAATGGAATAATAGCTTTCTTATTTTTTAAAGTTGAGAAAACACAAAAAATACCAAATGCTAAAGCAAAAATAATAATGATTAATGATACTATATTTGCTAATTGTCCATCGGTTTTAATCATGCTTGTCTCCAAAAATAGTTTAAATAACTACTGTAATAATGATAACACTTGAAAAATAATTTTCAATTATAGCAAGTGCTTTTTATTCAAAATCGTCTTCAAAACGCACGATTGTTGTCTTTTTTAGTGGTGTTTTCTTAACAAAAGTGTGCTTATGTTTCTTGTGAAAGTTAACAAGTTCCATAGAGCCAAAATCAGTAATATGTAGGTAAAGTTCGTTGCTTTTTCGATGATATATTTTTTCTAAATATCCATATCTAACAAGCATAAGAATATAACGCGATACTTTTTTAGAATTAAATGAAATAAGTGTTCCATAAGTTGGATATTTATTAAACTTGTCAGCTTCTTCATCATCCTGAGCAGTAACAATTTTAAAAACACCTTCTGGCAAAGGATAATATCCTTCCTTATTCAAAAGCTCAATGGTATCTAATATTTTGATATGTGAAGTAGTTAATTTTAAAACACCCATACTATTTTTCTTTATGAGATATCTTTCTTGTTAGAATCAATAACGAATTAACAACAAGAATAAGAACAAGTCCACTATCGGATAAGATTGATAAAATCATCATTAAATTTTCAAATTGTTCACCTTGCAAAACAATATCTAAGATTAAAACAATTGCCTTAAATGCTAATGCAAAGATGATATTGAATAATGCTGTATTTCTTGCAATTTTAGCTATCTTTGTAGCGTCTTTAATCTTTTCCTGCTTGCCGCAAGGAATTAAAGCATCGTGAGATGCATCGCTATTAAGAGCTACTTCTAAATTGCCAATATACAAAATTTGATTTTCGTCAACAATATATGAATCAGCTTTAGCTAATTCATCAAAAACATAAGCACCATTGACAATAATGCCATTTTTTTCAGCAAGGCCAATTGCGGATGTATATGCCAAAGGAACGCTAATAACTAATGAACATGGGCAGCCAACAACAAGAATTTCAAGAGCGGTATGAACTGATTCTTCCCAGCCATTAATAATACCGAATACCACTACCACAATAATTGCTAACGCAAAGATAATTGGTGTATACCATTTTGCAAATGTATTGATAATTTCATCTTGTTTAGATTGCTTTTCATTACCAATATTAGATACATTGCTCATAATAATGGACTTGCCTTTATTAACCACGACCAATTCAATGATGCTGCCAATATGGAACAACAATGCGACTTCCAAGGATTCAAAATGAGAATCGAAAATGCCAAATTCCTTTTCTCCCATTTCTAAAGATCCAAGTATAAATGCACATATACAGACAATAACAATCATTAAATTGTGATCTAACGGATTTTCTTTATGAACAACATGTTTGACTATATTTATGAATAAATCATATAAAAGAACAATATCGGCAATAGCGAACAGGATTAGGTTTAATAAATTAAATTTTTCTGCTCCTAAAAAGATGGTACTTATAGCAGCAACGATAACGGCAAATAAAATTCTAGATAATAAAATCCAAAACTTTTTATTTAGTACACTAGTTTTTTTATATTCGCCGTTGTAATCAAGAACATTCAAATCATTTGAGTCAACTTCTTTTAACAATTTAAGAACTTCTTCATTCGACAATTCTTCTTCATTAAAAGTTATGTACAAAAGATTGCTTGTGAAATCAATTTTGGCGTACGAAATATTGCTTTGTTTATTTAGATGTTTTTCACTTCTTTTAGCGCAGTCTGCACAGTCGAAGCCAGTAATAACATAAGTTTTCTTTACCATTCATTTCTCCTTTTAATACTAAATATAATAGACAAATTTATTTATTAAATAAACAAAAAAAGGCTCTGAAGATCCGTTTTGTAATTATTTACGGTTATCAGGATCAAATTGAATTAAGTCTTTAATCACTTCACTAGCTATTATTAAGCCTGCTGCCGCAGGAACAAATGCGCTAGATCCAGGTGTAGAACGTCTTCCTTCGCTTTGAACAAGTTCTAAAGGTTCTAAAGCCTTTTCTTTAGAATAAACAACTTTTAAATGATTTATTCCACGCTTTCTAAGTTCTCTACGCATTACTTTGCAAAGGGGGTCCATTTCTGTTTTAGAAATATCACTTACTTCTAACATTGTTGGATTCATTTTATTGCCTGCTCCCATTGCAGAAATAATTGGAACATTCAATGTTTTACATTGGAGAATAATATCTATTTTTGCTGTAACAGTATCAATTGCATCAACTACGTAATCATATCTTTTGAAATCAAATTGATCTCTACTTTCTGGTAAATAGAAAGTTTTATATTTAATAATTTCAACTTCAGGATTAATTTCTTTTGCTCTTTGTTCTGCAACATCAACTTTCGCTAGACCAATTGTTTTAGCTGTGGCGATTATTTGTCTATTAATATTAGATTCAGAAACAATGTCATTATCAATAACAGCGATATGTCCAACACCACTTCTAACAAGAGCTTCGAGAACATATCCCCCAACTCCTCCGACGCCAAAAATAGCAACAGTTTTATTTTTTAGTGATTCTATCGCTTCTTTTCCAACTAATAATTCAAATCGAACAGTTTTTTCATTCATACCTAAAAATTATTTTAATCAATTACGGAAAGTAAGGAAATAAAAAGGTAATAATTGTATCGCTATGGTATAATACAAAAGAGATTTAGCTTAAACGAGGAATTCGTATGAGACCTGATTTAATATATTCATCAACAACAAGATCAGTTGGTGAAAGAAATAATATTGATAATTTTAAACTAGGAATTAAAAGGTTAGAGGACTCAAAATTCAAATATGGAAATTTAAATTTCCATGAGTTTCCACTTTTACTTGATAAAGAAAATTATGAAGAAATCTTTAATGACTTAGTCAGTTTTTTAAATTCTTCATCAATAACATTTAACATTGCACATGCACCAATTCATTTCCCATTTATCTTTAATTATTTTGATGAAAGAGAAGATAAGGAAATATTGAATCAAAGAATTCTAAAATCAATAGAAATTGCAAGTAAATGCAACGTCAAAAGAATTGTTATGCATATTGGAACTTATGTAGACAATGAATTTAACTATGACATAGAAAAATCAATCGAATGCAATATTAAATATTTAGAGCCATTCGTTGAAAAAGCTAACAAATATAATATGTTGTTAGCAATTGAAAATGGTACAACTATGAAAAAAGACGAACCAAGATTTAATGGTTCTGCCCCATCTATAGATGAGCTTATTAAAATTGTTGAACATTTTAACAACAAATACAAAAAAGAAGTCATGGGAATATGCTTTGATTTCGGACATGCAAATGTGGCAAATACAGATTTTTATCAAGATATTGTAAAAGTTGGAAAAATGTTAAAAGTAACTCACATACACGATAATTATAAAACCGATACACATAATCAAATATTTGATGGAACAATTGACTGGAGCAAAGTTAAAAAAGCATTGGATGAAATTGATTATAGCGGTGAACTTACTTCCGAAGTAGCATACTCAAAAGAAAAATTAGCTGATACCAGTAATATAGACAAAACATACGACTATATAAGAAAAATCCATTTAGGACTTTAAACCATATTACATGATTGATGCCGTCTATAACTCAATAAATTGAGTAGAGTCGGCATTTTTATTATCCTCAATTTTCTGAGACAAAACCGAAGACGAATATACTGTAGAAAAAATCTATTCCTTTTGTGAAAATGCAGATTACATGTACTCAATTTTTTATCCAAATGGCGATTTATGTGAATTCGACTACCCAGAATATATGTCCGATATCACTTATAGTGAAGACGGAACAAGTATAGAAGGTAGAAGCACATTATCTGATTACAGATTCATAATCGATGGATATAGCGGCGACGAAGAAGTCTATAGAATTTATAAGGGTGAGCAATCGATAAAAGAAGTTACAAAATAAAACTAACCACTTCTATAACGAATTACTATTCTTTTTAAAGAGAGTTGAAAGATTCTCTTTTTTATATGGGATATAAATAAAAAAACGATACATAGTATCGCATTAATTCTCGCCAATTTGGAGCACTTGACGAGAATCGAACTCGCATATTCAGCTTGGGAAGCTAACGTTCTGCCATTGAACTACAAATGCAAATCAGTAAAATAAAAATCCCTTGTGGGACTAAAATGGTGGACACTGAGAGACTCGAACTCCCGACCCTCACTACGTCAAAGTGATGCTCTCCCAGCTGAGCTAAGTGTCCATGGGATTGGTGCCGACTACAGGAATTGAACCTGCAACCTACTGATTACGATTCAGTTGCTCTACCAGATTGAGCTAAGTCGGCAACTGCAACCGTGCTTTAATATATTATTCAAAAATTAATTAAGATGCAACAGTTTTTTATATTTAAATTTAGAGATATATAATATAGATATGAAACAAGTTGATAAAACAAATGTCATGCGTCTATTAGATGTAAATAATATTTCTTATAAATGGTATACATACGAATGTGAAGGTCCAGTTAAAGGAACGGAAATAGCTAGACAACTAAATGAAGATCCTGAGCATGTATTTAAAACTCTTGCCACGATTGGTCAAAGTAAAACCATATATATTTTCATGATTCCTGTAGAAAATGAACTAAATTTAAAGAAAGCTGCAAAAACAGTTAATGAAAAGAATATAGAAATGTTAAAAAGCAAAGATTTACTTAATACGGTGGGATATGTACATGGAGCCACTTCCCCTATCGGATTAAAAAAGAACTTTAAAATAACAATTAATGAAACTGCGATACTCTTTGACACTATTATTTTTTCTGGTGGAAAAATTGGTTATCAAGTAGAACTATCATTAGAAGAATTAAAAAAGCTGGTGAATTACCAGCTTGTTGATGTTATTGATTAAACAGAAGCTTTTTTTATGGCTTCAAACATATAATTGAGATTTTCTTTTCGGCAAATTCTTTGAACCGTAAATTTTCCGCTTGCTAAAGCAAGAGGTAATCCGCCAGGAGATTGCATCCATTGACCAGATAAATAGAAATTCTTCAATCCTCTAATTTTACCACTATGCATAAACATTACGTTTTTGTGAGTAAAGCAGAAGCCCATATATGCACCTGCAGATGCATTTGTGTATCTTTTCATTGTATAAGGTGTCGCAACATCAAGAATTTCAATATTGCCTTTCATTTCTGGAATTTGTTTTTCAATTCGTGAAACGACTTCTAAAGCGATATTATTTTTTACTTCTTCATAAGCAGCTCTATTCGTAATTAATTCTCTCCAATAATCATATGTATAGTTATTTTGATTAATCAAAACAGACATGATAGTTTTATCATCTTTTACAAAGTTTTCCTTATCATATCCATAATTTCTTAATGTCAAATGGTCACTTAATTCCTTACCAACCATTAATGGTTCACATTCAAAAGAATATGGAGTTGGGATATTTGGCATATTTTTAACCGCGTAAGAAATTAAAACACAGGAAGGAGAAGGTTCTTTAACTGGCTTCTTAAATCTTGATGCAAAAGGTCTAACATTATATTGATTTAATAGTATTTTATTCAATGTATATTTAGGATCTAAGCAAGATACGACATAGTCGCCTTTAATTTCACGTCCATCAGATAAAACAACGCCTACTGCCCTATTTTTCTCAATAATGACCCTATTAACATTAGCATTAAGCTGCAAAGTGCCACCTAAATCCATTAGTCTCTTTTTCATGCGTTCAACCATAGGTTTAGATCCACCTTTAGGAATTCCACCATCACCTTCAGCAACTGTAGCATAGCTATATAACATAGAGAAAAGATTATTAGGTCCAGGTTGAGCATGAGTTAAAGCCCATCTTAAAGCTGGCGACTTAAATCTTTCTGCGTATTTTTCACAAGAAAGTTTCATTGTCCATAAATAACTATTCCAAACTTGAAGGACATCAAGGCCAACAGGAAGTAATGATGTTAATGGTAGCCAAGACATAGGCATATATAAAGGAAGCTCAACAGATATAAAATCTTTAACCATTTTAAAGAATTTATGAATGCATTTACTATCTTCAGGAGATATCTCTTTCCATTCTTTTTCAGCTTTTTCTAAATCAGTCCAAAACGTGACTTTTGTTCCGTGATAATCAAAAGTTCCCCAGTTATCCAAATAAATAATGTCATCTTGAGTAGAGAAAGCCCCGACGTTTTTCCACATCTCGTTCAATACTGTGCCTTCTTTTGTACCAGTCATCCAGTGAACGCATCCATCAAGATACATTCCTTTACGATACCAGCCAGTACAAAAACCACCAACAGAAGGATTTTTTTCAAGCACGATAGCATGGAATCCTTTTTGTTCGGCGTAAATACCAGCAGATAAGCCAGAAATACCGGCACCAATAATAACAATAGTTTTAATAGATTTTTTCATTGTAATAATACTAGTCCTATTTATTTATATAGACAATTACTACTTTTTCATTCTTCTAATAGCAAATAAGATAAGTGCAACAATTTCATGAATAATTAATGGAGCAATAGAAAGAGCAAGGATATACAGCCAATAAATTCCAGGTAGCTTTGCGCATTTAAAGAAATCTGAGACAAATGGAGTTTGAGTAACAAACACTTGTAAGATAACACCTAGTGCAAAAGCTAACCAAAGCATCCAGTTTTTGCTCTTAAAATTATGAACGAAAGATTTTCTAACGCTAGTCATGCCTAGCATATGGAAAAGTTCAGATAATGCTAATACCGAGAAGGCAGCAGTTTGTGCTTGCATTAATACATCAATTCCATCACCAGTACCTTCATTGAATAAGATAGCAATATCTAATAAAGAAGTTGCTCCATATTCAAGAACAGGAATCATAAAGAACGCCAATACAGTTGTAATTGTCATCAATAATCCATATCCAAATACAAGTGCAAATCCACCATGGGCAAATAAAGACTCTTTTGGATTTCTAGGTTTTTGATCCATAATATTTGATTCTTTTTCATCCGCGCCCAAAGCTACAGCAGGCAATGAATCAGTAACGAGATTTACCCATAAAATGTGAATTGCAATAAGAGGTGTTCCTAAATTATAGTTAGTCACAAACAAGGATAAGAATACAGCAACAAACATAACAAGCACTTCAGCAATGTTTGTTGAAAGTAAGAATATAATTGTCTTTTTTATATTAGAGAAAATGCCCCTACCTTCTTCAACCGCTTTTTCAATTGAAGCAAAGTTATCATCAGTAAGAACCATATCAGCAGCACCTTTAGCTACATCTGTACCAGTTATGCCCATAGCAATGCCAATATCAGCGCTTTTTAAACTAGGTGCATCATTGACTCCATCACCAGTCATTGCGGCAATAAATCCATTTTCTTTAATGGCTTTAACAATTGATACTTTATTTTCAGGAGAAACACGAGCAAATACTCTTACTGTTTTGACTTTTTCTTTTAGTTCTTCAAAAGATAATGCATCAATTTCTTCACCAGACATTGCTTGATTATCTTCGCTAGCAATTCCTAATTCTTTAGCTATAGCTAAGGCTGTAACTTTATGGTCTCCAGTAATCATGACAGTAGTAATTCCTGCCATCTTAAATTTATCAACAGCTGGTTTAGCTTCTTCTCTAGCAGGATCAATCATTCCTACCAAACCAACAAAAACAAGTTCTTCTTCAGTTAAGGAAGATGAATCTTTGTACGCTAAAGCCAAAACTCTTAAGGCGGATTTTGCCATTGAATCAGAGGCTTCTTTAATATTCATTATGTCTTGCTTACAAATATCTCTAATTTGATCATTAATTCGAATTTTAATGACTGTTTTTAAAATTGAGTCCATTGCACCTTTTGTGAATATGATAAATTCTCCGTTATTCATGTGCTTTGTAGACATCATTTTTCTAACGCTATCAAAAGGATATTCTTCTACGCGTGGGTAAAGCATTTCTAAATCAACTTTATGTAAATGATGTTTGTTTGCAAATTCTACTAATGCAACTTCAGTTGGATCGCCATAAACACCATTATCAACTTCGGCATTGCTACACAAAGACAAACCAGTAGCCAACAATTTAAGATTTTCATTTAATATGTCTTTGCCATCAAAGAATTGTTCATCTTGATAAGCTTTTACAACAGTCATTTTATTTTGCGTTAATGTACCTGTTTTATCGCTACAAACATAGCTAACAGCACCTAATGTTTCAACTGATGGCAGTTTTCTAACAATGGTATTAGCCTTAACCATTTTTTGAACACCTAATGCTAAAACAATAGTAACAACAGCAGGTAATCCCTCAGGAACAGCGGCAACTGCTAAAGAAATAGCAAACATAAAATCATCTGCAATAATTGGAGCGATTAAGTTTGGATCAGTTGTTTTATTTATTATAAATAAATCCAACATTTGAACTCCAAAAATCAGGAAAACAATAATAATTGTTAATATTCCTAAAAACTTAGATAGTTCAGCAAGTTTCTTTTGAAGAGGTGTTTGTTCGTTATCATTTTCTGAAAGCATTTTGGCAATCTTGCCAGTTTCGGTATTCATGCCAGTATTAATAACTACACCCTCACCACGACCATATGTTACAGGTGTGGACATATAAGCAATGTTTATACGATCACCAACGCTTACTTCTTCACTGAAAATAATCTCGGCATTTTTCTCAACAGGCAACGATTCGCCTGTTAATGACGATTCATCAGTTTTTAAGTTAATGGCTTCAATAAGTCTTAAATCCGCTGGAATTGTTCTTCCTTCTTCAAGGATTACAATGTCACCAGGAACTAATTTCTCCGCTTTTATTTCTTCTAATTGACCATCTCTTCTAACAACACAAGTTGGAGAAGCCATCTTTTGAAGTGCTTCTAATGATTTTTCAGCTTTGTTTTCTTGGGCTGTACCAATCACAGCATTTAGAACAACCACTGCTAAAATAATAATTGGATCAGCAAAATCAAAAGAATTATTAATTGGATCAGTGATTACTCCATATAAAGAAATAGCAACTGAAAGAACTGCAGCAGCAAAAAGAATAAATATCATTGGATCGTTGAATTGAGCAAAAAATACTGATACTAATGATTTTTTCTTATTATTCTTTAAAGAATTTTCTCCGTATTTCAAAAGACGATTATCCGCTTCTTCTTTGCTTAATCCGTTTTGCTTATCTGCTTTTAATTCTTCTAGAGTTTGTTTATAACTTTTATTTTCAAACATAATTCATAATCATTATATATAAAAAGCCGTAGTTTTAACTACGACAAATTATATTTAGAAAGTAAATTATTCAGCCATGACTAAGAATTCAGCAGCGTAATTATTAAAATCAAGATCAGCAAAATAAGCACCACAATATTCTGAGTTTGCTATTTTGTAATAAGCAGCATAAATTGCATCTTCTCCAATTACATAGAAATTAATATATGACTTTGTCTTTCCTTCCAAAGCAGAAAGAATGTCATCCAAATAAGAAGTTTCAATATCATCATTAGTCATCAAACAAGAATGAGTTTTAGAATTTGATGTAATTGTATATTTAGCAAATGTTGAACCAATTGCATCGAAATATTTAGTGTCATCGAAATATTCTTTTACATGCAAATCTTGCCATTCAGTAGAGCAATAAGGACTTATATAACTATGTGGGGCTAAGAAATAACGTTGATAATTGCAAGAACGATGATCGTCATTTGTTTGCAATTGTCCCCATGTTAAATCTGATAAAAAGCATTCATTGTTGTAGTTTAAGAAGCAATATGCGTGTCCTGGAACTTCTCTAGTCGTCCAGCTTAAATCATTTGTTCCACTGGCACGATAAATTTCAAGACCCTCCATACGTCCGAGTAATGTATAAATTTTAGCAAAACCATCACAAACAACTAAATGATTATCAAAGAACCCTTCAATAAAATAGCATTTGTCTCCAGAACAATATTCATCAGGGTATAAAGTTGGATTTGGAGCACTTTCACTTTCATAAGCTGCTGAATAATCATAAGTAGAATTTTCATGAATATAATCATAGATTTTAGAATATTTCTCTAAATCACTATCAGAATTAGAAACAATTTGTCTAAGAAGATCTTTAGCCATTCCATAATATTTTTCTGCAGGAGAATCTGGAAGCGGATTAACTTTATATCCATGTTCTGCTGCATACCAAAGTTGTTGAGTTGTAGCAACATCACATATCGGTTTAGAGTTATCATCGGTTGCAAAAGAATCATAATCTGAAGTTCTGTCGCTTGTAGGCGTTTGATATGATAAATCAGTCCACTTTTCGAAGTAAGGCTTTGAATCTTTATATGCGTTCTTGTAGAAAATGTAGGTGAATTCCCAAGTGTCAGCACTTGACCATTCAGCATTAAAGCCCATGACCCCATTAACTAACTCACTATGCCAATATAAATAATTAAGTTCAGATTCAATTGTTTCAAATTCTGTCGAATATACATAATTACTTAGTGTGACTGTAAAATTCTCAACTTTGTAAAAAGCGTAGTAATCAACAATAGCTTCAAGCTCGTCAATATTACTTACAGTTTCAGAAGGTTTGACTAAACAATTTTCATAGTCGTAGTCTCTTTCATCAGCTCGTTCCTTTGTTTCCTCAGAACCACTAGTTTCGGAATCACTTGTTTCAGAATCACTAGTTCCATCGATGCTTAATGAAGAATTGCCATCAGTTTTATCAGAATTTTTACTTGTCGTAGGTTTTGACGAACATGAACTTAATAGAAGAATAAATATCGGTAAGATTTTAATAGTGTTTTTCATAAATTCACCTGCTTTTTTGTAATTATATGTGGCATTAAATGTCTAATCAATTATATTGAAGACTTCTATTATAAATATTAGACATTATTTGAAATTTGAAACTTAAATAAAAAACCAACAATTAATATAAGCAACTGTTGGAAATTTATTCAATTGGTGCAGGTAGTCGGAATCGAACCGACATGATATCACTATCGATAGATTTTGAGTCTATTGCGTCTACCAGTTTCGCCATACCTGCAGCGAATGTATATTATCACTTTTGAATAATTAAATAAATAATAATTGGTGTGCTTGGCACGAATTGAACGTGCGACCTCAACCTTCGGAGTGTTGCGCTCTAATCCAACTGAGCTACAAGCACATATCCATTATCATTAAACGGGTTTCACGTCTCTTACACTTCTTTCAGGATACTTTGCTAAAAATCTTTGAAGAGCAATCATTTCATTTTTAGCATGAACATGTGTTGTTCCACGATCGTGATATACACAATATAAGTGTGCATCACCTTCATAAGATGTAAAACCGTCTGGCATATCTTTCTCCTTAAAAACAATTGGTGCGGCTAAGAGGACTCGAACCTCCACGATGTTACTCACTAGATTCTGATTCTAGCGCGTCTACCAATTTCGCCATAACCGCAGTAAAATAATTATACATTCTTTTGTTAGAATGAGTATAATTACTTTATGACTAATTTATTAAGAAAATTATTTATTAAAAATTATAAGGATGTTACAAATCCAAAAATTAGAGAAAAGCACGGCTTGTTAGCTGCTTTTGTTGGTATATTTACAAACCTTGTTCTTTTCGTTGTCAAATTGCTTATCGGCATTTTCGCTGTATCAATCACTATCATCACTGATGCAATTAACAATTTAACTGATTTTGGAAGTTGCATTGTTAATGTAATTGGATTCAAATTAGCAAATAAGCCTGCTGATAAAGAACATCCATACGGTCATGAAAGAATTGAATATATTGCTGGAATGATTATATCATTC
The DNA here is from genome assembly GCA_045600585.1 of Bacilli bacterium. Taxonomy (GTDB): domain Bacteria; phylum Bacillota_I; class Bacilli_A; order RFN20; family CAG-826; genus JAZRYE01. The sequence goes on along the minus strand of JAZRYE010000022.1, from coordinate 36,341 downwards.
ATCATTATTTGTATTGCTGTTGTGTTAGGCTATCAATCAGTAATTAAAATCATTAACAATGAACAATCTACTCCTGAAGTATTAACTTTGATCATTTTAGGAATCGCTATTTTAGCAAAATTATGGCAAGGCTTCTTTTATAAGAAAATGTCTAAAGCAATCAATTCTGTAACTTTAAAAGCATCTTCTCAGGATTCATTTAATGACGTTATTGCCACATCAATTGTTTTGTTGGTTTCATTAACGCAATTTATTCTTGTTAAAAATAATGTAACTGTCCCAGTTTCAATTGATGGTATTGCCGGCGTTGCACTTGCTATCTTTATTGTTATTTCTGGCATTAAGCTTGTTATTGAAACAAGCAATCCATTAATTGGATTAACACCTGATAATGAAAGAGTAAAGCCAATCATTGAAGATATTTTAAAATATGAAGGTGTTCTTGGCGTTCATGACACAATGTGCCATTCATATGGTCCTACTAAATTATTTATGACAATCCATGTTGAGGTTGACGATCAAGTTAACGTCAATGTTTCTCATGACTTAATGGACATTATCGAGAAAGAGGTTGGACAAAAACATAATGTATTATTAACAGTTCATATGGATCCAATCGATAACACTTCTCAAGATGTTAAAGAACTCAAAGCAAAGGCTGTAGAAATATTATCTTCATATAATGAAATATTAAAACTTCACGACTTTAGAATGGTAAAAGGAACAACACATACAAATGTCTTATTTGATGTTGTTATCCCATTTGAAAGCAAAATAAAAGAGTCTGAATTAGACTCCTATTTAAAAGACGAATTTAATAAATTAGATTCAAAATATAATCTCGTTATTCATTATGATAACGATTATCTTAACTAAGATTTGATGGATAGCCACTAATATAATTAGCAACAATATTTCTTGGAAGAGATTCTTCTTCAAAGCGTGTTTCTAATATTGTTATATGGCCAACATAACTAGTTGATAATGCAATATAATCGATAGTAAGAATGTAATAATCTTTATTTGATTCAACTAGAGAAGCTACATCGGTTCTATAATACTCTCCAGCATCACTAGAGCTTGGTATATACCAATGGCTGTTTTCATATCTAGTTAAAGTCGAGATATAAGAACCTTTGACTCTAAATAGACATAAATAATTATCAAAAGGCAAAGCCTTATAAATATTTCCATATGTAATATTTCCTGAAGGAATATCGCTTCTTGCATTGTTTGTGTAAACAGCAAAGATATTTTGAGTACCTTTTAAAGTATCTTTGTAGTACTTGTATGCATAACGGTTATAGATATTTGGAATTTCATTTTTATAAATTTTGCTACTAGTGTAACCAACTACTCTATTTTTAACTTCCGCTATTTCATCATCTAAATATTGTTTATAAAGATTTGCAGTATAAGTATCATCTGCATAGGAAATAGATCCAGTATTGATATATTCTCCGTTTGTAACAATTTGCTTGTTATTAAAGTTATAAGTTAGATTGATATGTCCAACACCTTTGCCATTAGATCCACTTTGAACAAAAGGCGTATCTCCAATAAGATTTTCATCAAATGAATGTGTATGGCCGCAGAATCCAAGATCAACCTCGTTTGCGGTTACTGATGAAATCGTACTGGCGTTATCGTGAATAAGATATAGAATGACATCTGCTCCATTATCTCTTAAGTATTTAGACCACTTGCTAACATATGGGCTAGGATCATTAAATCGAATGCCTTCAACGTTAGAAGCAAGAATGTCAGAAGTTTGTCCTTTACCGATTGCTCCAATAACACCAATATGAACGCCATTTCTTGTAATTGTTGTATATGGATCTAGCCATTCAACATTTTCATTTGTATCTTCATAAACGATGTTACAAGCGAGTAAAGGAAAGTTCATTCTTTCCTGATTGCTATTAATTGTTGATATACCCCAATCAAATTCGTGATTACCAATAGCCATTGCGTCAAATTTTAGATAATTCATCCAATCAGTAACAAGTCTGCCTCTTGTGATGTTACTATCTGCACTTCCTTGCCACATATCACCACTACTTGTTAACACAAAGCCGTTTGTATTGAGTTTCTTTCTATTTAATAGAAAGGAAGACATTTTACATATACCAGGTTCTGATGAATAATTTTCTACCGCGCCATGAAAATCATTTAACGAGTAAAAATCTAAAGTCTTAGTTCCGTTTCTTAAGCTATCTTGAGAATGATCCCATAAGTTTAAAACGTCTTCTGAACTTGTTGAAAATGATATTGAAGAATCGTAACTAGTTGAATCTATAACAGAACTTTCCTCACTTGTTGTATCGGAAAGAATCTCACTGCTATCAGGAAATGAAAATGAACATGAAGTTAAAAAAGCACTGATTGCAAATAGAAGCACTAGTTTTTTTCTCATAAAAGTTCTCTCTTCTTCTTTTCTTGTATTGTCAATTTATTGAAGTCAATTTTTCCTAATGGAGTCTTAGGAAGTTCATCGAGGTATTCTATTTCTTTTGGAACGGCCCAGCGAATTAAATATTCACGGCATTTTTCAATAATAGCAACATCCATACAAGCTTCTTGTTTAGGAGCAACAAAGAGCTTTAAAGCATGGACAAGTTTTGCATCAGGTATCTCTACTGCACAGCACTGCTTAATTGTAGGGAATTTATTTAAAATAAAGTTTTCAACTTCAGTTGGGAATACTCCAACGCCAGAAACCTTAATAACTCTTTTAACTCTTTGTTTAAAGAATATGAATCCATCTTCATCAATGTATCCTAAATCGCCAGTATATATATAATCATCTGGCATAGCTCTTTTCGTTGCTTCTGGATCATTAAAATATTCAATCATATGGATAGGCGATTTAATAGCGATTTCACCAATTTGATTAACGCCTAAATCTTTTCTATTTTCATCAACAATCTTAAATGTTGCACCTTTAATTGGATATCCGATAGAGCCTTCCTTATTGTGTTCGTAAGTATTAACACAGTTAACAGCAATTGCTTCTGTTAATCCAAAACCTTGAAACAAGCGACAAGTAGCGCCTTTTTCTTTCATTAATTCATTCCAATTGTTGAGTGTTTTTTCAGTTAATGAATCACCACCACAATAGCAGACATGGAGTTGTTTTAAGTCTTTAGATTTTCTAAAATCTTCACTATTTAATAAAGCATCATACAATGTAGGGACGCCACAAATGCAAAATGCGTTAGTTTTTCTAAGTGCTTTTGCAACATTTTTTCCATTAAATTTCGGAATCAATACTGACGGGAATCCATTAGTAAGAGGGACATGCATTGTCATGCCTAAACCGAATCCATGGAAAGATGGAAGAACAGAAATCATTCCTTTGTTTAAAGCAAATTCAGGAGTGCAAGCTAGGAACGAACAAGTTTGATCTCCAAGAACATTAAAAGCCTTGTCATTTAAACAAATGGTTTTTGGGTCTCCAGTTGTTGACCCACTATTGAGCATAACAGAGCATTTTATGTTATCAAAAGATTCGATAACAGGCTTTTTGGACTTCTTTAATGAGTGAACATAAGTAAATGAACTACCAAGTTTTTTACGAATCTTAGAATTCATAAAAATGTGATAAGCGGCCTTTTTAGCAATAGGAAGATGATTTTCTATTCTTGTAACAAGGCAAATATCCTTAATTGTTTTGAATTTATCAATTTCTTTTGCCACTCTTTGTTCAAATACAATCGCATATTTTGCATGGCTTTTATTAATCAAATCTAAAAGTTGATCAAAAGGAGTTAATGGGTGAATAAAAAATGTGGTTGCCCCAATTTTATTTAATGCATAGAAAATTACTAGTGTATCTGGAATATTTGGTTGAGCCAAAATAATTACATCATCTTTTTTGATATGAAGCGTATTTTGAAGAACACCCGCCATTGAATCCACTTGTTTTAAAAACGACTTGAAAGATATGAATTTATTTTCATACCAAATTGCTTTATTTCTTGGATATTTAATTGATGCATCTTTAACCGCACCATACATAGTTACATTTTCGTACATATTAACAACCTAAAATAGCCCTTAAACTTAAAAATATTGGAATGAGAATGATTTGATGCAAAATATAGAACCATAATGAATGTCTTCCAATAAAGCAAATGCTTCTTTCCCATTCATGTCTTTTGAATTTAGATGTTGCTGGAGCAGGATAGAAAATCTTACCAGCAATAGCGCCAAGAAAGAACCAGCATATCGAAGGGAATAAAGTCATTTGATCTGCAAGTATTTCTCTTCTTGAATACCATAACGCAGGAACGTTGGATACATCTAAGTGTCCTGATTCAACTGTTAATTTATATAAATTAGGGATAACAAGTTCGTTAATGCCAAAGAATATTATCGCCACGGCAAGCAAAACTTTATTACTTCTCTTTTCGAAGAAGCAATATATAAGTTGTGACCATGCAAGAACGCCAATGATATTAAAATCAATTTTAAAATTAGTCCCAAAATAATCACTTAAGCCAGTCGAGTACATTAGATTAGTAACAACGGAAACAAGTCCCCATGCAAGAACCATTTGAGATGCACGTTTCCAACTGCTTTTTGAAAAAGCACAAGAAACGCCAGAAATAAAAACAAATGCAGGCAAAGCTAAGTATTGTTGAACAAAGAACCTGATACCACTATTCCAATACCAATTACAGAAATCGTAAAAACCACCAAAGGCAGATGTCTTTGCACATTGATTTAGAATATGGTCAAAAAGAACAAGGCATATTAGTAAGCCTCTAGCTAAATCAATCTCATGAATTCTTTTATCAAATTTGCTTTGGCGAGCTATGTAAGCACCTGTCTCACTAGGCATGAAAATAGTATACAACAACAACAAATTTATGTCATATAAATTTAATTTTAGGTTATAGAAGAGTATATAGGTTAAAAAAAGCACCCTTTTAAGGATGCTTAATTATTTATTATCTGGTCGGAAAGATGAGATTCGAACTCACGACCTCTCGCTCCCGAAGCGAGCGCACTACCAAGCTGTGCTACTTCCCGTTCTCTATTTTAGAAATCAAATAGAGATAATTGATCGTTTTCGTTCAAATCATCAAGAACACCAAGCTTTGATAAATCTTCAACGTTAGTACTTGATAGTCCCGTTCTTCTTAATAAGTCTTGTTTAGAAGAGAACTTACCCAATTTTCTTTGTTCAAGAACAGTGAGAGCAGCTTTTTCACCAAGACCATCAATCGTGATAAATGGAGGAATTAATGATTTGTTTTCATGGTCGACAACGAATGCTGAAGCATCAGATCTATAAAGGTCAATATTAGAGAATTTATATCCTCTTTGAACCATTTCTAAGCAAATATTAAGTGTTTTTAATTGTTCAGCTTCTTTTGGAGAGATTTTTTCAGCGCCTTTAAGTCTTGATTTGTATTTAAGTTCTTCAAGTCTTGAAATAATTGCTTCTCTTCCCTTAATCATTGTCGCAATATCATATTGTTTAGAACGACAAGTAAAGAATGTAGCGTAGAATTCAAGTGGATAATAAACTTTAAAATAACCGACACGAATAGCCATTGTAACATATGCAACAGCGTGGCCTTTTGGGAACATGTATTGAATCTTTTGACATGATTCGATGTAGAAATCTGGAACTTTGTTTTGTTTCATGATTTCGATGTATTCTGGCTTTAATCCACGACCTTTACGAACATCTTCCATAATCGTAAATGAAACTTTAGGAGGTAAGCCCATAGAAATTAAATAAGTCATAATATCATCACGACATCCAATAACTTCTTGTAGGGTAGCTGTACCGTTTTTAATAAGTTCGTCAGCGTTTCCATTCCAAACACCTGTACCATGTGATAGACCAGAAAGAATGACTAAATCACTAAATGACTTAGGTCTTGTATCGGTAAGCATGCCTCTAACAAATTCAGTACCGAATTCAGGAATTGCTAATGCACCTGTTTCTGCACCTGTATAATCATTTTTCATTCCAAGAGCATCAGGAGAAGAGAAAATAGAAATAACCTTAGGATCATTTAAAGGAATTTGCTTTAAAGGAATGCCAGTTAAGTCACACATCATCTTAAGAGCCATTGGGTCAACGTGACCTAATAAGTCAAGTTTTAAGATAGTATCGTGAATACTATGGAAATCGAAGTGGGTTGTTTTCCATTCAGCATCAAGGTCATCAGCAGGGAATTGAATAGGTGTAAAGTCATATACTTCGTTATTAGTAGGAACAACGACAATACCACCTGGGTGTTGACCAGTTGTACGTTTAACATCAACGCATCCACTAGCGATATACGCAATCTTTGCTTTTGGATATGTATTTACATCAATTCCATTTCTTTCAAGATAACCACGGGCATAGCCAAATGCTGTTTTATCAGCAACAGTTTCAATAGTACCAGCACGGAAAACGTTATTTTCGCCTAATAATACTTTAGTATAGTTATGCGCTCTAGCTTGATAGTCACCAGGGAAGTTTAAGTCGATATCAGGTGTTTTATCTGCGTTGAATCCTAGGAATGTTTGGAAAGGAATGTCTTGACCATCGTGAATCATTTTTGCTCCGCAATGTGGGCAAGTCTTTTCTGGTAAGTCGTATCCTGATTTGATTCCTGGATATGTTTCTTTTGTCCATTCAAAATGCTTGCATGATGGGCATCTATAATGAGGTGGAAGAGGATTAACTTCTGTAATTCCTGACATTGTAGCAACAAAGGAAGAACCAACAGATCCACGTGAGCCAACAATATAGCCGTCATCATTTGCTTGTTTGACTAATCTATGAGCAATGTAATAAATAACAGCGTAGCCGTTATTGATAATACCATTTAATTCAAGTTCAAGACGATTCTCAATGAACTCAGGTAATTGTTCGCCATATAATTCATGTGCTTTTTCAAAGCACATATCACGTAACATATTGTCACAGTTTTCAATTGTAGGTGTATAAAGTTTATCATTAGGAACTGGTCTTAACGATTCAATTTGATCGGCAATAGCATTTGTGTTAGTTACTGTTACTTCGTAAGCCTTTTCTTCACCTAAGAACGCCATAGCATCAAGCATTTCTCTTGTTGTTCTATAATGTTGATCTGGGTTTTCAAAGTGAGGAACTTTACTACGGGCGTATGGATTTAATGGGTGATTAGTGTTACCTAATCCTTTTGAATAAATATATACGTCACGGAATACTTTTTCTTTTGGTGTTAGATAATGGACATCACCAGTAGCACATACTGGAATATGGCAATCATCAGCAACTTTAACAATATCTTTTACGTATTTTAAAATTTCTTCTTCAGTAGCGTCGCCCATATTAATCATATATGAGTAGTTTTCAATAGGTTGAATTTCTATGTAATCATAGAAAGAAACAACTTGTTTTAAACGTTCCTCATTGTAATAACGCGCTGTTCTAAATACATCACTATTAAAACAAGCACTACCAACGATAAGATTTTCTCTTAATTTAACAAGTTCACTCTTTGGAAGCTTTGGAACATCAGCTAAAAAGTCAACGTGTGATAACGAAACAAGTTTATACAAATCTTTTAATCCTGCTTTATTCTTTGCTAAAGCAATGCAATGATTTGCTCTCATGTGCTTTAAAAGAGTGTTGGAATTAGGAAGTTTTCCTAAGTCTTCATGAGTAACAATATTTTGTTCACGCATAAGCTTAACTAGCATAGGCATCCAACAATCATTTAAAACCTGAGCATCGTAATCAGCACGGTGAGCGCTATCTTCATCATAAACAACTTCAAATTTACGACACAAAGTGCCTAATCTATGGTTTCTATCTTCTGGATAAAGGAATTGTGATAAAGAAAGAGTATCAATAACTGGATTAGTTAATAAAGGCAATCCAAGATTAGCTAATTCTTCTTGTAAGAAGCTAAAGTCGAATTCTGCGTTATGTGTAACAATAATAGCGTCTTGTAAAAATTCTAAAATTTGAGGCATTGCTTCCTTAATTGTTGGTTGATAGCGAAGCATTGCATCAGTAATATTGGTAATTTCAACGATCTTTTCTGGAAGTTTTCTTTCAGGGTTAATTAATAAGTCGAGATTTTCAACAACCATGCCTTTTTCGACCCTGACAGCACCAAATTCGATGATTCTATCGTATCTTGCAGAAAGACCAGTAGTTTCTAAGTCGAGTACGACATATTTGGCTTTTTCTAAAGGAATATTTGATGGGTTTTTAATATAATTGAGTTTATCATCAACCATATAAAACTCAACGCCATAAAGCATTTTGACGCCAGTTGCTTTTTCTGCAGCTTGAGCATCAGGGTACGCTTGAACAACAGCGTGGTCGGTTACCGCCATAGCTGTATGACCAAGTGCTTTAGCATATTTTGCATAAGCACCCATTTTAGTAACAGCATCCATTGCTGAGAAGTTACTATGTAAATGAAGTTCAACTCTATGTTTTTCTTCAGGTTCTGGTTCAATTTCATCAGGTGGTAATAAATCAATAAAGTGTGCTCTTACAGTTAGTTGTTTAGAGAATTCATCTAAATAAGCGGCACCTCTAATTCTGACATTAACACCATTTTTAAGATTGCCGATAAGTTCTTCATTTAAAGTTGCATTTTGGGCAAAGCCAACATAAATAGCTCCACCATGAGCGTCATTAACGCCTAAATTAACTCTAGATTTGTTGTTGAAAGTATTCACTTCAATAGAGAATACAGTAGCGGAAAAGTCCACATTATTAGAATTTGTTGTTATTTCATCGATAAAATCAATAGGCTCATAATTGCCTCTTTTATTGATTCTGGCTCTTTCTCTTTCTCTAGCCATTTGCTGAGCATTTGCTTTCATGATCTTAAGAAGTTCATTTTCAACAGATTCAGTCATTTCTTTTTGCTCTTGAACAATTTGTTCTTCGATGCTTAAATCATTTTTGGCTTCATCAGTTTTATCATCAGATGGTTTAGAAGAAGGTGCAGTCGTTTTAATAGGTTCTTTAACCGCAGGCTTTTCATCTTCAACTGTACGAGTTTCTTCGATAACTGGGGAATTTGTTTCGACAACAGGTTCTTTAACCTCTTCTCTAATGACAAATTCATAATTAATGAAGTTGAGAAAATCTCTAAAATCTTTAATCGCAGGTGAAAATTGAGTCTTTTCAGTTTCAGATTCATATTGAACTGTTAAATAACCATTATCATCTGACTTAATATCTAAAGATAAAGGTAAGCGATAGATGCTTTGATACCAATCAAATAAAAGTTGGATTGCGTCTTCTGCGCTTGGTCTAGACATATACGAGAAAATAAGACTATATTTAAAATCCAATTTATGAAGAGCTTCCATGAATTGATTTAATAATTCATATTTCCATGGAGTTCTTTTAACGATAACCATGTCCCACTTTTCACGATCGAATCTATTTCTATTAATCATTTCAAAGTCAATATCAAAGGACTCGACATTGTCGATTTCGATTTTAGCTAAGAAACGAGTCATTTTATCTGTCATAACAAACCTAGAAAGATGTATGTAAATACGTCTTTAAATAATATTACAATCATAAGTCCAAATAATAGGACAAGTCCGACCATAGAAATAATGTTTTTTACTTTGTCAGGAATTTTACCTCCACATGCTTCAATGATTGTTACTAATAATTGCCAGCCATCAAGACCTGGAAATGGTAAAAGATTAATAATTGCTAAGTTTACAGAGATCATGCCCCATAAATAAACAAAGTAATATAAACCTAAATTAGTTAATGTATTTGTTGTTTCAAATCCAACAGCGATAATACCGCCCATATTCTTCCATTCACTAGGCTTTAGCATACTTCCTAATGAACGAACAATAACTGTCGCAGATTCGCCAAAATCGCTGAAAGTAGCTTTAACAGCTTTCCCTAATGATTCCGCTCTTACTTTCACTTTTGTGAATGATGCTCCTAAAGGTTGCTTTTCATAATGAACAGCAATGTCAGCAAATACTGGATTATCTTCACTATCGTATGTTCCTGTGAATTTAGATAGTTTAAAATCTACATATTTATAATATGTTTTAGCGATGACATCGCCAGCAGAAATTGATGGAGAAGTTGTTCCATCTTCAGCTTCGTTATACTTAACTGGATAAAATTCTAAATAATTATCCCAAGATAAATTTTTAAATGTTAAAGAATAGCAATTAAAAACAGCAAATACTTGTTCTGTTTCCAAATTTTCATGGCCTTCCATATCAATTACAGAGCGAGTCATTGTCGCATTGTCATCAATGATAAATAAATTATCAAGCATGTCTACATATCCAATGTTGTCTCCACTTTGGAAGCCTATGGTTTCCATTACTGAACCACTTTCAACTTGAAGCATGTAAGGATTGTATTTGTTTTGAGGAATGCATGTCTCTGCAACAAAGAATAAAGAAATTGCTAAAACAGCATTCATAAATACGCCTGCAACAAGAATAATGGCTCTTTTCCATTTCTTGATGCCGTTTAAACTTCTTGAATTATCTATCACTTGTCCTTCAGGAAGTTCAACCCCTTCTCCATACATAGAAACATAGCCACCAAAAGGAATGCTTCTTAAAGAAAATTGTGTTTCTTTTCCTTTTCCACGACGTTTAAAAATAGCAGGACCAAAGCCAATAGAAAATTCTAAGCAATAAACTTTGAATATCTTTGCAGCGGTTAAATGTCCTAATTCATGAATGACAATGAGGACAGATAAACAAAGAATAAATAGAAGTATGTAAAGCACATTCATCAAAATTCCCATTTTATAATCCTCCTTTTATCATTTCTCTAACTTTTTGTCTTGTTGTTTTATCGACTTCCTCAAGAATTTCGTAAGTCGGTTTAATAATATTAGCACACTCGTCCATGCATCGAGAAATTATATTCTCGATATCAAGGAATTTGATTTTATGATCTAAGAAAGCGTATACCGCTTCTTCATTACTTGCGTTAAGAACTGCTCCATATATCCCTTTTTGTTCCATAACAACTTTTGCATAACGAACAATTGGGAATCTATCTTCATCAAAAGGATATAAATTCACTCCTTTAATTCCTTCTAGCTTAGTTGCAAACATGGTGTTGAACGGAGTTAAACCTTGATACAAAGAATATTTAATTGGAGTTCTCATATCTGGTCTTCCGACATCTAATCGATATGTTCCATTGTTATATTCAACTAATGAATGAACATATGATTCGTAATTAAACATAACGTCAATTTTATCAGCTGGATAATTATATAAATAATGGGCTTCAATAATTTCAAAAGTTTTGTTAACCATAGATGCAGAATCAATTGTTATTTTATTTCCCATTCTCCATGTTGGATGGTTTAACGCCATTTCTGGAGTAACATCAACTAGTTCTTTTCTTGATAGTTTTCTAAACGCACCACCACTTGCGGTAATAACAAGTCTCTTAACATTGTTGCTATCAACTGCTAAGCATTTTGCTAATGCTACATGTTCACTATCAATTGGATAAAGTTTTCCTTTCCCTTTCGCCAATAAGTCATTAATTAGTTCTCCACCTACAACCAATGACTCTTTATTAGCAAGGCAAAGAATTCTATTATCTTCTAACGTTTTAATTGTTGGCCTTAGACCAGCAAAGCCGACTAAAGAATTGACTACCATTTCTGGATTTGATTTATCAATTAATTCGATTAATCCATCATCACCTGAAAAAAACTTGATATCAGGGTAACGTTTTGAATAATACGAGAGTTTAGATTTGTTTTTTATACAAATGTATTTAACATTCGGAAAGTGTCTTAATATTGATGAAATCTTTCTTGTTTTATTTCCAACAGAAAAAGACACAAGATCAAAGTCATTTGGATTCTTAATCATGACATCGATGGTTTGTGTACCGATAGATCCCGATGCGCCAAGAATACAAACTTTCATCATAGTAAAACATTATTTCCTAAAACAATTGAAGAAGCGATGCCGATATAAATAGCTGCAGTGATTGCAGAGAATGATAAAGAATCAATTCTATCTAAGATACCACCATGACCAGGAATGAGTTTGCCATAGTCTTTAATTTCATAGTATCGTTTGATAGAACTATAAACGAAATCACCTAAAGTAGAAACGATTGGAAGAATTACTGATAATGCAACAATGTTATACCAGTGTTTGAGATCCAAAACCTTTTCTAATATTGGATGACCAAAATATGCAAGTAATAAGCCAATTGTTGAACATAAAATAGCGGAAATAATAACTCCACCAACAAAGCCTTCCCAAGTCTTTTTAGGAGAAACTCTTTCATTCATTTTATTTCTACCGAAGAAAATGCCAACAAAATAAGCAAATATGTCGGTAAATGCAGTAGATATTACAACAAATAAAACTAATAATGATGATTCTAGTGAGTCAAACAAATTGAAGTATTTTTCAGGATCAGGAGTGCCATTACGGTAATGGATGTTCATTGGAACGAATCTTAAATAAAGAATTGCTTGTAATCCTAACGAAATAACAATAAGCATAGTAAATAAGAAACAAGCATCTCTAACAGTAAATGAGCTATGTAAAACAACCCATAAGAAGAGAATGAAAGCTGCTGCAATAATGACAACAATCGAAATATAAAGGTTATCGAAATTGGAATATAGTTTCCATGCCTCTCCGTTATAAACAGAGTCAATTAGAGCTCTAAATATAGGCCAGTAGATTAATAATCCACCAAAAATAACCATGGATAAATAAATATAGAATCTTTTAAGTTGGCCAGAACATCTAACAAGTTCAAACATTGCAATAAGTAAAACAGCGGCAATAAGTCCAGCTAAAAACCAATCGCCTAAAATAATTGCAGGAATAACAATAATGATTCCAACAATTGCAGATATTACTCTAGTTTTCATAGAGGTTTTAGTTGCGTTTGTAATTTCATTAGTTTGAATTTTATTTTTTCTCATCAACTATACCTCCATATCTTCTATCTCTCGTTTGATAAATCTGAATACATTTGTCAAATTCTTCTTTGGTAAAATCAGGCCAAGCCGTTATCGGGAAAATAAACTCAGCATACGCTAATTGCCAAGGCATAAAGTTACTTGTTCTTTGTTCTCCACTAGTTCTAATTAATAAATCAACCGGTGGTAAATCATGTGTATATAAATAGCTTTCGAATAAATCATTGTTTAAGTCTTCAATGGATTTAGTACCATTCTTAACTTCTTCAGCAAAGGACTTACATGCACGGATAATTTCATCTTTGCCGCCATAATTCAAGCAAATATTAAAAACAAAATTCTTACATCCTTTAGTTTTTTCAATAGCGTCTTTAACAACCTTTTGAGTTTTAGTAGGTAGTTTTGAGATATCTCCAGAAACTCTTATTTGGCTACCATCTTTAATCATTCTTTTGATCTCTTTTTTGAAGAAGAGTTCCAAATAATTAAACAAGCAACTAATTTCATCTGCTGGTCTATTCCAGTTTTCAGTTGAAAATGCATATAAAGACATAACTTTAATGTCTTTTTCCAAGCATGCATCATATATGTCAAAAATCCTATCACACCCAGCTTTATGACCTAGCGTGCGTGGCAAATTACGGGCCTTGGCCCATCTACCATTTCCGTCCATAATGAATGCTACATGCGTTAGTTTATTATTTTTCATACTAATTTTAGTATACACAAAAATTAATATATTGAATATACAAAATAGTTCGTAAAAAAAGACCCTATGTTTGTCACATAAGGTCTATTCAAGTTTAATATAAATTAAATTGACATGAGTTCTTTTTCTTTTTCTGCAACAACGGAATCAATTAATTTGATTGCATCGTCTGTGACTTTTTGAATGTCAGCAGAGACACGCTTTTGCATATCTTCGGAATAAGAATCATCTTCTTTAACGAGATCCATATAATCACGTCTAATGTTTCTGACAGCAATTTTAGCATCTTCACCATACTTACGTGCTTGTTTTGAAATATCTCTACGTCTTTCTTCTGTTAATGCAGGAATTGTTAATCTAATAACATTACCTTCATTGACTGGGTTGATACCTAAATCGCTTTTATTAATTGCAGCGACGATGTTTTTAACATCGTTTTTGTCATATGGCTTAATTAATAATTGTCTAGGTTCTGGTACAGAAATAGAAGAGATTTGATTAATTGGAGTCATGCTTCCATAATAGTCAACTTCAATTCCATTTAATAATGCTGGAGTAGCACGACCAGCCTTTAAAGATGATAAGGACATGCGAAGTGAATCAACTGATTTGTTCATGCCTGCTTGGGCTTCTAATGCGAGTTCATCCATAATTTATTCTCCTTTTTTACAAATAGTACCAATAGTTTCACCATTGGCGACACGAATGAAATTCTTTGGGTCATCCATTGAGAAAACTCTAATTTCAATATTTTTGTCTTTAATTAATTCTACAGCAGAAATATCCATAACTTGAAGATTCAATTCAATAATTTCTTTATAAGTAATGGATTTGATTAGTTTTGCATCTTTATTTTTTCTTGGATCAGAATCAAAAACACCTTCAACACCATTCTTACCCATTAAGATAGCATCGCAATCAAGTTCAATTGCTCTTAATGTTGCCGCTGTATCTGTTGAACAATATGGTTTGCCAGTGCCGCCAGCTAAGAAAACAACTTTATTTTCTTCGAATGCTTGTAGGGCAATTTCTTTGCTGTAATTTACTGCGACTTCAGGAACAGCTTTAATAGCGCTGGTAACTACACTATCAACTCCTAATCTTTTAAGAGAAGATGACATAGCAACAGCGTTAATAACAGTGCCCATCATGCCCATAAAATCAGCAGGAACTCTTTCTAGACCAGCTTCTTCAGCAATCTTGCCTCTCCAAATGTTACCAGCACCAATAACAACACAAATTTGAACTCCGACATTATGAAGATCAGCCATCATTTTTGCCATTGAGTTTAAACATTCACCATCAAGAATTTGTGATGATTGGTTGCCTTTTAATGCTTCACCACTAAGTTTTAATAAAACTCTTTTATACATATATTTCTCCTGTAAAAAAAGAAACACAAAATGTGTTTCTAATTTTAGTTAGTTAAATTATTTAACTTGGTTCATAACTTCGCTAGCGAAATCGTCTTGGCGTTTTTCAATGCCTTCACCAACTTGGTAACGAACGAACTTAACAACTGATGCTTTCTTTTCTGATAAAGCTTGTCCAACAGTCTTAGAATCATCTAATAAGTAGACTTGTTCAGAAAGAATCATTTCAGCAAAGTATTTGTTAACTTTACCAGCAATAATCTTTTCAAGAACTTGAGCTGGTTTGCCAGCTAATTTTTCATCAGTTTTTGCTGCTTCCATTTGAATTGCTGTTTCATGAGCAACTGCTTCTGGATCTAAGTCAGCTTTTGAAGCATATTGTGGGTTATTTGCTGCAATATGCATTGCTAAGCCTTTTGCTAATTCAGCATCAGCGCCTTTTGTAACGACGACAACGCCGATTTTGCCACCCATATGGACATAAGAAGTAACATCTTCACCTTCAACCTTAGGGAAGACAACAAATCTTCTGAGGTCGAATTTTTCACCCATTTTAACTGTAGCGTCTGTGAATAAAGCAGAAGTTAATTCTTTTGCTTCTTCAACAGTTGCAGGATTCTTATCTAAGATGATTTTAGCGACAGCATCAACTAAATCTTTGAATGCATCGCCTTTAGAAACGAAGTCTGTTTCACAGTTAACTTCGACTAAAACAGTTTTGCCGCAGCCACAGCATGTTTTAACATATGCTAAGCCTTCAGCAGCAATTCTGCTAGCTTTTTTAGCAGCTTTTGCTAAGCCTTTTTCACGTAACCAGTCAGTTGCTTTGTCTAAATCTTCACCATTGTTTAATAAAGCAGCTTTGCAGTCCATAAGTCCTGCGCCAGTTCTGTCTCTTAATTGTTTAATTAAATCGATTAAGGCCATTATTTGTTTTCTCCTTCTGGTTTAGCTTCTGCTTTTGCTTCAGCTTTTGGAGCTCTTGGTTTTCTGTTTGGATTTGGTTTTCTTTGTTCTCCAGCAGCACCTTCTTGTTGAGCTCTTTTAGCAGCTTCATATGCTTCTTGACGAGCAAGTCTTTCAGCACGTTCTGCTCTAATTCTTGCGATCTTTTCAGCGTTTTCTTTATCTGTTTGACGGATGACGTCTTTCATTGTAACTGAGTCGCCTTCGTCTTTAACGTGAGCAACAACTGTTTGTCCACCTTTTGATTCAACGATAGCATCAGCAATAACAGCTAAGATTAATGCTACTGAACGATTTGCATCATCGTTTGCTGGGATGATGTAATCAACATAATCTGGATCACTATTTGTATCAACAATAGCGAATACTTTAATGCCTAATTTGTGAGCTTCAGCAACAGCATTGTGTTCTAAGCGTGGGTCGATAACGAACATTGCGTTAGGGAGCTTACGCATTTCTTTAATGCCTTCTAAGTTCTTAGATAATTTTTCTTTTTCTTTACGGAGTTGAGCTGCTTCTTGTTTTGGAAGTAAGTCTAATTCTCCTTCTTCTTCACGTCTTTCGAGTTCTTTTAAGAATCTAATACGAGATTGGATTGTTTTGAAGTTTGTCAATGTTCCGCCTAGCCAACGATTTGTGATATAGAAGGAACCAGAACGTAATGCTTCAGCTTGAACAGCTTCTTGGCATTGTTTCTTTGTGCCGACGAATAAGATCTTGCCTTGTGCATCGACGATTTCTTTCATTGCTTTGTAAGCATCTTCGATATAGTTAACTGTTTGTGCTAAGTCGATGATGTATACACCATTTCTTGCGCCATAGATGTACTTCTTCATCTTTGGGTTCCATCTACGTGTTTGATGACCGAAGTGAGCGCCAGCTTCGAGTAATTTCTTCATTGTAATTGCTGGTGCATCAGGATCATGCATAACTGCATCCATTGCTGGAGCAGCTTCAGTAGCTTCTTCAGCTACTACTACTTTTTCTTCTTCACTCATTTAATGAGCCTCCTTTTGTTTCTTCCTCCACTGCTTCCAAGAACTCATCCACCCAAACTCTTTATCGGGACAAAGGGAGTTCAATCCACAGTGTGTGTAGTCTGTGTTTTACACAGCGTTAAATATTATATCTTTTAGATATTAATATAACAAGTAAAATTTATTTTTAGTCATCCTTTTTCGCACGAGGATGGACAACATAAGCATCTTTCATAGCTTCTTCGGTAACATGAGTATAAACCTGTGTAGCATTGATACTATCATGGCCTAATAATTCCTGAATGATTAGAAGATCTGCACCGTTTTCAAGTAAGTGCGTAGCAAAGCTATGTCTTAAAATATGAGGATGTAATCCAAGATTAATTCCACATCTTTCTTGAATTTTATCCAATATATATTCGACACCACGAGAAGTTAATTTTTTACCTTTAGCGTTTAAAAATAAGCTTGCTTTTGGTTCACTTGCTCGAGATAAAAATTTAATTCTATCTCGCTTGATGTAGGCATCTAATGTTGAAGCACATTCTTTAGTAAATGGAACGATTCTTTCTTTATTTCCCTTACCTTGAAGAACTCTCACTGTTCTAGTTCTAGTATTAACGTCTTGGACTTTTAAATTGACTAGTTCACTACAACGTAAACCAGATGAATAAAGTAGTTCTAATATAGCTTGATCTCTTATAGCAAGTTCATCAGTTCTCTCTGCATTCGCGGTAAATAATTGATCTATTTGTTCGCGATATAAAGCATGTGGATATGTCTTATCGGTTTTAGGAGCGGATACAAATAAAAACGGATTATCTTTAACCATATTATGATTTGACATATATGTATAAAAGTGTCTTAAAGAAGATAATCTTCTTTTGCAGCTTCTTTTAGATATTCCTGAAGATAATTCACGAGTTAAAAAATTACGGATATCATCAATTTTTACTTGGTCCATTAATAGACCTTCTATTGATAGGAACTTTAAAAACTTTTCGACATCTTCTTCATAACTTTTTACAGTCTTTTCGGAATATAGTCTGTCTTCCTTTAAATAGTTAATAAATGAAACCGATGCTTTATTCATGGTTTAATAATAAATTAAAAAAGAAAAAAAGTGAATTACTTCACCTTTTTACTATATGATTTTTTGTATGCTTTTTCCATATAGTCACAAGTTGGATAATTTGAGCATCCAATAAATTGGCCATATCTACCTTTTTTCTTAACTAATTGAGCACCACATTTAGGGCAAGCTTTTTCAATAAGCTTTGGTTCAATTTTGATTGATTCTGGATAGACAGTGTAATCACATGAAGGGAAACCAGAACAGGCAATAAACTTACGGTTTCTTTGACCGATTCGATAAACCAATGGCTTGCCACATTTTGGGCACATTTCGCCAGTTTCTTCTGCCTTCTTCTTTTCTTCTTTTTCGATATAATCGCATTCAGGATAATTTGAGCATCCAACGAATTGACCATTCTTGCTATCTTTAATAATTAGTTCAGCACCACATTTAGGGCAATATCTACCAGTTGGTTTACCTTTTTCTTTTTGCAAGGCGTCTTTAGCGTATTCAACTTCCTTTATGAATGGGTTATAGAAGTTAGTTAACATTTCTACGCGTGATTGGCTGCCTTCTTCAACGGTATCAAGCTTTGCTTCCATTGATGCTGTGTATTTAACATCAACAATATCAGGGAAATATTCTCCAAGGACATCACAAGTCTTTTTACCTTGTTCAGTCATTGTTAAAACACCCGCTGTATTTTTAACGTACGAACGTTTAGAAAGTAAATCGATTGTAGAAGCATATGTTGATGGTCTACCAATACCGACTTCTTCCATAATTTTAACAAGTTTAGCTTCGGAATAATGTGCTGGAGGTTGAGTGAATTTTTGTTCATTCTTTTTAGATGCAACTTCCACTACTTCTCCAACATTTAAGCTTGGGAATTTTCCAGTGAATTCTTTTTCTTCATTTGGATCAATATAAAGCATTTCGTAACCTTTAAAAACAGTATGAGCAAACTCAATTTTGAAGTTATTGTTATTACCATTTAATTCAATAGTTAACACTTCTTCTTTCTTTGGTTTCATCATAGAACCGATTGCACGATTATAAATTAATTTATAAAGGTTATATTGATCAGGAGTTAAATATTTTCTTACTGACTCAGGAGTTCTATGACATGAAGTTGGTCTAATAGCTTCGTGAGCACCTTGAGCTAATTCGTTTTGAGAAATTGGTTTAACACTGCCTAAGTAGTCTTTACCATATTGTTCGATAATATAGCCTTTTGCTTTTTCGATAAAGGAAGCAGAAAGTCTATTAGAATCAGTACGCATATATGTAATTAAACCAACATGCTCACCATTTAATTCAAGGCCTTCGTATAATTGCTGAGCAACTGCTTGAGTCTTGCTAGTTTTAAATTTCAACTTCGAATATGCTTCTTGTTGCATTGTAGAAGTTGTTAATGGATCTTTACTTTCTTTGCTTCTAAAATCTTTATTTACTTTAGTAATTGTTAATTCTTTTGGGATGGATTCTAAAATCTTATCAGCTTGCTCTTTATTAGTAATTGAAGGCTTTTCTTTGCCATTACCAAGATAAGTTAAATCCATATCTTTATTAGCAATCTTTGCTTTAACTAAAATGTTCCAATATTCTTCAGATACGAAATTTTCAATTTCTTTATCGTGTTCATTAATTAATGATAAAGTCGCAGATTGAACTCTGCCTGCTGATCTAGATTTAATCTTTTTATATAAAAGAGTAGATAAAGAGAATCCAATGATTCTATCTAAAATTCTTCTAGTTTCTTGCGAAGAAACAATATTCAAGTTAATTGTACGAGGATTAGCGATTGCTTCTGTAATTGATTCTCTGGTAATTTCATGGAATTCGAGTCTTTTTGTTGTATTGATATCCAAATTTAAAACATTAGCTAAATGCCAAGCAATTGCTTCACCTTCTCTATCAGGGTCGGTTGCAAGAATGACTTCTTCGGCATTTCTAGCCTCTTGTTGTAAAGCGTGAACTGTTGCGTATTTATCCTTATTAATAATATATGTTGGAACGAAGCCTTTTTCGATATCTACTCCAAGGCCACCTTTGCCTGATATAGCAAGGTCTCTAATATGACCAATTGATGCCATAACGTTGTAGTCGTTTCCAAGATATTTCTTAATTGTGATACATTTTGCAGGAGACTCAACAATAACTAATTTCATATTTTTTTCAAATACCTCGAGACAAAACTATAGATGCGATTTTCGATAATGTCAAAGGGAAAAAATTGCCTTCTATATATTAAATAAAAAGATACTTTATTTAAGATTTTTTACAAATTTTCCATTGCCTCACGAATATGCTGTCCATTCTCGACAAGAGTTCCTCCAGCACGAATAATATTGTTGCATTCGCTTTCCACATTGGCTGGATATGGGATGCACATTACTTCTCTATCATTCTCTAAAGCATGCATAACCGTAATTAAAGTTCCGCTTCTTTTTGAGGCCTGACCTACTAATAATCCATAGCTTAAAGCGGCAATAATTCTATTTCTTAATGGGAAATGCTGCTTATCGGGGGTAGATGTTCCTGGATATTCACTTATTACTAAATGATTCTTCTTAATTTCCTTATATAATTTATAGTTCTCCATAGGGTAACATGTATCAATGCCACATCCGAGAATAGCAATTGTTTTTGCTCCACTATTAATGGCTGCTGTATGAGCAATTGTGTCAATGCCGTACGCTAATCCTGAAACAATGTTATATTCACCTTTTAGTTCGCTGATTATTCTTTCAACATTTTCTTTTGCATAATTGGAATAATCTCTAGATCCAACCACAGATAAATTTTTCCTATAATCCTTTAATAAAGATATATCGCCATAATAAAAAAGAACAAAAGGTGGTTTAATTGAATGCTTCAAACATTCAGGATATTCGTCATCCAAAATCGTCAAAACCTTGCACTTAAGTTTTGATACTTCTTTTTCTAATTCGCTTTCAGGAAATGTTTCTTTTCGGTCCACCACTTCCAATATCTTATCCCAGTCGCCTTCATACATAATGGCTAGATAAGTTAATAACATTTTTGCACTTGTCATAAAAAATACCTCTACTTTATTAATAGGGGCATTTTTGGATTTTTTTCTTAAAATAATGAAATTTTTTCAATAAGTGATTCTTTTACAGGTGCGTATGTAAATCGATGAAGTCCTTTAATGGGTCCGAATTTATGAAGAGCTTCGAGATGATCTTTAGTCCCATAGCCCTTATTTTTCTTAATATTATAATTAGGATATTGTTTATCTAATTCTTCACACACTCGATCTCTAGTGACTTTAGCAATAATAGAAGCAGCAGCAATGCATTGCGATTGCGCATCGCCGTGAATAATCGCTAATGTAGGACATTTATATCCCTTCATCTTAACCGCATCGGTAAGAATCATGTCGTATTTATGGTTCATATTCTCAATTGCTCTTTCCATAGCAAGTCGAGAAGCATTGAGAATATTAATTTCGTCAATTTCTTCAGGAGTACAAGAGCCTACTCCCCAGGCAATAGCGTTATTTACCACTATTTCATAAGCTTTATCTCTTTGCTTAGCAGTCAGCTTTTTCGAATCATTAATCAAATCATCTTTGAAGTCTTTAGGAAGAATGACAGCGCCTGCATAAACCGGTCCTAATAAACATCCTCTTCCTGCTTCATCGCAGCCGACAATCAGTTGGATTTCTTCATTATAGAATTGTAAGTCAAATGTTAGTGCCATTAGAGCCACTCCAAAGTAATCTTTCCTAATAAGCCATCTTTAAATTCTTTTAATAGAACATTTTCTGCTTTTTGGAAATCGTTATTACCAACACTATCAAGAAGTTTACGTGATTCGCAAATTGCGTTCATGACCGTTTCATAATCGCCGATAGTTTCTATTCCAAATCTTTCTATTAATGAATCTGGGTATTTAGCATTTAGCAATTTTAAAAAATATTGAACTAATTCAGTTTTTGGAAGAATATCCTCACGAATTGAGCCTAAAAGAGCAAGATTAGAAGCTTTTTCTTGATTATCGTAGCTCATTGGTAAAATACCTGGAGTATCTAATAATAAGAAATCTTTATTCACATTAATCCATTGCTCACCACGTGTGTATCCAGGTTTATTTTGAACACCTGCAGCTTTTCTTTTGGCTAATCTATTAATTAGTGATGATTTACCAACATTTGGTACACCTAAAATCATGGCCCTAATAGGCTGAGGTTTCATGCCTTTTGCTTTTTGCTTTGCCCATTTTGCTTCACCAAGTTTAACTACTGCGTTTGCAATGATGTTAGTTGAATTTGGGTTAGTCAAATCTAAAACCAATAAAGAATCGTATTTTTTAGATAATTCTTTCTTCCAAAGTTCAGTTTGTTTTAGATCAGCTAAATCTGGTTTAGTTAATACAATTAATGTCTTTTTACCTTGAATTGATTTATCAAGCTGTTCATTAATGGATGATTTTGGAGCGCGAGCATCGAAAAGTTCGATGATAACATCCATCATCTTAATTTTATCCGTAACTTCATTTAGGCCTTTTTTCATATGGCCAGGAAACCAGTGTATTTGTGCCATAAAAACTCCTAAAAGAATATAGGTTTGAAATATCTGCGGTCTTCGCAAGTACGATTGTTATTGCCGTTAGTAGACTTGCCAGTACGAATTTTGCATGTGCCTTCAATAGCAACAAGAACACCGACAAGATTATCTTGATAAACTGGTTTTCTTAATGTTCCACAGTCAGTAGAATTACCCCAGTTATCACCTAATAAATAGTATTCGTTTAATTTTGGATTTTCTTTGTCTTGAGCTAATTGGATAAAATCAACATCCTTAATAGTCATTACTTTACCAAAATGCCTTTCGTAAGGTAGTTTGATAGGGTCGCCAAATGCTTCAGTTAAATCATTTTGATAATCGATATAAGAGCTATAGTTGTTGATGTAATCACTTATTTCTTCTTCGGTTTTTCCATATAAATGTTGATACATTACACTTTGTTTAGGAAGAAAATAAACTTCTCCATCCTTAATTCTTAAAATATCACCAGGCATGCCCACTACTCTTTTGATTTTATAATAAGCTGTTGGCAAAACTTCAAAGCCTGAATCAGGCTTATATTTATTTGATTCAGAGATCTTGTAATCTTTATCATCCCAAGGATAATAAGTAGTAACTATGTTATATCTTTCGATTTTATCAATCGCACTTTGATGAGGGTTAATGATTCCAAAATATGAAACTCCATCAACTGTCGGAGTTCCGCCTTTTAAAGTTGGGTACATTGAATCGCCGTCAACGAAAATGGAACGATAGTAATAACTATGAAAAATCATGCATCCTGATCCGCAAACAAAGATTACAAGAAGTAAATATATGATTGGCCAAATTATTTTTTTAAATTTGTTCATAAATAATACCTATTACTCATTATATGAGTGAAAGCAATTATACGCAAGGCGCAAAGCAATAAAAAAGAGTTTCGAAAAACTCTTTTCTAAAATCGATTGAATTAAAGAATTTCTTTAATACGAGCAGACTTGCCTGAACAATTACGAATGTAAGTAATCTTATTTCTTCTAACTTTACCTTTACGGACAACTTCGATAGAAGCAATTGATGGTGAGTTGAGTGGGAATGTTCTTTCGACACCAACACCACTAGATACTTTACGGACTGTAAATGTTTCACTAACACCACCGCCACGGCGAATAATAACGAGACCTTCGAATACTTGGATACGAGATTTGTTACCTTCAACAATCTTAACAGATACTTTGACAGTATCACCAGATTTGAATTCTGGGATGTCTTTGCGGATTTGTGTAGCAGCGATTTCATTAACTAAATTATTATTCATAATTTAAAACGCCTCCTTTTCAAATATTTCTCTCTTGGTGTTCATTCTCATCTGACAGCGGAGCACCCGTATCATGCAGTTTTGCATGCTTTGATATATTATCAATAGAAAGAATGTTTTGCAATATCTAAAAGAAAAAAGTATTATTTTCATTGTGTAAAGCAAATTTGCTTGACACTTAATAAATTCCTAAATATTATATATAACGACATAAAGAGGAGGAAAAATTTATGGCAGTTAAAATTAGATTAACAAGAATTGGACGTCATAAGGATCCATTTTATCGTATCGTAGCAGCTGACTCACGTTATGCACGTGATGGTCGTTACATTGAACAAATCGGTTACTTCGATCCAGCAAAAGGCATTGAAGGTGCTGTTATCAATGAAGAATTAGCTGTTAAATGGTTAAAGACTGGTGCTGTCGCTTCTGACACTGTTAAAGCAATGTTCAAGAACAAAGGCATCAACGCTAAAGCTGTTGAAGCAAAAAAAGCTGATAAGTAAGAGGACTTGCAATGGATTACGAAAAAATAATTCATGCATTAATCGATCCAATCGTCTCTGAACCTGAATCAGTTCTCATTAGAATTTCTGAATCAGAAAGTGGAAAAGATATTAACATTCTTATCGCCTCTGAAAAAGAAGACACAGCAAGATTAATTGGACACCACGGCACTATTGCAAATTCATTACGTGAAGTTGTGTCAATTGCTGGCAAGAATGAAAATAAACATGTTCATTTAAAATTTGAATCTTTTGATGAAGAAAAAGAGGATTAATCCTCTTTTTTGATATGTATATTATGGAAGAATATTTATTATTAGGATTTATCGTTGGCTCACATGGAGTTAACGGAGCAATCAAAGTTTTATCTAAAACAGATTTTGCAAAAAAGCGTTACCAAAAAGGTAATAAAATTTTTATGTACAATCCTCGTACAGAAGAAAGAACAGAATTAACAGTAATAAGTGCTTCACATTCTGGACAATTTGATTTAGTCAAAGTTGAAGAAATACATATCAAAGAAGAGATTGACTTGCTAAAAGGAAATGAAATCCAAGTAATTAAAGATAATAGCATGCTAGAAAAAGACACCTACTACTATTCAGATTTAGAAAAGTGTGACGTTATAGATCAAAACGCTAATGTCATAGGTCATGTTAAAGTTGTAGAAGAATTCCCTGCTCAATTAACTTTAAGATGTTCTAGAAAAGGCAAACCGGATTTCTTTGTTCCGTTTATTGAAGCTTTTATTTTAAAAGTCGACATCGAAAGCAAAACGATTATGGTTAATGTCATTGAGGGATTATTATGAAAATAACAATTTTAACCTTATTCCCTGAGATGTTTGATGGCTTTTTGACAAACTCAATAATTAAAAGAGCAATTGCAAAAGAAGTTGTAGAAATAAAAATAGTTAACATTAGAGATTATACGAAAGATAAATATGGTAGAGTCGATAGCACACCTATAGGTGGCGGGGCCGGCTTGATCATGAAATGTCAGCCAATATTAGATTGTTTAAATGCTAATAAAACGGTAGAAAGCAAAGTGATTCTTCTTTCTCCACGTGGAAATACATATTCTCAGAAAAAGGCCCATGAATTGGCCGAAAACTGCAAAGACTTAGTTATTCTATGTGGTCATTATGAAGGAATCGATGAAAGAGTTAATAAATATGTCGATGAACAAGTTTCAATCGGTGATTATATTTTGACAGGTGGAGAACTTGGATCAATGGTAATAAGCGATTCGATAATTAGATTACTAGACGGGGCAATTGCTGAAGATTCCACTACTGAAGAATCATTTGAAAACGGATTATTAGAATATCCTCAATATACTGATCCCTATGAATATAACGGAGATAAGGTTCCAGATATCTTATATTCAGGAAATCATGGAGCTATCGCCAAATGGAGGCAAAAAGAATCTCTTAAATTAACAAAAGAAAATAGACCTGATTTATTTAATAAATATGAGTTAACAAAGCAAGACAAAAAACTTCTTGCCGAGTTAGAAATAGATGACACTCCTAAATGGGAAAAAGACGCATTAGAAAAAGGTCATAAATTTATCAAAGAATAAGCCATAAGAAAACCCATCAATGATGGGTTAAACTTATTGGCTTTTTATTTAATATTTTTGTAGTAATTTTTTCTTACAAAGAATCTAAGGTTTAGTGGGCCAAATTGAATGCAAACTTGGTCATCACCAATGCGTCGGTTGAATGTGTATTGCCACCATGGGGATTTAAATTCTTCAACTAAAGCGCCATTCATAAATACATAGTTTTTACCTTGTGACATAAATGCATCAAAGGTAACTCCGTTATATGTATAGGTTTTGTGATATCTGATTAAACAAACTATAGATAAACAGATTGCAATAATAGAAAAAGGTAGAGAAACAGCAAATCCTTCACTAGGGCCAAATGCAATGAATAAGCCAGTAGGGATTGAAATTGCTATAGCAATCAATATGGACCAAAAGATAATTTTTCTTTTAAATGATTTTTTAACACTTTCAATAGTATGCATAATTTAAGTCTCACATTCCAAATCCACCCATGCCAGGGAATCCGCCAGGTGGGAATCTTCCACTCTTGCGATATCCTTCCATGTGTTTCATCATTTCTTTCATTTGTTCGTATTTTTTCAATACTTTATTAACATCTTGCATTGTTTTTCCAGAACCATTGGCAACACGAATTTTTCTAGAATATTTAAATAAAGCAGGATTTTTTCTTTCTTCCGGAGTCATGGAGTTAATGATGATTTCAAAATTTTTCATTTCTCTTTCAGCGGCTTCTTGCTGTTCATCAGAAATTGAAGGCATGCCAGGGATTAACTTTAACAAGCCCTTCATAGATCCCATCTTATTAATTTGTTTCATTTGATCTAACATGTCGTTTAAATCAAACTTGCCACTCATCATTTTGTTGACGGATTTTCTAGCTTCTTTTTCGTCAATTTCTTGTTGGGCTTTTTCAACAAGAGTCATGACGTCTCCCATGCCAAGAATTCTATCAGCCATACGGTCTGGATGGAAAATATCTAAATCAGAAACTTTTTCGCCAACACCACTAAATTTGATAGGTACACCAGTTAAATGTCTAATAGATAAAGCAGCACCACCACGGGCATCGCCATCTAACTTAGACATAACAGCGCCTGTTAATGATAATTTATCATTAAACGCACGTGCAACGTTAACTGCATCTTGACCTGCCATAGCATCAATAAGGAGTAAAATTTCATCTGGAGAAACTTCATTTTTGATGTTGTTCAATTCATCCATCAATTGTTCATCAATTTGTAAACGACCAGCAGTATCGATAATCAAAACATCATAATGTTCGTTAAAAGCTTTTTCTTTAGCTTTTTTAGATATCTCAACAGGTGAAACATTAGCACCCATATTAACAAGATCAACATCAATTGAACTTGCTAATTGAGCTAATTGGTCAATAGCAGCAGGACGATAAACGTCTCCAGCAGCTAAAAGGACTTTCTTATTAAGCTTATTTTTCATTAAATAAGCAAGTTTGCCAGCTGTTGTTGTTTTACCACTACCCTGTAAACCACAAAGCATAATAATAGTTGGTCTATTGTTGCAATAATGAATTTCGCTATCAGTATCTCCAAGTAATGTTACTAATTCATCATGAACAATTTTAACAATCATTTGTCCAGGATTTAATTTGGATAAAACTTCTTGGCCAATTGCTTTTTCTTTTACGTTGTTAGTAAATTCTTTAACAACTTTATAATTGACGTCAGCTTCAAGCAAAGCAACACGGACTTCCTTGAGCATATCGTCCATATTAGATTCTGTAAGTCTAGCTTGTCCCTTAATCTTTTTAAATATAAGAGAAAGCTTATCAGTTAAGGATTCAAATGCCATTTTTTATTACCCTTTCAATTTCTTCAATAATAATATGTCTGTTTTCATCAGAACAATTCTTCAACGATTCTACAAGTTTTAGAACTTTTTCATTTGTTTCTAAAATTGCTAATTGGGATTCAAAATCTTCCAACTTTTTCGAACCCTTTTTAATAGCATCTTCAACAGCAGCACGAGAAACTTCACGGTTCCCTGCAATCTCAGAAATAGACAAATCAAAGTTTAAATAATCTGTCAAAATTTCTTTTTGAGTTGAAGTTAATAAGTTTTGATATATTCCCAAAAGAGAATTTAATCGAATTTTCTTTTCCAATTCATTCATGTTTAATCCTCAACACAAAGTCCATAGAGATACTTGTCTAAATCAAATTCGGTCAAATCATCCATTTGTTCTCCAAGTCCAATGAATCTAACAGGAATACCTAATTCATCACGAATTGCAAGAATAATGCCACCTTTTGAAGTGCCGTCCATTTTAGTAATAACAACACCAGTTATACTTGTGACATCAGCAAAAGCCTTGGCTTGGACAACACCATTTTGGCCAGTAGTTGCGTCTATAATAAGAAATGTTTCTTGAGGCGCACCTTCAATTTCT
The DNA here is from genome assembly GCA_045600585.1 of Bacilli bacterium. Lineage (GTDB taxonomy): Bacteria > Bacillota_I > Bacilli_A > RFN20 > CAG-826 > JAZRYE01. The sequence goes on along the minus strand of JAZRYE010000022.1, from coordinate 7,941 downwards.
TTTGAAATAACTCTTTTAATTTTTGCTAATTCAGCCATTAAATTGTTTTTCGTTTGCAATCTACCAGCTGTATCAACAATAACTAAATCGACACCTTTTTCTTTTGCTTTTTTAACACCATCGTAAGCAACGCTAGCCGGATCAGCTTCAGGACTGCCTTTTACGATGTCTATTTTTAAACGTTCAGCCCAAACAGATAATTGTTCAACAGCTCCTGCTCTAAAAGTATCAGCAGCAACCAATAAAACTTTTTTGCCTTGTTTTAAATATCTGTTTGAGAGTTTAGCAATTGTTGTAGTTTTCCCAACCCCATTAACACCAACAACTAAAAGAACTGTTGGGGTTCCTGAAGTAAAAGATAATTCGTTTTCAATATCGCCTTTTGAAGCATATCCAACGAACATCCTATCAACAAAAATTTCGTTAATTTTCTTTGGATCAGTAATATTTTCCTTCTTAGAGCGTTCTAAAACTTCCTCAATAATGGTTAAAGTAAGATTTATACCAACATCAGATTCAACAAGAATTTCTTCTAGTTCATCAAAATAATCCTGATTTACGGTTTTATATCTATTTGAAAGATTAGTTAACTTAGAAGAGAAGTTTTTGCGAGATTTTTCTAGTCCCTTGGAGTACTTTTCGCTTTCTTTATCTTTTTTTGAAAACTTTTCTTTTAAAAATGAAATTAAGCCCATTAAATTTTACTCCTTTTCTCTAGTGCTTTCTTTGCTGCTTCTTCTTCAGCAGCTTTTTTGCTCTTACCAACACCAATAGCAATAGAAATGTCGTCAATATATACAGCGACAGTAAATGTTCGATCGTGAGCTGGACCTTCTTGATTGATCAATTTATAGCTTATTGTTTCTCTTGTGTCAGCTTGAATTTCTTCTTGAAGTTTTGACTTATAATCTGTCAATTCATCTTCGTTATAGTTCATAACTTTTTCTTCTAAAAATTGTTTTAAAAATCCATAAGCATAATCGATACCTTTTTCAAGGTAAATAGCGCCGGTTAATGCTTCAAAAACATCTTCCAAAATATGGTCATTTTTAGCAAGTTGCTCACTTTTAATAGAATTACCAGTAACGATATACTCAGTTAAATTAATAGAGCGAGCATAGCTGGCTAATGCTTGAGTTTTGACTAAATTACTACGTAATTTTGTCATATAACCAGGTTCCATGGTTGGATGTAAACTAAAAATCATATCAGCTGTTACAAATCCGATAACGGAATCACCCATGTATTCTAGTCTTTCATAATCATGATGCTTGGTATTCATGCGGCTGTTGCATGAAGGATGAGTAAGAGCTAATTCAAATAGTTCTTTCTTAGTTGGATTAAAGCCAATAATACATTGAAGTTCATCAATATTCTTCACTTTTAAATCCCTCCTTAATTTTCTCTACAACTTTGTTCTCTGCAAGTTTTTTAGCAACATCTAAAGCACACTTAAATGAATATGAATCTGAATTACCATGAGCTTTTACAACAACACTATTGACGCCTAACAACATTGCACCACCTGTGCTTTTATAATCCATAGTTTCACTCATTTCATCTATTCCCTTTTTAACATGCAAATAGCCAATTTTTGTCCAAAGATTCTTCTTAAAAGCTCCTTTTAACATAGAGGACATTAATTTCGCAATTCCTTCTGCGCCTTTAAGAAAAATATTACCGGTAAAGCCATCAGTCGCAATAACATCGACATCACCATCTAATGCACTTCTTGCTTCAACATTACCTACAAAACCTGCAAAATTGGATTCTTTTAAGAATTTGTATGCTTCTTTTCCTTCTGGAGATCCTTTGCCGTCTTCTGAACCGTTACTTAAAATGGCAACTCTAGGTTCTTCAACACTATAAACTGATTGAGAATACAATTTTCCCATTGTTGCGAATTGAATGATTTCTTCAGAGGAATTCTCATTACTTGCTCCAACATCAAGAATTACGACCTTTTTTCCTTTAATTTTTGTTGGGAAAGGTGCAACCAAAGCCGCTCTCTTAACTCCTGGAACCATTTTTAAAGTAATGGTACTTGCTGATAAAAATGCACCAGTCGAGCCACAAGAAATAACTCCATCCAAGCCTTCTTCTTTCAAAGTTTTAATAGCGACAATCATTGATGATTTTTTCATTCTAAGAGCTTCTAAGGCACCGGCTTCCATTGGAACAATGTCAGGAGCATCGATAATACGGCAAATTCCTTCAAGTTCGGTTAGTTCTTCTTTTTTGCCAACCGCAATAATTTCTATATCATTATTTTCTTTTAAGAAATCTTTAATGGCTTTGACAATTACAGAACTGCCTAAATCTCCGCCCATAGTATCAACAACAAATCTTAACATAGTTAAATCCTCGCTTTGTATTTTAGCATATTAAACACTTTAAAAACAATTTTATATATTGTTTTAAAAAAGAGCAGTTATTCGCTACCCTTTAATAAATTCATTATTTTTAATGTCTTTTTCTATTCTATCAATCAAATATGAATTGTACTGAAGACTTTTATTTCTAATAATTTCTTTTGCATCTTCTCTAGCAACAACGAATATTTTATAGTCATCAACAATATTCAAGAATGCAAAATTTGGTATGCCGGCTTGTTTGGTTCCGGTTAATTCACCCGGCCCTCTTAATTTCATATCTTGCTCAGCTATTTCAAAACCATCTTCACTATTAACCAAGATATTTAATTTATTTATTGCGTCCTGATCTTCTTTGTCAATTGTTAACATACATTTAGCCTTTGAACCGTCTCGGCCAATACGTCCTCTTAGCTGATGAAGACTAGCAAGTCCGAAATTGTTTGCGTCATAAATAATCATAAGGTTTGCCTTTTTCACATCAATGCCAACTTCAATAACTTGCGTTGATACAATGATAGGCGTTTCACCGCTATAAAATTTGCTTAAAGCATCTTCTTTTTCATCACTTTTCATTTTGCCATGAAGTAAGCCAACCTTATTTCCATATCGTAATACAAACCTAGCGTAAAGCTTTTCAGCAGAATATCTTTCATCTTCTCGATAATCAATTATTGGAGCAACAATATACACCTGTTTATCTTTAGATAAAGACTCATCTATTGCTTCATATATCTTGTCATTATTAGAATCAATGATTTCAGTAGTTACACTTCTATGCTTATTTGGAAATGAATATAGAGTTGATATATCTAAATCACCATATAATGTCAACGCTAATGATCTTGGAATAGGTGTAGCAGACATCATCAATAAATCAGCATGTTCTCCTTTACTAGCAAGCATTATTCTTTGGTTCACACCAAATCTATGTTGTTCATCAATAACAGCTAAACCAAGGGAATTATATATAACGCTTTTTGAGAATAAGGCATGTGTTCCAATGACTAAATCAATATAACCTTCTTTTAAATCATCATATATCTGATGCTTTTCTGTAATTGGGGTTGATCCAAGCAACAAAGCAATCTTCATCTTTGTGCCGCTAAAAATGTTTTTAGCATTCTCAAAATGCTGTCTTGCTAACGAATCTGTTGGAGCCATTAAAGCACCTTGATCTCCCCTAATAAAGTTTGCATATAAAGCTAGGAAGCAAACCAAAGTTTTTCCAGTTCCAACATCACCTTGAAGTAAGCGATACATTAAAGCAGTTTGATTCATATCTTCAATAATTTCTGAAGCAGCAGTTTCTTGATCTTCAGTTAATTTAAATGGAAGAGAGTCAATCAATGGTTTACATAAAGATAAGTCAATTGGTTCTTTTTTAACTTTAGCCATTGATTTATTTTGTTCACGAATAATTTGATTCTTTAAAGAAAATATAAGAGCTTCTTCATATTTTAAATGACGAAGTGACTGCCTAACTTGTTCATATGTCTCTGGAAAATGGGCCCAATTAAGAGCGGTTTCCTTATCTATTAATCTATATTTATTTATATATGTAAAAGGGATTACAGAATGAATATTTCCTTTTGTGCTTTCTAAAGAGCGACGAACTAAATTAGAGAATAAGCTGTTTTGAAAATCACTTGGTAAAGAATAAACAGGTCTAATTTGATTTCTCTTTGGTATTTCACCTTTAAATATACTTGTTCCATCAACTGCATTATATTTTGAATTGTAGGATCCCACTAATGTGAATGGCTCTTCCAAGTTAATTATTTTGGTAATATAAGGCTGATTAAAGAACTTTACTTTAAAATAGGTGCGATTAAGCGTCATGAATTCAAACGTGACTATATGAAGCCCTTTTGCCACAACTGATTTAGGAAGGGAAATAATTTTTCCTAATAAAACCAATCTCTGTTTATCTTTTAGGTTTCTTTCCTCTGTATAAGAAAAATTGTCATATCTTCTAGGAAGATGATTAACAACTTGATATTCGTTAAAAATACCCATTTGTCCTAATAGATAATTTAGTCGAGGAGATTTTGTTAATTTACCCATACATCTATTATTTATTGAATAAATAAAAAAGGCAAACCATTTGATTTGCCTATTTCAATTTTGATTATATTCTATTCAACTCCAACAAGGAATGAATAAACAGGTTGATTGCCGCGTCTTATATCAAGATCAACATCAGGATATCTATCAGCAATTTCATTTGCTATTTGATCAGATTCTTCATCAGTAACATCTTGACCAACTAACAATGTGATAATGGACGAGTCTTCATCAATCATCTTATCGAGTAAAGAATATAATGTTTCAACTTTGTTTGGAATATCAACAACGATATCTTTTTCAAAAATACCAATAAAGTCATCTTTTTTGACTGATACACCATTAATTTCGCTATCTCTAATTGCAAATGTGACTTCACCAGATTTGACGTTCTTAAGAGCTGATTTTAATTCTTTGAAGTTTTCTTCTGGAGTTACATCAGGATTGAACATAATTGCAGATGAGATACCTTGTAAAATTGTTTTACTTGGAATGACATAAGCATTAACTTCATCATCTTCAATCATCTCACAAGCTTGGCTTGCTGCCATAACAATGTTTGAGTTATTTGGGAAGATATAAACGTTTTTAGCGTTTGCTTTTTTAATAGCTTCGACAAAGTCTTCACTAGAAGGATTCATTGTCTGGCCACCTTTAACAATAATATTGACACCAATTTCATTAAAGAATTCATCAATACCATCGCCAGCGCTAACTTGAATCATTGCATATTCTTGTTTAGGAGCATCTTTTTCAGGCTCTGGAACTAAATCTTCATGAGCTTCAACTTGAGCACCAGTTTCAAGAGCATGGTGTTGTTCTGTCATGTTTTCAATTTTTAATTTTAAGAATTCACCAAATTGTTGTGCGTAGTTAAGAACTTCACCAGGTTTCATTGTATGAACATGAACTTTAACAATTTCTTCATCACGAACGACAACTAAGGAGTTGCCGTGAGAAGCAAGAACGTTTGTAAATCTTTTTTCATTGAATTGCTTTTTAACGCTGTCAGGTCCTAAAGACATAATGAATTCAGTACAATAGCCAAATTCTTCATCTTCCATTGAAGCACCTGCAGCAACAAGTGGATTAGCTTCTTCAGTAGCTGTAGCTTGATTTCTTTCAACGATTTCACCATCAATCGCAGTTCTCATGCCTTCGAAAATAGTAATTAAACCAGCACCGCCTGAATCAACAACACCAACTTCTTTAAGAATTGGAAGTAATTCAGGAGTTCTTTTAAGAGATTCTTTTGCTTCTTTAATCAATAAGTCCATTGCTTTTTCAATGCTCATATTGTCTTTAACGTGATCTCTTAAGTATTGAGATGATTCTCTAACAACTGTAAGAATTGTGCCTTCAACAGGTCTAACAACTGCTTTATATGCAACTTCAACGCCTTTTTGCATTGCATCAGCGAATCCAACAGCATTGATTTCAGTTTTTCCTTCTAAACCTTGTGAGAAGCCACGGAAGATTTGAGAAGTGATAACACCAGAGTTTCCTCTAGCGCCCATCAATAATCCTCTACCGAATGATTTAGAAATTTCGTAAACACTTTCATCGTTACGGTTTTGAATTTCTTTGCATCCAGAAGTCATTGTAAGATTCATGTTCATACCAGTATCACCATCTGGAACTGGGAAAACATTTAATGCATCAATTTCTGGATAATGGTTATATAAGTTATTTGATCCTGAGATAAATAGCTTTTTTAAGCTTTGTCCGTTTAAAGTTTTCATAATTTACTGTAAAGAGGAAGAAACATTCTCAGCGTAGACATTAACTGACTTTACTAAGGTTTTATATTTCTTCTTAAGGCCAAACAATATAGCCTTTTGAGTTTCGGATATAATTTCTGTGATTTTAACACCTGTGCTCACAACTAAGTAAACATCAGCGCTAAATCCTTGATCCTTGTTTACTGTAACAAAGATTGCATCCTCTTTTTTACCTTTCTTAGTTTGATTGATCGAATTAGCAGATAAATCACTTTTTAAAGAAATAGCTGCTACACCATAGGAACCAAGAGCTATTTTTTTAATTAATTCAATAGCTTCTTTTGTATCAATATTAACTTTAACTTGAATACTTGTTCCCATGTTTAATTCACTGCCTTAAGCGTATGTATATTTTACATAGTAAATGTATATATGTCAAGAAACCCAAAATGAGGCGCATCAATGAATACATTTACAAATATTTTCTAATGTATTATTTATTATTTATAATAAATGACTATATATTCGTGCTTTTTGGAATATTGATGGATATCAATAAATAAAAAAAGCTATCTAAAGCCAAAATAAAAAGACCCCATTTGGGATCGTTTAATTCATTAAAAACCTTATATAAATAAAAAAGCCCGGCGGCTCGCTATTTTCCACGGTTCCCCGAGTATCTTCGCCACTACGGTGCTTAACTTCTGTGTTCGGTATGGGAACAGGTGTGTCCACCGCGCCATCACCACCAGACTTTTTTATTTTTAGAGAGATCATTGTTCTCTCAAAACTGAATATTACCACATGTTAGCTTTCTTGTTAATTAGAAACTTAAATTTTAGTTATATTTTTTAACGCTTAGTTAAAATCTTAGAAATTAAGTCCTCGTTCTATTAGTATTAGTCAGCTGAATGCCTCACGACACTTACACTTCTAACCTATCAACCTCCTAACTTTGGAGGTAACTTACTTCTTTCGAATGGGAAGTCTCATCTTTAGGCTGGCTTCACGCTTAGATGCTTTCAGCGTTTATCCTTTCCAGAGGTAGCTACCCAGCCATGCCACTGGCGTGACAACTGGTATACCAGAGCTCTGTTAATCCCGGTCCTCTCGTACTAAGGACTAATCTACTCAAACTTCCTGCGCCCACGACAGATAGGGACCAAACTGTCTCACGACCTTTTGTACCCAGCTCGCGTACCACTTTAATTGTCGAACAGCCAAACCCTTGGATGGTACTTCCCCTCCAGGATGTGATGAGCCGACATCGAGGTGCCAAACCGCGTCGTCGATGTGAACTCTTGGACGCGATCAGCCTGTTATCCCCAGGGTAGCTTTTATCCGATAAGTTACGGCCTTTCCACTAAGAAAACCGCAAGATCACTAAGCCCGACTTTCGTCCCTGTTCGACTTGTAAGTCTCACAGTCAAGCACCCTTATGCCTTTGCACTCGTAACCTGATTTCCAACCAGGCTGAGGGTACCTTGGGGCGCCTCCGTTACAATTTGGGAGGCGACCGCCCCAGTCAAACTACCCGCCTAACACTGTCCCCTACGTTGTGAACATATAGGTTAGATTAATCGCACTTCTAGAGTAGTATCCAAACGACGACTCCATCTAAGCCGAAGCCTAAACTTCAAAGTCTCCTACCTATCCTGTGCAAGAACCACAATTAATCAATATTAAGTTATAGTAAAGCTCCATGGGGTCTTTCCGTCTAGTCGCGGGTAACCTGCATCTTCACAGGTATTAAGATTTCACCGAGTCTGCTGTCGAGACAG
>JAZRYE010000021.1:0-61589 GCA_045600585.1 Bacilli bacterium | reverse complement strand
AAGTATCATTAATAATATTTTCGATTAATAAATGATTAATGTGATTATAGAAGAATGATTCATAAGTAATATCTGTATCTGGTATTTTAATTTCAATAACTTCATCTAACTCGTCATAAACATTTTGATAAACGCTTCCATTTGAAGAAGATAGTTCATCGATATTTCCATTATTTAAATAATTGATGGAATTAGAAGAAAGCAGATGATTGTTACTATTATTCAAAATAGAAATTTGAGTTAAATCATTTTTGTTGTTATATGAATAACTTTCCTTGCTATTACCTAAAATTTTATTTGATAGTCTATTGGTAATATCTTCGTATTCATAAGAAGTGACGTTTTGATGTTCATCTATTGATTGAACTAATAACAAATTTTGATAATTTCGGCTTCGAGATATTTCTTCCCCTTCGTAATGTAAGGTAGATGAAATTAAATGATTATCATCATCATAAAAATTGCGAATAGATAAATTATCATCACGAGTAATTCCTATTAAATTGTTTCTATCATCATAATCGTAGATGGATAAATCTCCATCATTAGAAATAGAAGCAATTACTTTGTTCTTTTTATATCCTAAATAGGAAGAAGAGGAAAACGAAACATTATTAAATGAATCATGACTAATATCGAGATAAGTCGCTTCTTTAAGTAATTCAAAAGAATCGAATATAACTTCTTCTGAACCATTAAAAATAACCCCTACTTCTATTGAGTTATAATCAATTTCTGAAGTGATTGATCTAGTAAGAAGCTGATAAGAAGAATAATCTTTAATAAAGTCAAAATAATATGTCTTTATCGCTTCTCCCATTTTAAAAGATATATAGGCTTGATATTTTGTATTAGAAGAAGTTAAAGATTTTGAAATAACCGATAATGTATATTTGTCATTTCTTTTACCAGATATATTAATGGTTTGTTTTATTCCCCTATCAGTTCCATCAAATGTTTTAGAAGGGAATTTAATGCTACAAGCATTGTTATCTAATAATGAAAACTCATTAACCGAATTAATAATAGAAAAGCCATCATGATTATCATTAATAAACCTCCAATCAGTTGGGAAATTATTACTTATCTTTTCTAAATAGCCATTAGATAATAAATTAACTTTTGGATCAAGTTCTTCATCAAAAGAAAAATAATCAAAATAGACTTTCGTGTTTGAAGGTATAGATATTGTAATTAATAGTTCGCTTATCAAAGTAGCAGAATTAGGAATAGTTAAATCATCTAATTGATATTCTTTGTATTCATCTATATCACTTATTGTTATCGATTTAGTAATCGTTTCATTTCCTATAGGATGAATAGGAGGAATAATTGCATTAGACACATCACTAGATGACCTAAATATAGGAGTTATTATAGGCACGGTTGAATAAGTAGCCTTTAAAGAAATAGTTATAAAAGACGAAGCCTCAACTAATTTAAGAAAAGCTTTTAATTTATAGGTACCTCTTTTTGGATCAACAATAGCTTGAGTAATAGTTAAAGTTTGATTAGCATTTGTTTCAACACATAAAGAAGAAGAGCCGTATATTGAATTAGAAGAAATAGAATATGAGCCTGTTCCAGAAAAGCCCCATGATTCTAACCCTTTTTCAAAAAGATGGTTTTCTATATAGTTTCTTCTAATAGATATAGCTTTATTAATTGAAGAAATATTGCTTGAATAATGTTCTTCAAGAGGTTCATATGAATAAGAAGTAACTTTTTTGTTTTCATCAATTAAAGTAACTAATCTTAAATAATTATCAAAGTAATAAACTTTTCTTTGATCTAAAGAATTAGTAACAGTTGTTTTATTATCGTTATATGAATAATAATCCTTATAAATAAGTAACTCGTCATTATTATCAGTACGTTTTTTAAATGATATATTTGAGACTTTTAAGTTAGAATCATAATTAAGTTCGTAATAATTATTTGAAATTAAATCTTTGATTTTAGTAATATAACCATCCAAATAATCGTTTCCTAATTCTAAGACAGTATGATTTATTAAAATGTTGTTATTATATGTTAGAAACGTATACGAATTACTACTATGACTAATCATCAACATTGGAAGATTGATATTTGCTGATGAGATATATGAAAGTTCCCCATTAAAATAATATAAATTAACGATTTCTCTAGTATTAGAAATAGATGTTAATAAATTACCTTGATAAAGAAAAGACAATGTTTCATGACAAAATGTAATAGAGTTCAATTTTCCTTCATAAAATATATAAGTTTCATCATTTCTATTTACTATATTAAGGCGATTACTTCTTTTATATGCATAACTAGATGAAATAGAAGAGTAATAGAAAACATCACCTTCTTGGAAAGGTTCATCGATATCATATTTTGATAAATCTTCATTATTAATTTTAATGAAATTTTCCTTATAACCAGTCGGATTAATTAAAAGAAATTCATCATCATTTATTTCATTAATTGATATTTGATAATTATGTCTTAATCCAGCATCTTCATTATAACTAAAAGAAATATTAATAGGAGTTAATGGATCATTTGTTTGAAATTGAGCAATTGTTAAAAATGATTTTCCATTTCCCCTATCGATTTTTAAATTTGCTGAATCAAGAGAATAATCTTCAAAAGAATGATTTGGCATCAATCCTTCATCAGAGATTATGAGTTCTTGAGCATTTAAATTTGAAAAAGCTATAAAGGATCTAATGGCTGACATGTATTTAATAGTCAAATACAAGTGTCCATTTGAAGATATATTAGAATCAATAAAAGTTTTATCAATAGTAATTTTATTATTGGAATTTGGTTTAGTTGTTACTCCAAATAAATACTCACCTTCAGAATATGAATCAAATGAAGACATTAAAGACTCAATAGATGATATTTGAGGATTTGTAATTATAGAAAGAATAGCTGGACATCCTTCTTCACAATAAATGTTAAAAGAAAGGCTACAACAATTTAAATCAGGAATAATATCATAAATTAAGCAATAACCTTGATTTAATACATACAATTGTTCGCATGAAACAGGCTGAAAATTGTAGGTATTATAATAATAAATTTGAGGATTGATAACTCTGCTAGTAATCATAACTTAAATATATATTACAAAAGTTAAAAATAACAATAAAATTAAACATAAATAGAAGCAATTGATTGATTTTTAGTTTAAAATATAGAGTATCATATATGTATCATACTGACATGCAATTTAAAGAATATAAAGAAAACGGAATTAAATTCATTGAAGTTACGAATAATGATTTAAAAGTAACTTTCACTGACCTCGGAGCATCTATTTATAGTATTTTTTACTGCAACGAAATAATGACTCTTACCACTTCTGATTCCAAAGATTTTAAGAAGAATGATTTGTATTTAGGAAAAACTATCGGTCCAATTGGTAATAGAGTTAAAGATGGCAGGGTTGAGATCAATAACAATACTTATCAAACGGATGTAAACGAGGGCAGTAATTCCCTTCATAGCGGCCTTCCTGGGCTCAGTAATAAATTCTTTAGTTACAAAATCAAAGAAGAAGAAAACACGCTTACAATCACCTATTTTTACGTAAAAAAGCATCTTGAGGATGGTTTGCCTGGTAACATTACATATTTTGTTAACTACATAATCAAAAAAGAATCAATTTATTTAACTTTCATGGCTAAAAGTGATGAAGACACTATCGTTAGTTTAACTAACCATACATTCTTCTCATTAGGCGAAAAGAATTTAGATAATATCAGACTTAAAATTCCAGCAAGAAAATATATTCATCCAAATCCAGATGATTTAATTCCATTAGAAGAAAGAATAGTTAATAAAGTAATGTCCTTTAGAAGATTAAGATACATTACTGATCGTATTAATAATCCTTATTTAATAAATAGCAAGACTAATGGATATGACCACCACTACATATTTAGTAAATTCTTATTAAAAGAAATTAGATTAGTGTCTCCTAAATATGAATTAGATATATATACAGATTTTTCTGGATGCCAAATCTATACATGTAACTATAAAACTGACGCAAAATTAATTGGTACAGAAGAAGAATTACATCAAGGTATAGCTATCGAACCACAAGATTCAACATTAAATAGAGCAATACTTAAAAAAGACACTAAATACATTCGTTCAATTTCTTATTCATTTAAGAAAATATATTAATATTGAGCAATAAAAAAATCCCGATAAATGAATATCGGGATTTTTTTTGTTTAACTTAGATTAGTCAACCCAAGTAACGAGCACGATTGGTGCATCATCACCTTTACGGTTTCCTAATTTGAACTGTCTTGTGTAACCACCGTTACGAGCAGCAAATTTAGGGCCGATTGTGTTAAATAACTTATCTAAAGCAGAAACAGTCTTTGCTTCATCAACGTAAACGTTACGAACAAATGCTGCAGCTTGTCTTTTTGCATTCATGACATCTTCTTTTTTAGTTAAAGTAACTAATCTATCAGCTTCTTTAATGACGTCAACAGCAACGCTAGCTGTAACTTTGATGGAATCGTGAACGATTAAATCAGTAACGACGTTACGGAGCATGTTTTCATATTTGCTCTTTGTATAAGCGGCTTTAAATCTTACGCCGGTCTTACCATGAACATTTTTTCTACCTTGTGCTGGCATAAATCATTACCTCCTTATTCAAAATCTTTGAATGAAAGTCCGATACCTGCAAGTTTTTCCTTAATTTCTTTTAAGGATTTCTTGCCTAAGTTCTTAACTTTCATCATTTCTTCTTCGCTCTTTTCTGTTAATTCGAGAACTGTTTGAATAGATGCTCTCTTTAAGCAGTTATAAGAACGTGCGGAGAGGTCAAGTTCTTCAATAGTAATGTTGTCATACTTATTTTCTTCAACTTGTTCTTCGTCTTTTTCAATATTGATATCTCTTGTGATATCAGCAACATCGACGAGTTTAGCAAAGTGATCAATCAAAATCTTTGCAGATAATGCGACTGCTTCTTGTGGAAGCATTGAACCATTTGTCCAAACTTCTAATGTTAACTTGTCAAAGCGTGAATCATGTCCAACACGAGTACCTTCAACGATGTAGTTAGCTTTCTTAACTGGTGAGTAGTTACTATCAGTTGAGATAACACCGACTTGAAGAGCTGGGTGTAAGACTTTGTTTTGTTCACCAGTGACATAGCCACGGCCATTTCTAGCGTGTAAGATCATTCTTAAGGAGCCACCTTCACAAACATTAGCAATAACTAAGTCTGGATTGACAACTTCGACGCCTGTTGGGCAAACGATGTCGCCAGCTGTGACAACTGCTGGTCCTGTAACATTGATTTCGAGTTTCTTATTGGAATCGTCTTCTGCAGGAATGCGTAAGACTAAATCTTTTAAATTGAGAATAATAGAGGTAACGTCTTCTTCAACACCTTCTAATGCTGTGAATTCGTGACGAGCACCTTCCACTTCAATCGCATAGATAGAAGCACCAGGTAAGCTAGAGAGTAAAACTCTTCTTAATGAGTTACCTAATGTTTGTCCAAAACCTCTTTCGAGTGGTTCAATGACGAAACGTCCATAATTTTCTGTTCCATCATAGTCTGCTTGAGAAACTGCAAATCTTTCAAATGGATTGGCGATTTTCATGTGGTTTATACCTCCTTATTATCCACGTGGTTTCTTAGGTGGGCGGCAGCCGTTGTGTGGGATTGGAGTGCTATCAACAATTGATAATACTTGTAATCCAGCAACTGCTAATGAACGAACTGCACTTTCACGGCCTGGGCCTGGACCCTTAACATCGACGTCAACTTGACGGATGCCTTGTTCGTATGCAGCACGAGCAGCAGCTTCAGCAGCTTGTCCTGCAGCGAAAGGTGTAGATTTCTTAGCACCTTTAAAGCCGTTTGCACCAGCGGAACTCCATGATAAGGCATTACCATCGCAGTCACAAATTGTGACGATAGTATTGTTGAATGTGGAGTGGATGTGGGCAACACCACGAGTAAATGTACGTTTGACTTTCTTTTTACGTGTAGTAGTCTTTTTAGCCATAATCTTCTCCTTTCATTAGCCTTGTGGAGCCATCTTCTTATTAGCGATGGTTTTACGTGGGCCTTTTCTTGTTCTTGCGTTTGTCTTTGTTCTTTGGCCACGGACAGGTAAACCCTTCTTATGACGTGAACCACGGAAACAACCGATTTCTGTTAAACGCTTGATGTTTAAAGCGACTTCTCTACGAAGATCACCTTCTGTTTTATAGTTAGCGATTTCATTTCTGATTGCACCTAATTGTTCATCAGTTAAATCTTTAACTCTAATTGTGCTATCAACTTTTGCATCTCTACAAATGTCTGCAGCGATTTTTCTACCGATACCATAGATGTAGGTAAGGGAGATTCCGACTTGTTTGTCGTTTGGAATATCAACACCAACGATACGTGCCATATTCTATGTCCTCCTATTAACCTTGTCTCTGCTTGTGTTTTGGATCAGAGCAAATGACCATAACTTTGCCATTTCTCTTAATAACTCTACACTTTGAGCAGATTGGTTTGACTGAAGGTCTGACTTTCATAAGTATTCCTCCTTAAGTAATAATTTTGACCAGGAATTATTTAAACCTGAATGTTATGCGGCCCCGTGTTAAATCATAAGGCGAGATTTCAACCGTAACTCTATCACCTGGAAGAATGCGAATGTAATTCATTCTGATTTTTCCAGAAACGGTAGCCAGAATTACGACGCCGTTTTCGAGTTTTACCTTAAACATAGCGTTTGGTAATGTCTCAGTAACGACCGCCTGTACTTCGATGACGTCTGATTTAGACATAAATTTCCTTCTTTTCCTCCTCATTCATAGTAATGACTTCAAAGCCTTCCTTAGTAACTATTACTGTATTTTCATAGTGACAAGTGAGCTTTCCATCTTTGCTCTTAACTGTCCAGCCATCTCCAAGGACACGTGTAGCAGCCTTACCTTCAAGAACCATTGGTTCAATAGCAAGTGCCATGCCTGCCTTAAGTACTGGGCCAGTTCCTGCTAGACCATAATTAGGAATGCTTGGATCTTCGTGCATGTGAGCACCAATTCCATGTCCTGTATAATCTCTAGCAATTGAATAACCATTACTTTCGTTAATTTCTTGGATTCTGTGTGAAATATCACCGAGGTGTATTCCTTCTTTGATTAGCTTTAATGCTTCAAAGAAAGACTGTTTGGTGACTTCCATTAAGCGTTTTGCTCTTTCAGTTGTTACCCCTACCGCATATGTACGAGTAGCATCTGCACAGTAGCCTTTGTAACTTGCCACGACATCAAGGGAGACAATATCGCCTTCTCTAAGAATAATCTTTTTAGAAGGGATACCGTGGATAAGGGTGTCATTAACAGAAATGCATATGCTTCCTGGATAACCATAATACCCTTTGCAAGGTGGGGTACATCCATTATCGCGAATGATTTTTTCTGCCATTAGGTCTAAATCTAATGTATTAACACCATTAACAAGCATTGGCTTTAAAGTGGCAAATACAAGATTTACTACTCTGCCGGCTTCTTTCATTAATTCAATTTCCCTTGGTGACTTGACAGTTATCATAATTAGCTTTCTAGAAATTTTGAGATTTCATCGAGTAATACGTCTGTAGAACCACTAGAATCAAAACTATTTAATAATCCAAGATTAGAATAATAGTTAATTAATGGTTCAGTGTCTTTGACGTAATGTTGTAAACGAACTTTTAAGGCTCCTTCATTATCATCGCTTCTTTGATAGAGCGGTCCACCACAATTATCGCAGATGCCTTCAACCTTAGGTTTGACATTTACAATATGGAATGGGGTTCCACATTTCTTACAAACGCGACGACCTGAAATACGCTTTACTAATTCGTCATGGTCACAATTAACATCAATTACGACATCAATTGGACGATTTATTTCTTTACTGATGGCTTGTAGAGCTTCTGATTGAGGCAAAGTTCTTGGGAAACCATCTAGTAGAAATCCATTATCGAGATCCTTTTGACTAAGACGATCTTTAACAATCGCGATAGTAACTTCATCAGGAACAAGATTTCCTTTTGAAATATAAGAATCTGCGAGTTTACCAAGTTCTGTTTGTTTAGATATAGCTTCTCTAAACATATCTCCAGTAGAAATATGCGCGAAACCATATTTAGCAACAAGTTTCTTGGCTAAGGTGCCTTTTCCAGCACCAGGAGGACCCATAAGAATAATGTTCTTTTTCATTATTGTCCTCCACCAGCAACGACTTCATCGAAAGACTTGCCGGCGAGCAATCCGTTAATTTGAGAGTTAAGTTCAAGAGCAACACCGACAACGATGATAAGACCTGTACCGCCTAAAGCGAGTGAGGAGTTATCTCCGAAGATACCAGTCATAGTTAAGATTGGTGGGAGAGCTGCAATGATTGCTAATGAGATAGCACCAAGGACTGTAACTCTATTTAAAACTTTTCTAACATAACGTTCAGTTTCAATACCTGGACGAATACCAGGAATGTAGCTGCCGTTCTTTTGGAAGTTTTCTGCCATTTGTTCTGGATTGATTTGTAAATTTGAATAGAAGAATGTAAATGCAACGATGAGGACTAAATAGATAATTAAGCCCCATGGCATTTTCCAACCATTCATTTCATAAAGTGTTGATGTAGAGAAGATACCTAACCATTTTGCATTAGTTGCATTAGAGTCGATAAATGCCACAATAACACTTGGTGCCATTAAGATTGAGCTAGCGAAGATGACAGGAATAACACCAGCAGAGTTAATCTTAATTGGTAAGAAGCTTGCTTTTGCCATACTTTGTGTTTGGCCACCTTTTCCTGAGTGTTGTACCGGAATCTTTCTTTGAGAAAGTTCAACGAACGTAACGAAGGAAATGATGAGTAAGTCAGCTAAGACGTAGAGCAAGAACTGGAAGATACCAGTTAATTCCTTACCTGTACCTAAAGCGGTTGAAACCCACTTTGTGAATGCTCCGGAGAGCTGAGTTGGTAATGAGCATACGATACCAGCGAAGATAATCATAGAGATACCATTACCAATACCTTTAACAGAAATTTGGTCACCGAGCCACATAACTAACATAGATCCTGCCATTAAGATAACGACAATGTAGATATAAGTGAGCCATTCTTTCTCGGCCATCTGGAAGGTAATATAGGAAGAGGACTGCATTGTCTTAACAATACCGTATGCTTGAACAGCACCGAGCATTAATGTTAAGTAACGAGTTGCCAATTCCATTTTCTTTCTTCCGTATTGACCTTGACGTTTCAAGTCACTTAATGCAGGAAGAACATCAGTTGCTAATAATTGAACGATAATCTGTGCAGTAATGTAAGGTGAAACACCAAGAGCGAAGATGGAGAACGTTTGAAGAGTTCCACCACCTAATAAGTTCATTAATGATAAGGCATTATTACTAGAGAGATAACTATTTAAGTCATCACCAAGAGTAACACCTGGAACAGTAATTTGAGCACCAACACGGAAGACGAAGAGGATGAGAACCGTAAATAAGATACGGTTCATGATTTCTTTGTTTTTTAAGATTGATACTAGCTTCTTCATGTTAGATCACCTCAATTTTGCCACCGACAGCACTAATTGCGGCTTCCGCAGATTTTGAGAATGCTTGAGCTTGGACAGTTAAATTTCTTTCGAGTTTGCCACCGCCTAAAACTTTTAAGCCATCATATTCTTTGGTTAATAAGCCAACTTCTTTTAATAATGCTGGGGAGACCACTGTACCGTCTTCGAATCTGTTAAGATCTCCAACGTTAATGGTTGCATAATTGACATGATTTACATTTTTGAAGCCACGTTTAGGTAAACGTCTGAATAATGGTAATTGACCACCTTCAAATCCTAAACGGACACCGCCGCCACTACGAGAGTTTTGGCCCTTCATTCCTTTACCGGCTGTTTTGCCGTTACCAGAAGCAAGACCGCGGCCTTTACGGAAATGTTCACGACGTGAACCTTCTGTAGCGTGAAGTTCATGCAATTTCATATTTGCACCTCCTTGATCTTTAATTTTGTCATTAAGTTAGACAATTTTATTCTTTGCCACGAAGAACTTTCATTTCTTTGTAGCTCTTGAGGTTATCTAAGCCTTGGCTTGTTGCTCTAATGATATTGATTGGAGCTCTAGAACCATAGACTTTGGAACAAACGTTTTGAACGCCTGCGAGTTCGAGAATAGCACGGACTGGGCCACCGGCGATAATTCCGGTACCTTCAGGTGCTGGTTTTAATAAGACTGAGCAAGCACCCCATTTACCAATAACTTCGTGAGATAATGTATTACCTTTAACTAAAGTGATGTGGTGAATGTTTTTCTTAGCTGCTTCGCCAGCTTTCTTAATTGCATCAGGAACTTCTGCTGCTTTTGCAAGAGCGAAACCATATCTACCCTTGTGGTCACCAATGACAACAAGAGCAGTGAATTTCATACGACGGCCACCTTTAACTGTTTTAGAAACACGGTTAATGAAGACAACACGATCGTCGAATTCTTTTGGTTCGTCACGCTTTTCAGCTCTTGGGCCTTTACGATCGCCTTTACGGCCATCTTTACGGTCACCACGAGGAGCACGACGTACGTTTTCTCCTTCTTTTGGAGCGGCTTTAGGAGCTTTGTTTTCTGCTGCTTCTTGAGCAACAACTGTTTCTTTTTCTTCCATTTTCTTACCTCTCCTTAGAACTTCAAGCCAGCTTCACGAGCGGCTTCTGCAAGTGCTTGAACACGGCCGTGATATACATAGCCTGAACGATCAAACACGATAGTTTTGATTTCTTTAGCAAGAGCTTTTTCAGCAATGTCTTTGCCAACTGCTGCAGCTGCTTCAATGTTTCCACCATTTTCAAGTTTGAGTGACATTGATGAAGAAGCAACGAGTGTGACACCTGTGACATCGTCGATGAGCTGTGCTTCAATGTTTTTGTTAGAACGGTAGACGCAAAGTCTTGGAGATTCTGCAGTACCAGAGATTTTGGCTCTGACACGAGCATGACGTCTAACACGTGATACGTTTTTAGATTGTTTTGTAACCATACTTCATTTCCTACCTTTCTATTATTTCTTACCAGCGGCACGCTTGCCTTCTTTAGTAGCAACATATTCGTCTTTGTAACGGATACCTTTACCTAAATATGGCTCTGGTGAACGTACTTCACGAATTCTTGCAGCTGTTTGGCCAACTGCTTGCTTATCTAAGCCTTCAACTTTTAATTCAGTTGCAGATGGGCATGAGATTGTGACGCCTTCGTTTGGTTCAATCACAATTGTGTGAGAGTAACCAGCCCAAAGTCTGACGTTTTTGCCTTCCATTTGAGCTTTGTAACCAATACCTCTCATTTCTAATTCCTTAGCGTAGCCTTCGGAAACACCGATAACTGCGTTATGGATATTAGCACGAGTAGTACCATGGTTTTGTTTTGTTTGTTTTAAGTCATTTGCTCTTGTGCAAACAACTTCTGTTCCTTCGACGCTGACGGTAATGCCATCGTTGATTTTGACGTTTAAGGAACCTTTCTTACCAGTGACAGTAGCAATGTTACCGTTAACAGTGATTGTTACGCCAGCTGGAAGAGTAATATGTTTGTTTCCAATACGTGACATATAATTTCTTTCCCCCTACTATTACCAGACGTAAGCAATTACTTCACCGCCAACACCAACAGTGCGAGCCTTAGCATCAGTCATAACGCCTTGGGAAGTAGAGATGATTGCGATACCTAAGCCTTTTAAGACCTTAGGTAATTTTTCGCAGCTAACTGTAACACGTAAGCCTGGTTTTGAGATTTTCTTTAAACCAGAGATAACGCGAGTGCCATCAGCAGCGTATTTTAAGGAAATAGATAATTCCTTTTTAACTTCACCTTTAACTTTATAGTCGTTGATGAAGCCTTCTTCTTTAAGAATTTTTGCAATTTCAACTTTCATCTTGCTAGAAGGCATTTTAACTTCTTCGTATTTAAGTTGATTTGCGTTACGGATGCGTGTGAGCATATCCGCAATTGGATCTGACATCATAGTGTTATTTACCTCCTATTACCAAGATGATTTCTTCATGCCTGGGATTTCGCCTTTGTAAGCTAATTCTCTTAAGCAGACACGACATAAGTGGAATTTTGAATATACAGAATGAGGACGTCCACAACGTTCGCAACGTGTATATTCACGGACCTTAAATTTTTGAGGTCTTGCGCATCTAATTTTCTTTGATGTTTTTGCCATTGTGAATCTCCTTTCTATCTGTGGAATGGCATACCCATTAATTCTAATAATGCGTATGCTTCTGCATCAGTGTTTGCAGTTGTGACAATAACGATGTCCATGCCACGAACTTTAGTAACTTTATCATAATCGATTTCAGGGAAAATTAATTGTTCCTTAATACCGAGTGTGTAGTTACCACGACCATCGAATGCGTTTTTAGAAACGCCACGGAAGTCACGAACACGTGGAAGAGAGATTGATACGAGTTTATCTAAGAATTCGTACATTCTTGTTCCTCTTAATGTTACTTTACATCCGATTTCTTGACCTTCTCTTAATTTGAAAGTAGCGATGGATTTCTTAGCCTTAGTGACGACTGGTTTTTGACCTGTAATTAATGCAAGTTCAGAAACAGCTTCTTCAAGACGTTTGCTGTCTTGAGTTGCATCACCAACACCGATGTTGATAACGATTTTGTTAATAGAAGGGATTTGCATTGTGGAAGAATAATTGAATTTTTCCATTAATGCTTTTCTGACTTCTGTATCGTATTTTGCTTTTAAACGATTATCTGCCATTTTGCATCTCCTCCTTATAACACTGTGCCGCTCTTCTTTGCATAGCGGACTTTTTTACCTTTGACAACTTTGTGACCAATTCTTGTTGGCTTCTTTGTCTTAGGATCAACTAACATAACGTTAGAAGCATCGATTGGAGCATAAACTTCAACGATACCACCGTCTGGGTTAGCTTGAGTTGGTTTGTTGTGTTTTTTACGGACGTTAACGTTTTCGACGACAACACGATTTGTTTCAGGTAAAACTTTTTGAATTGTACCAGTTTTGCCTTTATCGCGGCCGGCGATAACGATGACATTATCTCCTTTAACTAGGTTCATAGTCTTTCCTCCTTATAACACTTCTGGAGCAAGGGAAACAATTTTCATGAATCCTTCGACTCCGCAATCACGTAATTCACGAGCAACAGGTCCGAAAACACGTGTGCCTACAGGTGCGTTATCATCATTAATAATAACTACTGCGTTATCATCGAATGCGATAAGTGAACCATCTTTACGTTCAATTGCTTTCTTTGTTCTAACGATGACGCATCTAACGACATCGCCTTTTTTGACTTTACCACTTGGGATAGCGTCTTTAACAGCGCAGAGGATGATATCACCGACTGAGCTTGATTTTCTCTTACTTCCACCATAGAGTGTGAAAGCACGAACTAACTTAGCGCCGGAGTTATCAGCAACGACGAGGTTTGTTTCCTTCTGGATCATTACTCATTAGCCTCCTTTGCTTCAGCTTCTAATTCTTCTTCGACAGCAAGCTTAATATCTTCTAAAGCTTTCTTGTCGATTGAGACTAATCTGAAACGTTTTGTTGCAGATAAACGACGTGTTTCCATAATTGTGACGACATCGCCGACTTTAGCCTCATTGTTTTCATCGTGTGCATAATATTTCTTTCTATATTTGACACGTTTTCCATATTTTGAGTGTTTTTTGTAGGTTTCAACAAGGACACCGATTGTTTTTTCGTTCTTATCGCTAACAACGACACCTTGAATAGTTCTACGTGTTTCAGCATTTCTTTCCATGGAAATTGGCCTCCTTATTTAATTCCTAATTCTCTTTCGCGTAAAACCATATTTACACGAGCGATGTCTTTTCTAACTGTGATGACATCTTCACCTCTTTCGAGATTACCAACAGCTTTCTTTCTGCGTAATTCGAAGAGTTGTTCTTTAAGTGAGTAGAGCTTTTCTTTTAACTCACTCGTAGAAAGTTCACGAACTTCATTAATTTTCATAATCCCTACTCTCCTTTCTTAACTACACGGCACTTGATTGGTAATTTGTATGCAGCTAAGCGAAGTGCTTCTTGCATGATTTGTGGATCGACACCGCCGATTTCAAACATGACTCTGCCTTCTTTAACAACTGCTACCCAATCTTCTGGGCTACCTTTACCAGAACCCATACGTACTTCTGCAGGTTTCTTAGTTTTTGCTAAGTGTGGGAAGATTCTAATCCAAATTTGACCACCACGTTTTGTATATCTAGATAAGACAACACGGGCTGCTTCAATTTGTCTTGTTGTGATCCAAGCACCTTCGCATGCTTGTAAGCCGTATTCACCGAATGCGACTGTTGTACCAGCTTTGCAGCGGCCTTCATATCTTAAAATATGAGGACGACGATACTTAACTCTCTTTGGTTGTAACATGGTTGTTATTCTCCTTTCGCTGCTTTCTTAGCAAGTTCAGGACGGATTTCACCACGGCAGATCCAGACTTTAACGCCTAAGCGGCCATATTGTGTAGCTGCTTCTGCTGTTGCATAGTCGATATCTGAGCGGAGAGTATGTAAAGGTGTAACACCTTCTTTATATCCTTCAGCACGAGCAATATCAGCACCGCCTAAACGACCAGAAACTGAAGTTTTGATACCTTTAGCACCAGCCTTGCGGACTCTTTGAATTGCTTTCTTTTGAGCTGTTCTGAATGAAGCTCTTTCTTCTAATTGCTTTGCAATGGAGTAAGCAACGATTGTTGCATCGAGGTCAGGATTTTTGACTTCGACAACTTCGATTCTAACTTCATCTTTAACAATTTTGCTAAGACCTTTTTTGAGTTCTTCGACGTTTTTGCCTTCTTGACCAACAACGACACCAGGACGTGCAACGTGAATTTGAACTGTAACCTTGTGACCTTTGTCAGTTTTTGTTCTCTCGATTTCGATGTGAGAGAGCATTGCGTCTTTAACTTTTGGTTCAATGAATTTACGAATTTTAATATCTTCGTTGAGGAATACAGGGTATTCTTGATCGTTTGCGTACCAACGAGAATTCCAATCCTTATTGATACCAATACGCATACCTACTGGACTAACTTTATGACCCATTTATGCATCCTCCTATCTCATTTTAACTACCACAGTAATGTGGGAGCTTCTCTTTACTAAACCTGAAGCAGAACCTTTTGCTCTAGGTAAGTATCTTTTCATTCTTAAGCCATCATTAGCATAGATTGAAGCGATATATAATTTATCTTCATCCATACCGAAGTTGTTTGTAGCATTTGCTGCTGCAGACTTAATAACTTTGATGACTGGAGCGCAAGCAGCACGATTGACATTGTTTAAGATGCCAAGCGCTTCTTTAACGTCCTTGCCTCTAACAAGATCAATGACTAAGCGGACTTTACGAGGTGTAACTCTGACGTTCTTTGCGATAGCTTTTGCTTCAGTTGGCATTGGCTTCTTTGGAGCTTCAGGTTTCTTTTCTTCCTTCTTAGCAGCTGGCTTTTTAGCAGCTGTTTTCTTTGCTGGGGCTTTCTTTGCTTTTGGAGCTTCTTCAACAGGAGCTTCAACTGCTGCGACTTCTTCAACTACTTCTGCAGGTTTTGCTGCTTTCTTAGTTGTTTTCTTTGCAGCTGTCTTTTTAACTTCTTCTGCCATAACAACCTCCATTATCTCTTGCTGGCTGCAGCTTTATCTTCAGCTGTATGACCAGTATGACCAGGGAATTTTCTTGTTGGAGAGAATTCACCTAATTTATGTCCGACCATATCTTCAGTGACATAGACGGAAATGTGTTCTTTACCATTGTAGACTGCAAAGGTGTGGCCTACGAATGATGGGTAAATTGTAGAACGGCGGGACCATGTCTTGATGATTTCTTTCTTGCCGCTTGCATTTAATGCTTCGACTTTTTTAGCTAAGTATTCATCGACGAATGCGCCTTTTTTCAAACTTCTTGCCATTTTTCATATCCTCCTTGTCTACTATTTACCATTTCTACGGCGAACGATGAGTTTGCCAGAAGATTTCTTGGTACTACGTGTCTTAACACCTAATGCACGTTTGCCCCAAGGTGTTCTTGGTGCATCACGTCCAACAGGACACTTACCTTCACCACCACCATGAGGGTGATCGTTAGGGTTCATGACGGAACCTCTAACTGTAGGTCTAACGCCAGCCCATCTTGTTTTACCAGCTTTACCTTTGTTAATTAAGTTCCAGTCTTCATTACCGACAACACCAACTGTTGCACGGCATGTTGCTAAGATCTTACGAACTTCGCCAGAAGCTAATCTAACGAGAACGTATTTTCCTTCTTTACCTAATACTTGAGCAGAAGCACCAGCAGCACGGCATAATTGACCACCGTTTCCTGGAACTAACTCAATATTGTGGATGAATGTACCTTCAGGAATGTTTCCTAAGCACATTGCATTACCTGTAACGACGTCGACTGCTTCGCCAGAAACGAGCTTAGCACCAACTGCGATACCTTTAGGTGCGAGAATGTATCTCTTTTCACCATCTGCATAAGCTAATAAGCAGATATTTGCATTACGGTTTGGATCGTATTCAACTGTTTTGACAACTGCTGGGATACCATCCTTATTACGTTTGAAGTCAATAATACGATATTTACGTTTATTGCCTCCACCAATGTGACGGCATGTAATCTTACCTTGATTGTTTCTACCGCCAGTCTTGGATAAACTGACTAATAAGCTTTTCTCAGGAGTTGCTGTTGTGATTTCACCGAATGTCGAGTTTGTCATGTTCCTACGAGATGCACTTGTAGGTTTGTAAGTTCTAATTGACATTACTTGTCCTCCTATAATTTGAATAACCGAACTACTGATTATTCCTTAAATAAGTCAATTGCTTCACCATCAGCGACAGTGACAATTGCTTTTTTGTAACCACTGATTGTACCGTTGTAACGAGTACCACGAGTAGTTTCCTTGCTTCTGACGTTAACGACTTGAACACCTGTAACTGAAACTTGGAAGATTCTTTCGAATGCATATTTGATTTCAGTTTTAGTTGCTGAAGCAAGAACTTTAACTGTGACTTTGTTTTCGTTTTGCATTAATGACATTGATTTTTCAGTAATGACTGGTTTAACGATAACTGAGAAGTCTTTTTCAGTTGCTTTTGGGAAGCGTTTTTCAACGGCTTCAACTTTTTTCTTTGCTGCCATATTACTTTAATGCCTCCTCGATTTCTTTTGCTGCGACTTTGCTCATGACTAATGTATCAACATTCATTAAGTCGAGAACAGATACGTCTGCAGTTGTAACAAGCTTGACCCAACAGATGTTTCTTAAGCTGCTGTATAAGTTTTGATCAATTTCATCAACGACGACTAAGACCTTACCACCAACCTTTAATGCTTCGAGCATTGCGAGGCCAGCTTTTGTCTTCATATCTTCGAATTTGATTTCATCGACAACTTTCATGCTTTCTTTTGCGTGAATTGAGAGAGCACTCTTTAAAGCCAATCTATGTTCTTTCTTGTTTTGGGAAATCTTGTAATTTTGATTTCCTACAGGGCCGAATACTGTACCACCACCGACCCAAATTGGGGAACGGGATGAACCAGCTCTTGCTCTACCTGTACCTTTTTGTCTCCATGGTTTTTTACCACCACCGGATACTTCGTGTCTAACTTTTGTCTTAGCTGTTGCTTGACGTGCGTTAGATTGTTCTACTTGAACTGCATCGAACATTGTTTGTTCATTTGGTTCAATTGCGAATACGGAAGCGCTGAGATTCATTTTGGAGACTTCTTCGCCAGCCATGTTATAGACTTTAACGGAGATATTTTTCTTTTCTGCCATAATTTCTTTCTCCTTTCACTTCTTATTCAGCATCAGCACGATTAATTAATTTCTTAATCTGCTTTGGATTTCTGACTTCCTTAACTGCGGAGCGGATTGTAACGATGCTCTTCTTAGCACCTGGGATACCGCCTCTAATTAAGATGTAGCCTTTTTCAACGTTTGAATCGACAACATATACATTGAGAAGTGTTGCTGATTTATTACCATGGTGACCTGACATGTGTTTGCCTGGGACAACGCCTTGGTTGTAACGGCCGTTGTTAGCGAATGAACCTTGACCTCTGTGGTAACCTGAACCATGGCCTTTTGGACCAATTGTCATGTGCCAACGTTTGATTGTACCGGTATATCCGTGACCTTTACTTGTTCCGATGACATCAACGACGTCTCCTGCTTTGAAGAGATCAGCTTTGATTTCATCTCCTAAGTTGTAGTTAGCCATTTCATCGCCGCGTAATTCACGAACGACTTGATGAGGGACTGTGTTAGCCTTTTTAGCAATGCCTTTTTCAGCTTTGTTAGCACGGCTTTCTTTCATTTCCTCATAACCAACTTGAACTGCCACATAGCCATCTTTCTCAACTGTTTTGACTTGTGTGACAACGTTTGGTAAGACTTCAACAACAGTAACTGGGTACATTGTTCCATCTTCAGTGAAGACTTCTGTCATGCCCATTTTACGTCCTAAAATTGCTTTCATGAACTCTTACCTCCTTAAAGTTTGATTTCGATATCAACACCTGAAGGTAAATCTAAGTTCTTGAGAGCATCAAGAGTTTCTTTCTTAGGATTTGTAATATCGATAATTCTTTTGTGTGTTCTGATTTCGAATTGTTCACGAGAATCTTTGTATTTGTGAACAGCTCTTAAAATCGTATAAACTTGCTTTTCCGTTGGGAGCGGAATAGGACCCACAACTGTAGCCCCAGTGTTCTTCGCTG
The DNA here is from genome assembly GCA_045600585.1 of Bacilli bacterium. Classification (GTDB taxonomy): domain Bacteria; phylum Bacillota_I; class Bacilli_A; order RFN20; family CAG-826; genus JAZRYE01. The sequence continues at coordinate 42,769 of JAZRYE010000021.1, read as the reverse complement.
CTGTGACAATCTTTTCAGCGCTGACATCTAAGTTAGCGTGATCGTATGCCTTTAAGCGAACCCTGATTTTGGTAGCTTTTGCCATGAAATTTCCTCCTTATATCAGTGACAGGCTATGTCTTAACTGCTCCATCCGAATTACCTGGCAACACCTTCATGACAACGATTCTGGGTGTGTCAGCAACCTCGCACTTCAACGCAGGCAGACAACGTTAAAATATTACTCAATATATATACGCGTGTCAATAATATTTAATAAAAAAATAAAAAATGTGTGCGTACACGGATAAATTTATTATCAGAATCACGTGCAAAAAGGATCAAAATGACTAAAAAACATAGCTCATTTTTCGCTTTTTTTAAGCTATTTTTTTGCTAATTTTGATGAAATTTCGTTCATAAAATAAAAACGGCAAAAACAGCCGATAAATAAATATTTTATTTATATTAAGCACTTTAATAAGTGCTTATTTTTCATCTTTTCGCATTGAAAATTGACATCCACAATAATTTTGAAAATACATGTTATGCTCCTTAACAATGGCTTTTGATTTCATATATCCATCATTCTTTTTAAAATCAGCTGGGAGCCATTTTACACTTGGATGCTGCTCTTGTAGTTCAAGGCCAATGTGGTTTAAGTCTTGAGAGTTTTTAAAACGGGAAATTGACATGACTGTTCCGAAATAATCAAAATTATGATCCACTGCATATTGATATCCAAAAGACAATCTATTTCTAAAACAAAGGCGGCATCTCTCTCCACCTTCTCTGACATTTGCGAGTGGTTCCAAATCTTTTATGTAGTTTAAATTGTCATAGTCAAATTCTATTATTTTAATATCCGCACCTATCTCTTTGATATAGTGCTTGAGTTCTTCTTTTCTACGCATGTATTCTTCTTCTGGATAGATGTTGGAATTGTTATAGATAATTGTTATATCAAAATAGTCCTTAAGTTCTTCATAAGGAAGAGTAAAACAAGGGCCACAGCAAGCGTGAAGTAAAAGAGATGGCCTAATTCCACTATTTTTTATATTGCAAATTATCTTTTCTAATTCTTTTTGATAATTAATCTTTATTTCGTCCATAAATAAACATCGAATCCCCAAAGGAGAAGAATCTATATTTATTATCAACAGCGTGCTTATAAACTTCTAAAGTATATTCTCTTCCAAGGAATGCAGAAATAAGCATGATCAAAGTAGATTTAGGAAGATGGAAATTAGTGATAATTGCATCCACTACTTTAAATTTATAACCAGGTTGAATAAATATATTAGTTGCTTCTCTTGTAGGTTGGAATGTGTTGTATTTAGAATAGTTAGCTTCAAGGGTTCTAATCGATGTGGTTCCGATAGCAATAATACGTCTACCTTCCGCTTTTGCTTTATTTAATTTAGCAGCGGATTCTTCGCTTATTTCATAAACTTCAGAATGCATAACATGGTCTTTAGTATCTTGAACTTTAACCGGTCTAAATGTTCCTAAACCAATGTGGAGAGTGATATCCACTACTTCAATTCCCTTAGCTTTTATTTGATTAAACAGTTCTTCAGTAAAATGGAATCCTGCTGTTGGAGCAGCAGCACTTCCTTCATATTTTGCATATACAGTTTGATATCTATCATTCGTGCATAATTGAGCTTTAATATATGGAGGTAATGGCATTTTACCTAATTGATCAAGGACTTCTAAAAAGATTCCTTCATAGATCATCTTAACAACTCTAATGCCTTCATCTTTTTCTTCAATGACTTCAGCGATCAATTTGCCTTCGCCGAAATCAACTCTCGCGCCAACCTTAAGCGATTTAGCAGGTCTTGTTAAACATTCCCAATTATCGCCATCCAATTGCTTTAAAAGAAGAAGTTCACAATGTGCACCAGTCTTTTCTTTTATTCCTAATAGACGAGCTGGAATAACTTTTGTGTTATTCCTAACTAAAACGTCACCAGGATTTAAATAATTGATAATATCGAAGAAATGCTTATCTTCGTAAGTATGTTCAGTTCTATTAATTGCTAATAAACGAGAATGATCTCTTTTATCTGACGGTTTTTGAGCAATTAATTCTTCTGGTAAATAAAAATCAAATAAATCAATATCCATATTAGAATCCTCTCTTATCTCCAAAGGCTTCTAAAGTTTCTTTCATATAATCTCCAAACCTATCTTCTTGAATAGCTTTTCTAGCACCTTCAACGATTTTGATTAAGAAACGAATGTTATGTAATGACATAAGTCTTTTGCCAAATGTTTCATCACATACATATAAATGTCTTAAATAAGCTTTTGTGTAATTTTTACAGCAGTAGCAATCGCAATTAGGATCTAATGGAGTGAAGTCTTCTTTATATTTTTCATTTTTAATATTAACTCTTCCATAGGAAGTCATAAGTGCACCATGTCTTGCAATACGTGTTGGTAAGACACAATCAAACATATCAACACCACGAGCAATGCCACCTAAAATATAGTCAATTGAACCGACACCCATTAAATATCTTGGTTTCTCATAAGGCATGTATTTAACAGCATAGTCAATCATTCTAAAGCAAACTTCTTTAGGCTCACCAATAGATGTACCACCAATGGAATAACCAGGGAAATCCATCTTAGCTAATTCTTTAGCACACATTTCTCTTAAATCTTGATAATCGCCACCTTGGACAATGCCAAAGACTGCTTGATCTTCTCTTGTATGATGGTCTTTACATCTTTGTGCCCATCTAAGAGTTCTTTCTGTCGACTTTTTAGCGTATTCATAGCTTGCTGGATAAGGAATGCATTCATCTAAGCACATTGCAATATCTGGTCCAAGTTTTTGTTCTATATCCATGACAATTTCTGGTGAATAGAAAAGTTTATCACCATTAAGGTGATTTTTAAAAGCAACGCCTTCTTCAGTAATTTTTCTATTTTCTGCTAAAGAGAAAACTTGGAATCCACCTGAATCAGTAAGAATTGGTCCATCATAATTCATAAATTTATGAAGACCACCTGCTTTAGCAACTAAATCAGCACCAGGTCTAATAGATAAGTGATAAGTGTTAGCTAAAATGACACCTGCGCCCATATCTTTTAATTCTTCTGGTGAAAGCGTTTTAACGGTCGCTAAAGTGCCCACAGGCATAAACATTGGAACTTCATAATTGCCATGCGGAGTATGAAGGATGCCATATCTTGCACCTGTTTGTTTATCAACGTGTAATATTTCTAAATAAAAATCTTTCATGCCACTTATTATATAAGATTATTTAAAACTTAAAATCTATATTTTGTTTTGCGTCTATAACTTCATAGAATTTTGTCTTCTTTTTGATGCATAACATAATGATATAGCCAACAATTAAAACTGCAGCTTCACCTATTCCAACCCACATAACGTTGGCCCAGAATGGGAGTTCTAAGAAGAAATATAATTCTGCCCCAACTACAAAAGCATTAACTACTATAGGTAAGAATATAGCAACTAATAATTGTTTGCAGAACGCCATTCCTAAACACGCAATTAATGTTGCAGCGGTGCCAAATAACATATCAATAGCTCCTACTGAACTACCGATATTTGCAATTAAACATCCTGCTGTTAAACCGATGATTGCATCTTTTCTAAAGAAGCATAAGATGCATAGCATTTCTGCTACTCGAAATTGAATTTGGCCATAAGAAAAAGGTGCAGCAACTATAGTTAATACAACATAGATTGCTGCGATAATGCCATTAAAGGCAATAGATTTGACGGAAACTTTCATAGTTTCAACCTCCTTGTTTTATTATTAGAGTGGTTAGGCAAGGACAACACTCTTAATAGCAATTTTAATTAACGATAGAATTTCAAAGTGATGAGAGCGATTTTCTTATTAACTGCATATTCACTCTCTAATCTATTTTCGTTGACTTCAATACCTTTACTTTTTGCGTATTCAACAAATTCTTTTGTAAAGAACCATTGTCTTACTTCATTTTTAATGAATACGTCGTTATTCTCAAAAGGAGAACAAGTAAAAGGTGTATAAACAAGATTACCATTATTGATAATCCAATTTTCAGTGTGATAATCAAGAGCTAATTTATCAGCTTTTGCATACCAATACATTCTAAATAATTCATCATATATTTGATCTGATAAATCTTCTTTAGCAAGAATTGATAATAAAGTTGGACCTTGAACATATTCTGTAATGAATGAATATGATTTTTTATCAATGACCACTACTTTTGGGTTATTAACACCTGATGCTTTAATCTTTTTAGCCTGTGTAACAAACGAAAAGAACTCTTCTGAATTATTGAACTTTCTTAAAAGATAATTCTTTCCTTTGCGGCTAATAACACTAGTTCCATCTTCTTTAGACTCAACTAGTTCATATTCTTTTCTTTTAATAATTATTTTTTCCATGGACATATTATGTCTTATTTATAAATTAATAGCAAACAAAACACGGCTTTTAGTATTTTGCTTATTTGGTAAAGAGAATACAATATAAAGCAAGAGGGCAAATTATGAAATACTTAGATAGATTTATTAAATATGTAAAAATTGATACACAAGCAAACGATACTACAGGAGTTACCCCATCAACAGAAAAGCAAAAAGACTTATCAAGAGTCTTAGTTGAAGAACTTAAATCATTAGGTGTAGAAGATGCATATATGGATGAATATGGCATTGTGTATGGACATATTCCTGGTGAAGGTGATCGAATAGGTTTTAACGCTCATATTGATACAGCATTAGAAGTAACAGATACAAATGTTAATCCACAAATAATTAAAAATTATGATGGAAAAGATTTTAAATTAAACGAGAAATATACACTTTCTGCTAAGGAATTTCCTCATTTATTAAACCATATAGGACATGATTTAGTAGTCACAGATGGTAATACGTTATTAGGCGCTGATGATAAAGCAGGTATTGCTATCATCATGTCCATGGTTGAATATTTCCACGAACATTCAGAAATTAAACATCATCCTATTTCCATTGCTTTCACAGTCGATGAAGAAATTGGTGAAGGTTCATTACACTTCTCTTTAGAAAAAATGGATGCAGATTATGCATTTACTTGTGATGGAGCAAATATTAATTACGTTGACTATGAAAATTTCAATGCATATGCAGTCAATATAAAAATTAATGGAGTGGCAGTCCATCCTGGTGAAGGTAAAAACGCTTTAATAAATGCCTTATTAGTCATAAATGATTTTATAAACAAAATGCCAAAAGGAGAGACGCCTTTTGAAGCAAATGAAGATGAAGGCTATTGGCATATTAATTCAATTGAAGGTAGTTCTGAATCAGCTTCATTAGACATGATTATCAGAGAATTCGATAATTCTTTAATGGATAAAAGAATAGAAAACATCAATAAAGTTGTTAAAGAATTAGAAGCAAAATATCCTAAGGCAAAAATTGAATGTAATATCAAATATCAATATGAAAATATGAAGCCATATGTCGATAAAGATCCAAGAGCAGTCAAAGTTGCAAATAAAGCATTGATTAAAAACGGATTAAATCCAGTTCATACTAAAATTAGAGGCGGTACTGATGGGGCTACGTTCTCCAAAATGGGTTTAGTTACTCCAAACCTTGGAACAGGTAGTTATAACCACCACGGTAGATATGAATTTTTAGATATTCAAGAATATCAAAAGATGATTGAAATTGTTATCGATATTGCAAAACTATAGTACAAAGTACAAAGTTAATAACGCAATAGAAATTGTTGGAATAGCGATAATAAAGCCGTATTTAATAAAATCAAGGAACGAATATTTGATTCCATGATTCTTTAATATGCCCATCCACATGATGCCTGCGAGTGCTCCAATAGGTGTTAAGAAGGCACCAATGTTGCTACCCATAATTGAAGCATAAATAGCGCCTTGTAAAGAAGTTCCTTCTAGACCTTTTAAAATAGAGGAAAACACTACAGACATAGGGATATTGTTTAATAAGTTAGCAGAAAGCATACTAGCAAAGCCATATTTAAATATCGTATTGTTTGTACCGAATAATTCACAAATTTTATTAGTAACTTCATATTTATTTAAAGCCAATACAAGAGCAAACATCGATATAACAAATGGTATTAATTCATAAGGAGCTCTTAACATTGTTTTTCCTAATTCAATTGGCTTTTTTCTTCTAATTAAAGCCGTTAATAAAATAGCTACAATTAGAGTTATACAAGATATGAATGAAATTAAATACATTGGTAAATTTATATATGAAGAGATAATTAAAAATACTGTGCAAATAATCAATATTGTTAAACCAATAACTGTGTATGGAATATCTTCTTTTTCTAATTCTTTAAACTCAGGATTTATTGGCTCTTTTAATTTCTTATAGAAAAGTTGAACTAAGATAAATAATTCAATTAAACCAGCAGCTAAAGTTGGTAATGCCATAACTTTAAAATATTCAATGAATGTAATGTTATAGCTAGAAGCTAAATAAATATTTGTTGGATTACCAATAACAAACATCATTGACCAAGTATTAGCGGCAACAAACTCCCCTACTAGATAAGGAATAGGCGAAATATTTGCTCTTTTAGAAAAGAAAATAATAAATGGGGTTAATGTAAGAATGATAATATCATTCGAAGTAAACATAGTAAGAATTGAAACAAGTAGATAAAAGCTTAAGAACAAGCTCATTTGTTTTGCTTTTGTATGTTTAATTACCCAATTGGCAATATGTTCAAAGAAACCAACCTCATCTAAGAAGATTGATATGATTGTCATAGAAATAAATAGAATCAAAATTTGTAAAGGATTTATACCTTCATTTGAAATAAGTCCATTAAAGAATTCTTTAAATGATAACAAACTAGTTAGCAAAATAACTAAAGCACCAATTAATGCGATTACCCAATAAAAATTAAGCGTGAATCTTTTGATCTTAATTGATGGTTTTACAATAGAGACTACCACTATTGCGATGCATGTAATCAAAGAAATAACAATACTTGGAATCATAACGACTAAACTATACTCTTTTTTAAAAAAAATAGATATAAAAGCACAAAAGAATTAAAATGAGAAACGAGGCTTAATAATATGAAAAAATTAAATTGGGAATTCACTTTTAGAATTATATTAATTGCGTTTTATATAATTGTAGGCATAGTTGTTTTTACCTTTGCCTTTCAAGACTTTGAAAAAGAATCTGCACATGTTTTACTAGGCATTGCCACTTTAGTATCAGGTGGAGCACACGCTTTAATATATTTATTAGAAAAAGGATATCAAACACATAAAAAATCAACTTACTTAATGCTTTCTCTATTAGCGGCATGTTTAGGAATTATATTTATATTTACTGAAGATTTAACAGTCGGACAAATCTGTTTGATTTGGGGTTTATTTGATATCATTAGAAGCTCATTTGAGTTAAAAGAAGTAATTCCAGAAGTAAAAGAAAATAAATTACAAATAATTGAAGTATTTATTTCTACAGGAGACATCATTTTAGGCGTTCTCCTTTGCATTCACCTAGAACATGGTATACAACTTCATCTTTTCTATTTTGCTGCCGCATATCTTCTATCTGCAGTAAACGTATTATTAAAAATAATATTTGAAAAAGTAGAAGAAAAATAATAACGAATCACAATAAACAAAAGAGGACCGAATAAAATCGATCCTCTTTTATTTTGTGTAAGCTTGCTTATTTCTTCTTTGTTTTAGAAACGCCCATGCCTTTGTTTTCACCCTTAGAGTTATGAGCAACAATTGCTCTGCCAGTGTTTTCAGCCATCTTTTGTGTGTATTCTTCTGCTTCTTTCTTTGTAGCGAATAACTTGATGACTTTATCACTGCCGCTTAAGAAGACTTGCCATTTGTTGTCTTCTGGTCTCTTAGAGATGTGATAAACTTGCTTTCTCTCTGCCATGCGTATATTCTCCTTATTATATTTTATGAATAGATTAGTAATGAAATATTAGAGTAAGAACGTTGGAAGAGATTCTCTTGATTCTTTCTTTTCTTCCTTCTTTTCGACTTTGACTTCTTTTGGAGTTTCCTTAACCGTAGATTCAATAACTTTAGTAGCTTCTTTAAGAGTCTTAGATTGTTTCTTTTTAGCAGGTTCAACTTTTTCAATTATTCCTTCTTCGATTTCAACAGGCGAATTCTTGTCGCTTAAGAAGTTAATGATGGATCCAATTTGTTTACGATTAATTGAATAGTACACTTTATTGCCATCTTTCTTTGCGTTAACAAATCCAGATTCGACAAGAAGAGACATATGATGTGATAAAGTTGCTTGTTTACAATCAACAACAGTTAATAAATCATTAGCGCAGAAACCATTATATTTATAAAGAGTCTTTAAGATTTTTAATCTTTGTTCATCGGCTAATACTTTTAATAATTCGCTTGCTTTTTCAACTTTCATAGCAATTCCTCCTAATATCGATTTATATCAATATTATTTTATTAATCATTCTTTAGAATGTCAATTTAGAATATAAGAAAAGCACTACCTGTTGAGTAATGCTTAACTTTTTGAATATATTTTAGTTCTCTTTAACTAATTTAACTTTGGCTCCATTACCAATTCCGCATGCATTTGCATCATCAGTATCTAGATGCATTTCAAGAACAAATTTGTCTGTTGCTCTAATTTGAACATCATAGAGTTTTGTTCTTTTGCCTTCTCCAATAGTTTCAACACTAACGTAGTCGCCATCTTTGACATCATATCTTTTAGCATCTTCAAGTGACATATGAATATGTCTATTTGCTAAGATACAACCTTCTTTTAATTGAACGACGCCTTTAGGTCCGATAATTGTAATTGGAGCGCTTCCTTTAACATCGCCAGATTCTCTAACTGGAGCTTTAATTTTTAAGCCAATTGCGTCTGTTTTTGAAAGTTCTACTTGGCTTGCTTTTCTTTCTGGTCCAAGAACTCTAACGCCTTCGATCATTTTCATAGTTGGTCCAACTAATGTTAAAGTTTCGTTACAAGCAAATTGACCAGGTTGAGAAAGGTCTTTTTTCTTTGTTAATTGATAGCCAGGGCCAAATAATGTTTCAACATCTTCTCTAGTTAAATGGATATGTCTATTAGAGACACCAACTGGAATATCTCCAGTATTAACTACTGCAGTGTTTCCGTTATTGTAACTAGCAAGGACATTGCTAACAATTTCTGAGATTTTCTTTGGATCTAATTCCATAGTTTTCTCCTTTATATAGAATTAAATAATTCTAAATGCATCTGCCATGACACATCTTCTTTGTCTTGTGAATGATTTTGCACTTGTAATGCCTTCACCTGTAGGACCAGCGATTGTAAATGTTGTATGACCTTCACCACCGAAGCCAATACCAGCATAACTAGGAGCGTTTTTAACAAAGATTGTTGTTTCAACTGCTCTAGCAAATCTTGTTAAGTTATCGATGTTCTTTGAATGCATATGAGCACTGTGTCTTCTACCATTTTCAGCTTTACATGCGAGTTCGATAGCTTCATCAATATTCTTGACTCTAACAATACCTAAAATTGGCATCATTAATTCTTCTTGGACAAAGTCATGTTCGAATGGAACTTCAGCAATAACGCATCTAATTTCATCGCCAACTTCAATGCCAATTCTTCTTAATAAGACTTTTGCGTCTCTACCGACACATTCACGATTAACTGATTTAACAACTTTACCGTCTTTATTTGTCTTTTTAACTAAGACGCTGTCAGCTAATTTATCAGCTTGTTCTCTATTAATCATTAAGCATCCGCATTTCTTCATGTTTTCGATTAATTCATCAGCAACATTTTCAAATACGAAGCATTCTTTTTCAGCAATACAAGGTAAGTTGTTATCGAATGTGCAACCGTCGATAATGTCTTTTGCGGCTTTTTTGATATCTGCTGTATCATCAACGATAACTGGAGGGTTACCAGCACCAGCACCAATAGCTTTCTTACCACTAGATAAGACAGCTTTAACAACACCAGGACCACCTGTACAAACTAATAATTTGATTAATGGATGTGATTGCATAATAGCAGCGCTTTCCATTGTTGGCTTTTTCATAGAAGCAACTAAAACTTCAGGTCCGCCAGCTGCTCTACATGCTCTATTGACTAAATCAACTGCATAGTTTGATGTACAAATAGCATTTGGGTGTGGGTTAAATACGACACCATTACCAGCAGCGATCATTCCGATGGAATTACAGATAACTGTTTCACTAGGATTTGTTGATGGAGTAATGCTACCAACAACACCGAATGGAGCCATTTCAATTAAAGTTAAGCCATTATCACCTGTTCTTGCAGTTGGAACGATATCTTCTGTTCCAGGAGTTTTATCAGCAACTAATAAGTGTTTTGCTTTTTTATGTTCAACTCTACCCATTCCAGTTTCTTTAACACCGAGCCAAGCCATTGTTGCAGCTTCTTCTCTTGTTAATTTACGAATTTCAGTAATGATCTTTTCTCTTTCTGCAACGGACATATTTCTAACTGCTTGATAACCCTTATTTGCAGCAGCAATAGCTTCATTCATATCTTCGTAAATACCAATGAGCTTTCTTCCGTTGAATTGAGTTGAGTCATAGCTTGGAGTATCTCCATTAGCTACTTTCATTTGGCTAACAACTTTAGCCACGATTTCTTTAATTTCATTTTCAGTTACTTGTGCCATAAATTTCTTACCTTCTTATTTCACTAAATCTCTGTTTTATCATAATTCTTCTTTTGAAGAGTTATTCACCATAAACTTTCAACATAACATCGTTATCGTTGATTCTTTTTCTCCAGGATGCTCCTGGATCTACATCTGTAACAAGAACATCAACATCTCTAATATCACAAACCTTGATAAATGAGATTTGATCAAACTTGCTACCATCGAGAGCAAGAACACGTCTAGTTGCAGCGTTGAAGATTGCTTTTTTCATTTCTGCATCTTTTTCGTTGCTATCAGTGATACCCATTGAAGTATCAATACCTTTAGCAGAACAAATAGCAATATCGACGTGGTGATCTCTGATCATTTTTTCTGCTGCGCTTCCATAAAGGGAATATGTTCCTTCTTTTAAGGATCCGCCAGTAGAGAGGATGGTCCATCCTGTTTTATCCGCTAATTCGAGGAGGATTTCCACGGAATTAGTAATAACCGTAATATTCTTTTTGTTTTTAATTTGTTTACATACGTAGATAGAAGTTGATGAAGCATCAAGCATGATGCGATCTCCATCATGAATCATTGATGCAACTGCTTCAGCAATCTTTTGCTTAGATGCAACGTTGCTCTTTTTACGTACGGAATAAGGAGTTTCATTAGCTTGTAATGTATTAGAAAGAGCGCCACCATATGTTTTGATAGCTAAACCTTCTTTTTCAAGTTTCTCAATGTCACGTCTAATTGTTTCTTCAGTAACACCGAATTCGTTACTTAAAGTAGAGACAACAACTTTGCCGTCAGCATTGAGTCTTTCAATAATGATGTTTCTTCTTTCTAAAGCTAACATTTTCTCCTCCTATCTTTTAAAGTAAATGTTTCCACATATTCTTATCTGGTCCAGCAATGACCGAACTATCAAGGAACATGCCATATTCACCAGCGCCTGCTTTTGCTCTATCGATTGCAGCTTGAACAGCAGCAACTTCACCAGTGAGTAATAAGTATGATTTTCCACACATACCACGTGCTAATCTAAGTTCGATTAGTCTAACATCAGATGTTTTAGCAGCATTATCAGCAGCGACAATTGCTTGAGCGACTGAATAGGTTTCTAATACACCTAAGGCACGAGGATCTTCGATAACAGAACTGCCATAAATAGCAGGGAAGATATCTTGATGTGGATTACCTAAGACAAAGTCATCAATGAGTTTGTCTGGTAATGCTCTTTTTGCAGCTTCTACTGAAGCTTTAACTGCTGATAGCTCGCCACTAATTAATGCGAAGTATTTACCAGGACATACTGTCTCAGCTTGAATTACTTCAACATCAGCAGTTTTAACTAATATATCTAAGGCAGTAATGCCACTAGATACTGTGCGGAATTCTACTAAACCGATTGCTTTTCCCATTCATTACTACCTCCTTATCTTCTAATTAATATGTATTTATCAGTGATTTCTTTGACTGTTCCATCAATTGATGCATGTAAGTTGACTGATAATTTATCATCAGGTGCTTTTGCAATTAATTGACCTTCTTTTACATAATCACCGATTTGCACGCAAGGAAGAGGAGCAACTCCAATGTTTTGACTAATTTTAATCATTACTTCTTTAGCGTTGATTGGTTCCTCATATAAAGGTGCAGGATTATTGTATTCATCAAGAGATAATCTGCTTCTTAAGCGTTTTAATGGAACGAGTTTTAATGCTCTATCTTCTTTAGCAATAATTGGTTCCGTAACTTCTCTTGGTTTAATACCATTTGCTCTTAATTGTTTTTTAATTTCACCAATAACATTTCTTGGAGATAATCCTTGTTGACAAGCAAATGCTTCACAAACACCACAACCAGAACAATAGAAGCTATTTAAGAATGGAAGTGGGTATTTGCCATCGTTATTGCTAACGACTCGCATAATTTCACTTGGATCAATTGGATGTCCTAATAAATGTCTTGGACACATATCGGTGCAATAATGACATTGGCAACAACTTGCCATTGCTCTTTTTACATCGATTCCGACTCTAGTTTGTTTTCTTAGAACGACTGGATGATCCTTACTTAATACGATAATGGCGTTTGTTGTTTTTGTAACAACATCCATATCATGAGTTAAGTTACCCATCATCGGTCCTCCAAGAAGGATTTGTGGATCGTCAACTGTAACGCCTCCACTACGTTTAATTAATCCATACAACTCGCTACCAATTGGGGCATAGAATGTTGTTGGATGAGCGACTTCACCAGTAACAGTAACGAACTTATGTGTAACTGGAATACCTTTTAATGCATGGTAGAGGTTGTACATTGTTTCAACGTTATAAACAATAACTCCAACCATTGCTGGTATTTTTCCAGGAGGGACAATTCTACCTGTCGCTTGATAAGTAAGAACTACTTCATCACCAGCTGGATAGATTTCAGGTAATAAGCAAAGACTTATTTTCTTGAAATTTGGTATACATCTATTGAGAGATTGGACAGTTTTTGTATAGACTTCTTTGATTCCAACAATAACGTTATTAATGCCCAATGTATCTGCAACGGTTTCAAGTGTTTGTAAGATTTCGTTTGTTCTTCTTTCAAGAAGTTGACGATGCAAGCGTAAAAGAGGTTCACACTCAGCGCAATTGAGAATAATCGTATCGCAACTCTTATTCAATTTTGCGTAGCTTGGGAAACCTGCACCGCCAGCTCCGACGATGCCATTTTCTTTCATCACTTTTTGCAAACTTTCAAAATCCATTTTTATAACTTGACTCCATTAAGTCCAATCTCATCATCGACGATGCCAACAATAGCAGCGTCAATAGGTGCATCTTGCATTTGGCAGCCAATTCTAGCTGCACTTCCTGTTGCGACTAATACAATTTCGCCTAAACCTGCGCCAATGATATCAATTGCAACGATTCTTTTTTGGCTTTCACCCATCATTTGTAGTGGTTCGACTACCATGAGTTTGTTGCCAGTTAGTTTTTCGCTTTTGCGCGTAGATACGATACTACCTACAACTTTTCCTACGATCATAGTTTTCTCCTTTCTACATTCATTCACCTACCGCGGACTAGTTAGCCCGCAGTAGGTATTTATTGAAGATTATCCTTACTTTAAGACTGGTAAGATTTTTTCAACATCTGAATGTGGGCGTGGGATGACGTGGATTGCGATCACTTCGCCTAACTTTTGAGCAGCTCTTCCGCCTGCTTCAGTTGCAGCGTTGACAGCTCCGACATCGCCTCTGACCATAACGGATACTAAACCAGAACCGATTTTTTCTGTTCCGATAAGAGTAACGTTAGCGGCTTTGACCATTGCATCAGCTGCTTCGATTGCTGCGACAAGGCCTCTTGTTTCGACCATGCCTAATGCTTCTAGTGCCATAGCTTCTTCCTCCTATATTTATTCAATTAACGATTTTTGATACTTTTATTTGAGAACTGGTAAGATTTTCTCAACATCTTGATGTGGGCGTGGAATTACATGAATTGCAATTACTTCGCCTAACTTCTTTGCGGCATTGCCACCGGCTTCTGTAGCGGCATTAACTGCGCCAACATCGCCTCTGACCATAACGGATACTAAACCACTACCGATTTTCTCTGTACCAATGAGAGTGACGTTAGCAGCTTTGACCATTGCATCAGCGGCTTCGATAGCTGCAACTAAACCTCTAGTTTCAACCATTCCTAATGCTTCAAGTGCCATAGTTTCTTCCTCCTAAAATATATTCAATAATAACGATCTAACTTATTTGAGAACTGGTAAGATCTTTTCAGCGTCTTGATGTGGACGTGGGATGACGTGAATAGCGATGACTTCGCCTAACTTTTGAGCAGCTCTTCCGCCTGCTTCAGTTGCAGCGTTGACAGCTCCGACATCTCCTCTTACCATAACGGAAACAAGACCACTGCCGATCTTTTCAGTTCCGATAAGAGTGACGTTAGCAGCTTTGACCATTGCATCAGCGGCTTCAATTGCTGCGACAAGGCCTCTAGTTTCAACCATTCCTAATGCTTCTAATGCCATTTGCTTTACCTCCGTTTTTTCTACAAATTCTTGATTTGTTTTTTCTTCTATTACAACTTTCTTCACAGTTAATTTTGGCTGTGATTTAGTAGTTGCCTTTTTCTTTGAAGAAGATGATTTTTTATTTGCCATCTTTTTCTCCCTTCTTTAAGCGGCTAGCACTTAAATCGACAATTCTTCTTGTCTCTTCATGAGGGTTTGGTAAGACGAGCTTAGCAGCTGGTTTCTTAATGCATAATCTGCTAGCATCTTCAACTGCAGCGTTTACTGCAGATACATCTCCTTCGATGATAATTGTGACAAGTCTTCCACCGAGTTTTCTTTCCCAAGTAACAAATTGGACGTCAGCGGCTTTAGTCATAATATCTAGGGCATCGAGAGCAGCAACTACACCAGTAATTTCTATAAATCCTAATGCTTTCATATTTCCTCCTAATCCGTATCGAATCCGCTTAACTTAAGCATCTTCTCAGTATCACTTTCACAACTTGGAATAACAAAATGAGAAACAACACCACTAACTCTTTCAGCAGCTACAAGTGCAGCTTCAACTGCAGCAGTGACATTATCTACTGTGCCACGGAATTTAACGCACACTAGTAAAGGCACTGGTAATGAATCAGCGTTTGCTGGTTTGTTTTTATCAAATCTTTCAACGGTGACGTCAGCAGCCTTGCAGCCAGCATCGCAAGCAGCGAATGCAGCTACTAAACCGTATACTTCAACCATTCCGACAGCTAAACCCATAGTTATTTCCTTTCTTTAGTTATTTATCAAGGACAATTGCAATCTTTAATCCTTCTTGTTTTAAGTTGACTGCAAATGCTTCATTGATTTGTTCAAGTGGGAACTTGTGTGTAACAAGTTTCTTAATTGGTAATCCAATACCTTGTGCTCTTTTTAAGAAATCAAATGTTGTTGCATAGTCTCTTAATGTATAGACCCAAGAGCCAACTGTTGTGATTTCTTTTGAGCAAATGTCAAAGTGAGGATTGATTGTAGCGTCTCCACCATTGATGAAGAAGCCAAGTTCACATAAGCCACCGCCATTTCTGATGAACTTATAGACATTGCTATGTCCTGCTGGAGAACCTGTGCATTGGAATGCAAAGTCAGCAAGATATCCACCAAATGCATCTTTAACACCTTGTGTGAGTTCTTCAATGCCTTTGTGATCTTTAAAGTTTACATATGCACTAGCGCCAAGTTCTTTAGAGAATTCAAGACGTTTTGAGTTACCATCGACTGTGACAATATTTTCAATACCCATTGTTCTTAAAACTGCAACGCAGATTAAGCCGATAGGACCACAGCCTTGGACAACAACTCTTGAATTGAATCTTAAGATGCCTGTTGTTTTTGCTCTTTCAACTGCGTGAACAAGAACAGCACATGGTTCGATTAAGATTCTTGAATCTAAGTCGAGATCGCTAACGTTGAAGAATGTTGAACCACCTTTGACTAAGATGTAATCAGCAAACCAACCTTTTAAGTGATTGTTTGGATCGTTATCTGGTAATAAACCATAGACATCAGCACCACCAACGTTTTGCTTATTTAAGTCAAACATTGTGATATCTGGATTGTCTTTGAAAATCATACATGTAACGACTTTGTCGCCAACCTTGACTTGCTTACCAGCACTATCAAGTTTGACATTTTTACCCATCTTAACGATTGTACCTGTACCTTCATGTCCTAAAGCGACAGGGATTAAACCGAATGGGTCTTTTTTGAATTCATGAGCATCAGTACCACAGATACCGCATCCTTCAACTTTGACTAAGATATCGTTATCGCCAAGTTCAGGAATTGGGAATTCTTTAACTTCAAATTTTTCTAAAGCTGTTAACATTGCAACATGTGCAACCTTTGGAACATCATAGTTAGCAACATTTGAAGGTGTGGAACTTCCTGCGTTCATGCTAGCAAGAACTTGTCTTACTAACTCTTCAATCTTTTCTGAATTAATATCCATTTTCGTTATATCCTTTCTCGAAAATTTCTCTTCCGTATTTCGCGAGTTCAGTGTCTTGGGTTTCGCTTCCTCCACTTACTCCAAGACCGCCAATTATTTCCCCTTCTTTATTGTGGAGAGGTTCACCGCCACCAAATATGACTATCTTGCCATTATTGGTGAACTGTATTCCGTATAAAGAACCACCTGGTTTTGCTAAACTAGCTAATTCTTTAGTACTCATTTTTAAACTGACAGAAGTAAATGCTTTATTTAAGGCAATGTCATAACTCGCAATAAAGGAATCATCTGAGCACTCAACCAAGACCGGATTAGCACCGCGATTAGTAATTGCTACCACGGCTTTAACTCCCATCTCTTTTGCTTTCTTTCTTACTTGCTTAGCAAGATTTTGAGCAGCAATGAGAGACATATTCTTCTTTGGGTGAGTGACATCATTGACGACTTTATTCACGATGTTACTTACTTGCTGTTCGTTCATTCTATTTTCCTTTATTTATTAATTACTTATTGAGTTCTGCCATAATTCTCTTTGTAATTTCTTCAACTAATTGAGAATCACCTTTTTCAGAGCCACATGATCCACCGCATGATCCGCCACAGCTATGGCAGCCTGGTTTACCTTGTTTTGCTCTAACACAAACGTTTGCTGGGTGTTTACCTTTCATACCAAACTTACGTCTGATTTCGTATAAGTCTTCAACTTGTTCTGGAGTGAATTCTTTAGCACCACCCAACATTCTTGCTTGGTATAAGAGTTGTGCATAGAATTCAACTGATTCCATTTTCATATATGCATTTAATAATGAGTCAGACCATGTTAATGCACCATGTTGTGCTAATAAGACAGCATCGAAATATGGTAAGAATTCTTCAATAGAATCTGGGATTTCTTCTGTTGAAGGACGGCCATATCTTGCAAGTGGGACACAACCTAATGCGATAACTGCTTCAGGCATAATTGGTTGAGTTAAAGCTTCGCCGTGAATAGCAAATGATGTAGCATACATTGGGTGTGCGTGAACAACAGAACCAACATCTGGTCTTAATTTGTAGACACGCATATGCATTTTGATTTCTGAAGATGGTTTATAAGGTGCTGTAGCTTGGATGACATTACCATTTTCGTCAACCTTACAAATCATTTCTGGTGTCATGAAACCTTTAGAAACACCTGTAGGTGTGCAAAGGAATTCGTGATCGTTTAATTTGACAGAGATGTTGCCATCGTTAGCAGCAACCATGCCGCGATTGTAGATTCTTCTACCAATATCGCAAATTTGTTTTTTAATTTCGTATTCATTCATAATAGCCATAATCTTTTTTCTCCTTTTTAATGTATTAACTATTAATAATTACCAGTGGAATCTCGGCCTATCTACTTTGAGATAGTCGATGATGTCTTGAACGCCTTCACCTGTGAGTGAATTGACATAGAATATCTTTTCACAGCCAGTAAGTCGTAACCATTGTTCTGCATGTTCAGGACTTGCTAAGTCACATTTGGTAACAATTCCAATGCATTCCCTTGATACAAATCCAACCATATTTGGCGAGAACAATGAGTACCATTCATTGGCCGCGACTAATAAGCCCACTACATCAGCCTCATAAGCATATAGCCCCAAGGCACATCCAAGATTTTTGTTTTCACAATATTCGCCAGGTGTATCGATTATCCAATCATGCCAGTCAACATATTGTGTTTTGTGATAAACAATCTTTTCATTTTTTAAGGCTTGAGTCAGTGTTGTTTTACCAACGCCGCTTCGACCAATTAGGATGATTTTTCTCATTAAGTTTTTGTCACATCACAGACAGTGAATTTTAGCTTTTCAACTGCAAAGTCAATTACAGCTTTTAATGATGCTTCAACTTCAGAAACAGTACCTGTGATAATAACTGTTCCAGAGAAACGATCAACGAACCCTAATCTTGCCGCACTTGCTTTCATTGATACATCAGCTGCAATGATTGCTGTTTCGCTTGGGCATAATGTCATAATGCCAATTGCAGTTGATGCATATTCAACGTTTGGATCCAAACCCAACTTTCTATAAAGAAGTGAATCAGGATTAGCAATGATGTGTGCAAGAGTGATTTGTTTACCAGGAACGCTTTCTTGAATAATTCTCATTTTTTCGTTTCCTGGAGTTAACTTATCAATGTCCATGCTTAACCTCCTATCTGGCCTTTCAGTCCTTCCGAGATAACGACGTCGAGTAACTCTTTCATTAACTCTTTGGATGGTGGCTCAATTTCTTCTAATGTATAACTTCTACCTATGCCTGCGTATTTGTCTTTTCCTAATCGGTGATAAGGAAGAATGTGCATTTCTTTAACTCCGATTGACTTAGCGAATCTTGCGATATCTCTAATTTCTTCTTTTGTCGCATTGAAGGTAGGAATTACCGGTGTTCGAATGATTAGTCTGTTAGCGTCTTTTGCTAACTTTCTAGCATTCTCAAGGATGAGTTCATTACTTCTTGTTGTGAAGGCCTTGTGCTTTTCGGAATTCATGTGCTTAATGTCCATTAGATATACATCAAGGTAGGGTAAATATCTCTTGATGATTTCATAATCGGCAAAGGCGGTAGATTCCATTGCTGTATTGATGCCTCTTTCCTTAGCAGCTCTTAATAAGCTAACTGCGAAATCAGGTTGTCCGAGTGATTCACCTCCAGAAAGAGTCATGCCTCCACCACTTCTTGAGTAGAATGGTCGATCCTTTTCGACGATTTCCATAACTTCTTCAACAGTGACATCTCTACCACAAGTTTTAGTCTTGCCGTTTAGAGTTAATTGTTGAATTTCGAACTCCTGAGATTCAGGATTACAGCACCAGCGGCATCTTAAGAAACAACCTTTTAAGAAGACGATTGTTCTAATGCCTGGGCCATCGTGAACAGAGAACCTTTGGATATCAAATATGCGTCCTTTTGTATCCAAATAATTGCCCATTAGAATTCTCCTTGTTCTGTACGCTTAATGATGTCTTCTTGTAATGCTCTTGAAAGCGTTGTGAATAGAGCACTATAACCAGCAACACGAACAACTAAAGACTTATACTTTTCAGGATGCTTTTGTGCGTCTCTTAGTGTTTCACGAGAGACAACGTTGAACTGCATGTGGGAACCTTTTTGATCGAAGTATGCTCTGATTAAAGAAACAAAGTTTTCTAATCCTTGAGTTCCAGCAAGTGCTGTTGGATGGAACTTCATATTGAATAGAGTTCCGTTTGATGCAATGAAGTGATCTAACTTAGATACTGAATTGCATGTAGCAGTAGGTCCATTGACATCTCTACCTGCTGCTGGAGATACACCATCGGCAACTGGCGTATATGCAAGTCTACCATCAGGTGTTGGGCCAGTTTGTCCACCTAACAATACGTTAGCGGATACTGGATATAATCCTGCTTGGAAGATACCACCTCTAGGGTTTTTATATTTCTCCACTTCTCTAGTGTAGATATATGTAACTTCACGAGCGAAATTATCAATTTCTTCAATGTCATTGCCATATTTTGGAAGTTCATCAATTTCTTCTTTGACTTTGCGGTATTTCGCTTTGTCAGATTCAGAAGCTTGATTCTTTCTAACGGTGTTATAGATGTTGACGATATCTTGTTCATCAACTCCCCTACCGTTTTTAACTAATTCAGCAACAACTTGTTTTGTAACTTTTTCTGAGTAATGAGAATCTAAATCCTCACCCCAGTTGTTATCCATAGCTTCTTTAAATTCAGCTAATGAATATTTATGTTGTTCATAAACCAATGTTTTAATTGCCCATAATGCGTCAGCGGTATTTGCAACGCCGAATCCTTGAGGACCTGTGAAGTTATATTTAGCTCCACCACATTGAATTGGTTTGGCTTTTTCTAAGCATCCTTCAACCATACAAGATTCGAATGGGAGAGGCGCTCTTTCTTGATGTGCAAAGTCGATTGAGTTAATTGAGTTAACTAATAGCTTAATGAAGTATTGCATTTGTGCTTTATATGCATTTTCGAAATCTTCATAAGTTTTTAAATCTGCAATTTCACCAGTTCTTGGTCCGATTTGGCTTCCCTTATCAACACCATTTGTGAAGACAAGTTCCAATGGACGACACATATTGAAGAATGCTGCATCGTGCCAACCTTCGGTTTTGTGTGATGTTTGAGGTTCAACACATCCGATGATGTTATAGTCACGTGCTTCTTCAACAGTTAATCCTCTTGAGATTAATTGAGGAATAATTACTTCGTCATTGTAATATGCTGGGAAACCGATACCGGTTCTTGTTAATTCAGCCGCTCTAATTAATAAAGCATGTGGGGAACCATTCCAAACTCTAATAGAGAATGATGGTTGTGGTAAGAAGACATGTTCTGTAGCTGTGATGCACATGAATGAGAGATCATTAGTTGCATCAACTCCGTGTATGTCTTGTCCACCAACGATGAGGTTTTGGAATAAGCTATATCCTGCAAATCCTTCCGCGCTCACGCAGTCACGTACTTTATTTAAATCATTTAATTTTACCCATACGCAATCAATGAGTTCTTGTGCTTCTTCTCTTGTGATTGCGCCTTTATCTAAATCGGCTTTGAAATATGGATACATATATTGGTCGAATCTACCTGGAGAAATTGAATGTCCGCTTGATTCAACTTGTAAGAGCATTTGGATGAACCAGAATGTTTGTAATGCTTCTCTAAATGATGTCGCACCATTTTCTGGAACATAATCACAAACTCTAGATATTTCTTCGAGTTCGCCTTTTCTTTTCATATCAGGCGTTTGGCCAGCCATTTTCTTAGCTAATTGAGAATATCTCTTTGCATATCTAATAACAGCCTCACAACTTCTAATTACTGCATCTAAGAATGCTGTCTTAGTAGCGAATTCAGCATCAGCTACATCTAACTTAGCTCTATTTTGTTTTGCTTCATTGATGATGTAACGATAGCCATATTTCATGACCTTAGGATAATCAACTGTAATATGACCAACACCGTTGTAGAAATAGTTACCTGGAGTATAGATGTTATGCTCAATAGCACTTAATGCTTCAGGAGCCATATAAGATGTTGCTAACTCACTAGTTGTTTTACCTTTCCAATATTTGTATGCCTCAGCTAATCTAGCTTTAGTTTCATCGCTAATATGGAATGGGTCGGCAACTCTAGTTTCAACTGTTTCGAATTCTGCTTCTAACCAGTCAAATGAAAATTCAGGGAATGTTTGACAACCGCGTGGTGCTTGTGTTGCAGAGCCAACGATTAATTCTCCTTCCCTAATAATAATCGGGATATTATCGAGAATATGTTCGAATGCCTTTGAACGTCTAGTGACCATTGGTTCGCCTTCAGTTTGTTTATAGGATTCAGTGATCAAAACTGCTCTATCTGCTTCAATCTCTGGTAACTTGCGATATAAGTCTTCAACAAGTCTTGTTATACGATCAGATTTTGCAATTTTTTCAGTATAGAACTTTTTCACGATACTCACCTCCACATTTATATACACGTATACTATACAACGCAATTCCGCGAGAAGTAAACATAATTTTTAACAAAAACAAAAACAATCAACATAAAAACAACACAAAACAACATAAAAACAACAACACAAAACAACATTTCACAATTTCTTGGTGTTGTTTTTGTTTGTTTTTAATCTAATAAATATTTAATTAAATGATATAAAATTGTCTTTTTTGCTTTGCAAAAAGGCATTTTCTTTAATTTTTGAATGTTTGCATCAAACAACATAAAACAACATTATCCCAAAACAACATAAATTATTTTTCTCTTTTCAAAATTTTCAGAACAATAAAAAAAATCCCAACCATTTTTGGGATGATTAGGGATTTAATGTTTGTATTTTAGTTGAATTGAACTGTTATTTTTTCGCCTGGAACAAAGAAACTATCATATGGAGTAATTTCAATATATGCAGGTGATTTGGTTAATCCTTCGAATTTGAATGTAAATCTATCTGGCATCAAATTGGTATCTGCATAGATGAAATATTCTGTTAAGTAGTTTCCTTCCAATATAGGTGTTCCACCAGCGGTTGCAACTTTTACTTTATAGTGATGAATATAATCGTTGTCATCGCATGCAGCATCAATTGTCACTGTCGCATTAAATAGTTGAGATGCAGCTTGAATAGATGTGTATGGATTTACATCTTCTGGATCATTAAAGTATGGTGCTTCATTATAAGGTGATTCACCACGTTCTTTAGGATAAGAACATAGGTGCGAATTATTATTTTTAGGTGCGCCTACAATCCATGGGTCACGCATAAGGAATCCATCAAGTCTAAGATCTAAACGATTGATTCTCAAATTACCTTGATTATCAATTTCGACAAGAGTTCCAGATGGTAAATCATATGAATTAAAACCATCTCCATAATAAAGGCCATAACCATTTGTGTTCAAATACTTGCCATCATATGTTGTGTATTGAAGACCACCTGGGTTAAAGGTTGTGAATCTATTTTGGTTGATGTTTAATTCGTTCAAAGCAGTATCGTGTGTATGACCTGCAACAACAATAGCTTGTGGATAGAATTTTAAAATTTCATTAATAGCGGTTGAATTAGATGAATCTCTAAGTGTTCCAGCTGGAATAAGATGAGTGACAACAAAAATATATTCATTGTGATAATCAGGTGATTCTGTAATTTCTTTCATCTTGTTTGCCAAGTAAACTTCAGCATCTTTTGTAAGTCCTTCATTAGCAACTGTTTCATAATCGCACTCAAGAGTAATGAAATGATAATCACCAATCTTGGCATGTCCTAAACCTTTATTTTTAACTAGGTCTTGATCATCAAAAATTCCATAAATTTTAGGACCTAATTTATCATAGAATAATTGAGTGTGAGAGGCATTACTTGTATCATGGTTTCCCAATGTAAGAACGATTGGGAAATTGTCAGGTAAATTATTTAATAATTTATCTTTAACAGCATCAATCTCATAACTCTCGGTATTATAATATCTAACTCCATCAGTAATATCACCTGAAATTACAAGTGTATCCATATCCATGTTCATCAATATTCTTAATGCGTTTGGAATGTTGGATGAATTGTGGATATCACTCAGGCAGCCAATTCTTCTTACGATGTTTTCTTCATCAAAATCGCCATAAACAATTCCGTTACGCATTGCATATTTCTTTTGAGCATCAAATAGTTTTTGGTAGTTAGTTACTTGCTTTTTATCTTCTATTTTTAATGAAGCAAAAGCATCACTAATAGCATCGATTAATTTGCCTGAATTATTGTCAACTTCGCCGATATCTTCAATTGCTTCTTTGACCGCATCAACTGTAGCTTCGATAACAATTGATGATTCGGTAGAATCGTTTTTGCCTGACGTATTAGGATTAGTAGTATTTCCACATGACGTCATTAACATCCCTCCAAGCAAAAGAGGGATTATAAAAGACTTAGATAATTTCTTCATATTTTTACCTTCTTTTGAAATCATTATATTACTTATTTTTTTAAATAATAAACTATATGAAAAACAAGACAAAAAAGTAATGACACAAAGCAATAATTGAAAAAAGCAGCCAAATTAATGACTGCTTTATTCATTTTGTTTTTTAGCCAGTTTAAGGCACGCAATTTGAAATTACTATTCCTTGATAACCCCTGGCATAATTTTTAAATCCCAGAGCTTAACAAGACCCATAAGGACTTCATCAGGGATTTCGTTAACAACATGTCCAAGAGTGAGCATATAGATCTCTGCTGTTTTTTCAACAGTTTCAATTAAACCAAATGCTTCATCAATTGTATGTCCAACACCATAGATGCCGTGGTTAGTCCAAGAGACAAGACGGAATTTTTCCATCTTTTTAGCTGTGGCTTCGCCAATTTCGTTTGTGCCACAAACCATTGTAGGAAGAATGCCAACGCCTTCAGGGAAAACGACAATAGCTTCAGTATTTGATTTCCAAAGTTTTCTTGTGAATTCAACTTCATCTGTTGAACAGCATGCACCCATACAAATTGTGTATGTTGGATGTGTATGCATAACGATTCTATTTTCTGGGTCGACTTTTAGTCTTGCAGCATGACTCATTAAGTGAGCTGGGAATTCGGATGTGAATTTTCCTCCATCTTTCCAACCCCATAATAAGTGAGCTGATGTACCATCTTCAGAAATTTTAACAATACCTAAGTTTGTTTCTGGATCTTTAGAAACGTTCTTAAAGTATTTACCTGTTCCAGTTACTAAGAAGTATTGGTTTCTAACAATTGGATCAGCGACGAATCCTAATGGAATATCTCTTTTAAATTTTTTTGTATCAAGGAATACTGATACTTCACTTTCTAAAAGAAGATATGAGATGTTACCGCCATTTCTTTCGTCCCAAATATGGTCATACATATTAGCGGTAACTTCGCACATTTCGCGAATGAAAGGTGCACTTAAAATATCAAGTTTTTCCATAAATTATCTTTGAGAAAGAACTTCTTTTTCGTATTGTTCGACTTCTTTATACCAATCGTTGTCTAAACCTTGGCGTCTTAAATATTCGTTCCAGATATCACCTAAAGGTAATGTCTTGCATTCTTCGTTTAAATAGAGAAGCTTGCCGAAGTTAGCAGCGTTTTGATAACCTTTAAGTTCTTCATTTGGTAAGAGTAATGCATTTAATAATGCTTTTTCCATAGCGCGGACACCAGTTACCCAAGCACCAATTCTGTTGATAGATGCATCGAAGTAGTCGAGAGCAATCTTAACTTTCTTAACAGCATCATTTCTAACGATTTCTTTTGATAATTCTTTTAATTCATCATCTAAGATAACAACGTGGTCGCTGTCCCATCTAACTGGACGAGAAACGTGAAGTGCAACTGTATCATAGAATGCTAATAATGATGGAATCTTATCAGAGACAACTTCAGTTGGGTGATAGTGGCCTGTATCTAATAAGCAGCAAATTCCTCTTGTAGCTGCATAGTTTTGATAGAATTCATTGTTGCCGACTGTATATGATTCTAAGCCGATACCAAAGACTTTTGATTCAACTGCAGGGATAACCCATTTCTTGTCATAACCAACAAGCATTTGATCAAGAGAATCTTTTAATCTTAATCTTGGAGATAATCTGTCTGCTGGAGTGTCTTTGTAGCCATCTGGAATCCAAATGTTAACTAAACAAGGACTATTCATTGCTTTGCCCATTTCAGCAGCAATTTCTAAACATGCTTTACCGTGTTTAATCCAGAATTTTCTTGTTTCTTCATCTGGTGAAGATAAAGATAAACCATCTTTCATTTTTGGGTGAGCGAAGAATGTTGGGTTGAAGTCAACGCCTTCTAAACCTAATTCTTTTGCGAATTCGACCCATGGTTCGAAATATTTGTATGTGTATGCATCTCTATCGACTTTACCTAAGTCATCGCCTAAAACAGCGTAGCAAGCGTGGACATTGAGTCTCTTCTTGCCTGGCATTAAAGAGAATGCTTTTCTAATGTCTTGTTTTAATTGTTCGAATCCAACTGCTTTACCTGGATAGTTACCAGTTGTTTGGATACCACCATCAAGAGCGCCAACGCCATCAAAACCGAGAACGTCATCGCCTTGCCAACAGTGAACACTGATGGAAATGTCTTTTAATGTTTCTAATGCTTTTTCAGCATCAACGCCATATTTTGCATAAATGGCTTTTGCTTCTTCAAATCTGCTCATGTTATTTGTACTCCTTCATTTGCACTTTAATATTACCAATTGCTGTCGCTTCAATAGGAAGGGCAACAACTTTTTTACCTGAATGTTTTTCAACTAATCCGTTGAGATATTTGTTGTTAGCGCCACCGCCAACAATGTAAATAGAATTGAACTTCTTATCTAAGATCTTCTCCATTTCGTCTGCTGCAACTTTATATGATTCAGCAAGAGAATGGAAAATAGAATTAAATAAATCAGCATCGTTCTTTGGAGGGTTGTGTTTTAATAATGCCTTAATTGCAAGTTCCATATTTTCTGGAGCGTTAAGGGATTCATCATTGACATCAAACACTTCCTCATAAGTAGATGTTGCAACTAAATCTGCAACTTCTTTAAATGAATAACCCTTAGGTTTTTGAACGTTATTAACAATCCACATACCCATGATATTCTTTAAGAATCTGATGTAACCTACACCACCTTCATTTGTGAAATTAGCTTCAAACGCTTTTTTACCAGTGTTTGCTGCTTCCAATTTATTACCAATAAGTGACCATGTTCCACTAGAAACAATAATAGAATCACTTGGGCAATCAACAGCTTCAAAAGCCGAACCTGTATCGTGAGAAGCGCAGAGAAGAACTTTCATTTGTCCACCAACTTCTTTAGCGATATCTTCTTTTAACATTCCAACGAATGTACCAGGTTGACTTACTTCTGGGAATAACGCATCAGGAAGACCTAATTTTCTTGTAATTTCTAAGTCAAATTGGCCTGTTTTTGCATTAATTAAACCAGTTGTTGATGCATCTGTATATTCCTTTTTCTTTACGCCAGTAAGTAAATATGAGAAGTATTCAGGAATCATTAAGAAATCAGTAACGCCTTCTAATCTGCCGCGTTTTAAATCATCAAATAATTGATAGATTGTATTGAATGCAGCGAATTGAATACCTGTATGTTCATATAATTCATTAAATGGTATAATTGCATGAACTTGATCAATTCTTTGATTAACTCTATCGTTACGATAAGCGAAATGAGGACGTACGTCTTCATTACCCTTCATTAAGATGTAGTCAACACCCCAAGTATCAATTGCGAGACTTTCAATTTTACCAAATTGCTTGATGGCTTCTTTAATACCATTTTTGACATGCGTGAATAATTCATCAGTATCCCAAACCAATCCTTGTTCTGTTGGTTTCATGCCATTAGGGAAACGATAGACTTCTTTGAGAACTAATTCTCCGTTTTCTTCATAGCCAACAATATGTCTGCCGCTTGAAGCGCCGAAATCAATTGCTAAGAAATTTGCTGCCATTTCTTTCTCCTTTATTTTTAATAGATTGATGAGTCACAAGCTTCTTCGATGACTTTTCCATCGAATGTATAAGTCTTGAACTCATATTTCTTTAATGTAATCTTCTTTGATTTTCCATCAATCTTAATGATTGTGGAAGCGTTTTTCTTGCTACCATTATACACACGGAATAAATAACCATCATATTTTCTCTTCTTTAATGCAGTAATAACAATATTTGGATTACTTATTGATATTGGAGAAGTTGGAACATTTCCATCTCCATGTGGGTAGTATTCATTAACGTATGGTTTATAGTTGAACTCTTGTGAGAGCTTTTCGCATTCGTTAATAGCATTTACAGATAATCTAAATGCGAAATCATGAGTACCTGTTTCGATGTTTCTAATAAATCTAGTTTCATCAGGTAAAATGCGTTTACCAAATTCTTTTGTTGGGTGAGCACAGTAGCATGATCCATTAAGTAAAGTCATGTACATTGATTTACCTTCTTTAGAACATGCATGAACACCTGATTTGTTATAGATAACAAGTGCATCGCTGCCAACTTCATTGCCAATGTATCTATTTTGAGATACTTCTTTACCATCTGGATTACGGTAATCAATTCCATATGCTGTTTGAGCAAAGAATTGTTTCTTTCCTTTTACGCCTGTTTTAAGCTTTAATCCAGAGTTATAAGCATTCCATATGACGTGAACATTTACGTCGACATATGGAGCGTTTTTATATAATTTATAATTATATACAAGATGTGATTCGCCTCTAGTGAATATAGATTGTACTTCGGTACAGATATCACCATCTTTTAGTACTTTGACGGATTGAAGTTTCTTAAACATTCCTTTTCCGCCTTTATCAAGTTTAATTTCAGAGTGTTTGAAACCAACCTTATCCATATACCAACCCCATGGGTCTTCATTATCTTCAAACATTACTGGTTGAAGAGCATTGCCATTAAGGTATTCTTTACCTTTAACAACATAGGAATTGATAAGACCTGTTTTTCTTGAGATTGATACTTTTTTGTATTCATCTTCAACAACGATTTCTTCACCCTTATCTTCATAAGTAGGGATTCTATCAACTATATCGAGATGAACACCGAATTTTCTTGAACCTAAAGCAGGGAGATTTGCTTTAAGAACTAATCTCTTTCTTCTATCGATATCGATATCAGATTCTTCTTTTAATATTTGTGATGTAACAACATTGTCGTTTTCATCATAGACAGTTACTTTATAACTCTTATTGCCAAAAGCTTCAGCTGGATCAACCGCGAAGATTTCTACTTCGATATTTGTTTCGTAAGCATATGGTTGATGGTTGAAAACGATAAATGAATAGTCATTTGGTTTTGTAGCTTTATAGCCTATAGACATAGATTGAACAGCACTATAGAATTCTTGTTTAACTTTTTCTATAGCGGCATCAATCTTTCTATATGTAGAGTCATATCCAGTTTTAACAGCAGTACCGCTTAATACATCATGGAATTCAGATTGAGCTAATACTCTTTCTGCGTATTTAAACGCTTCTTTATCGTAAGAATATGTTCCTAATAAATCAGCGACAGTACAAACTTTTTCACATGAATAAATTGCATTTTCAAGTTCATCATGTCTACGTTTAATTTCATTAACAGAAGACATACTTTTTCTAAATGTATAGAATTCTCTATCGGTTGTAACATTAGGTTCTTCAATAGAGTTGAAATATGCTTCTAATGTTGAGTGAACAATATTGTATTCACCTTTCTTTTCATCTGTTAAAACCATGATATCTTCTAAGTCTTTTGCAGATTCAACACCACCATGGTTACCAACACCCCAAAGTGCTAATCCTTGTTCTTGATTATTTCTTAAGAATGGTTGGCTCTTTTCAATAATAAATTCCTTTGCTTTATTAACTGGAGAGCAATAAATGTGTTGAGAATTTGGAATGAGGCATCTAATTTTAGAGCCATCATATCCAGTCCAATAAAATGGTACTTCTTCGACAGTGTTATCAAGCCATTTCATAGGACGGCAGAATACATATCCCTCATATCCGGTTTTGTCTAAGATTTGGACTAAACCTCTTGTATGAGCGAAAGCATCAAAGTTAACAGCAACATGTGGCTTTGATGCAAATTTCTCCATGAAATACTCTCTACCTAATGTAATTTGACGAATAAACGATTCGCCACTAGGGACAATGCAGTCAGGTTGGCAATACCATCCTCCCATAATGACCCATTTACCTTCTTTGACGAGTTTTTGAATTCTTTCAAATAAGGCCTTGTCATATTTTTCAATGAATTCATAAAGAATTACTTCATTGTGACAGAAGACATAATCATATTGATCTAAAAGGTTGCATGCAGCATAGAATGTTGCTAATGCTGCTGTTGCACCTTCATCCCAATTCCATTGCCAAACTGGATCTAGGTGGGAGTTGCATACTAGGTGGAGAGTTTTCATAAGAATATCCTTTAATAAAAATAGAGATTATTTAATGTTTTTGTACATTGGACCATAAGCAGCACATGCTCTATAGTCATTACCTTCTTTATCCATTCCGAATGCATTCCATGCAGCTGGACGATAAATCTTGTTTTCATCAACGTTATGCATACAAACAGGGATACGAAGCATTGAACACATAGTGATTAAGTCAGCACCGATATGTCCATAAGAGATAGCACCGTGGTTAGCACCCCAGTTATTCATAACATCATATGCAGATGTGAATGGGTATTTACCTGTAACACGTGGAGTGAACCATGTACATGGCCATGTGTAGTCTGTTCTCTTCCATAATTTGTCAGTGACTTCATCAGGAAGATTAACTGTCCAACCTTCACAAATTTGTAAGACTGGTCCTAAGCCTTTAACTAAGTTAAGTCTAATCATTGTAGCTGGCATTTCTGCTCTAGTAACGAATCTAGAAGAGAATCCGCCGCCACGGAAGTAACCTAAGTCAGCTGTTGGCCAAGTTGTTTTAGCCATAATTTTTTCGATATCTTCGTTTGTGACATCCCACCACTTTTTCATTGTTGGGTTGCCGTTTTCATCACGAGCTTCGCCATTAGCATCAACACAGCAAGCGCCAGAGTTGATTAAGTGAATGAAGCCATCAGCATCTTTTGAGTGGCCTTCGATATCATAGCCTGTAACTCTCTTAACAGAATCACCAGACCAGTAAGTTCTAACATCAGCGAACATTTGTGCTCTACCTGTTAATAATTTCATGAATAACATTGATGTAGCATTTAATGTATCGTTTTCAGTACCTAAGACGAATGGTTCACGAGCGCCATTCCAGTCAAATGAAGAGTTGAGGATTGATTCTGGGAAGTCGCAGTTTGGATAGAAGTCTGTCCATTGTCTTTGACCTTGGAAACCACCAACGATTGCGTTATGGCCAACCATTTCTTCTTCACGGCCTTTAGGTAAGTGTTTGTTGCCATTGAATAAATCTTCAATAATGCAAGCCATCTTAACAGTGAATTCCCAATCTTTTTCTTTTTGTTTTTCTGATTTTTGGAATTCAACTGGGTTCTTATCGAAGTCTGGGTTGCAATATTTCTTTACCCATTCAAGAGCTTTCTTGTATTCCTTCTTATCATAGATACCTTGTTCCATACGTCTGATGATTTCAACTTCATCAACAGATTCAACTCTCATGCCAAGATATTCTTCAAAGAATTCTGGAGAGATGATGGAACCACCAATACCCATTGTGATAGAACCGATTTGTAAGTAAGATTTACCTCTCATAGTTGCAACTGCAACAGCAGCTCTAGCAAATCTTAATAATTTTTCTTGTACATCTTCTGGAATTGTTGTGTCATTTGCATCTTGAACTTCGTGTCCATAGATACCGAATGCAGGTAAACCTTTTTGAGCATGAGTAGCTAAGACAGATGCGAGATAAACAGCACCAGGTCTTTCTGTTCCGTTAAAGCCCCAAACAGCTTTAATTGTCATTGGATCCATATCCATTGTTTCAGAACCATAACACCAGCAAGGTGTAACTGTGATTGTGATGTCAACACCAGCTTTTCTGAATTGGTCAGCACAAGCAGCAGCTTCTGCAACTCTACCAATAGTTGTATTTGCGATAACAACTTTAACTGGTTCACCATTAGAATAACGAACATTTTCTTCGAGAAGCTTTGCACATCTCTTAGCCATATCCATGGTTTGTTCTTCTAAAGATTCTCTAACTTTAATTTTGCCTCTACGGCCATCGATTGTTGGACGAATACCAATTACTGGGTAATCACCAATTAATCTTGATTTTGCCATAACAATAATCTCCTTTTTAATTACAGCTAATTAGTAAACAAAAGAATAGACATTAATGATTTTATTAATAAAAACATTATTTCTTTTGCATATACAATATATTAAACCATAATGCCTCGCGTGTGTGAGGAAAATGCATTTTTTAATATAAAAAATACCGAAAAGATATCTTTTAAGACAACTTTCGGTATTTTTGAAGTCAAAATTTGAGAATTATTTGCTAAATGTCATCAAATAATCAATCATTTCTCTGAAATTAACGGTAGCTAATCCGATATGTTTATCAGCACATCCGTAATAAATATATAATGTATCGTCTTTAACAACTGCACCTGTAGGGAAAACACATCCATCATATATTCCTTCAAGTTCAAATGGTTGATCTGGTTCCATAAACCATTTATCTGTTCTAGCTAAAATCTTTCTTGGATCGTTTAAATCGAGCATAACAGCGCCTACTCTATAAACACCTTTAGCATCAACACCGTGATAAATCATAAACCAACCATATTCAGTTTTGATTGGAGGAGTACCTGCTCCAATTCTTTGAATTTCCCAATCGGTTTTGCCGCCTGTCATTAATAATTCAGGTTTATCCCAAGAAATTAAATCATCTCCTGAGCTAATCCAAATTGATGGCATATTTACTCCAGGAACATCCTTGAATTTAGGACGAGAAATCATCCAATTTTTGCCATTGATCTTTTCTGGGAAAATAACGACATCACGATCATCGACATTAGGTTCTGTGATTCTTCCTAATCTTTGATAATGGATGAAATCTTTAGTAGCCGCTAAATATGAGATAGTAATATTGCTCCTAGTAAATTCTGGCATATCTTCTGTATGAACATCATCATCAGTGACATAAATAGGTGGGAATGGCCATTCAGGTAACCAATATGGGCCAGGTGCATAGCATCTAGCAGCGTATGTCATAAAATAGGTATCACCAATTTTAACGACACGAGGATCTTCAACGCATCCTCCATCAGGTGCAAATCTATCTGGACCAAAGACTGGTTGATCAGAGCATCTTTCAAAATGAATGCCATCATCAGATTTAGCAAGTCCAATATAAATTACGTGTTGCATGTCATTTCCAGCTGCACGATAAAGCATGACGAATTTTTGTTCTTTTTCATCGTAAATAACAGCAGGATTTAAAACACACTTTTCTTCGAAAAAGCTTCCTTCTTTAGGAGATAAAATTGGATTTCCTTTGTACTTATTAATCTTCATATAGTCACCTTAATCTTATTGTTTTTCTTCTTTCTTTTCTCTAGAAAGATTAACAAAATATAAAACTAAATCAAAAGAAACCATAATGAAGTTGAAGATATAGAATGCAAATATCCACCAGCGAGTTGACCAATCAAAATTTGGATTGATAATCTTACTAGCAATGCCAGCAACATAACCAAAATCAATCAAAATTAAGAATGGTAAAGATTTACCTTTAGTTGATTTTGTTTTTAATGATTTATAGACATTTAGAGGCCATGAGCATCCAAAAGAAATAATCATGATTGCTTCTAAAATATCAGCAATTAATAAAATAGTTTGTTGATCCATAAACTATAGTCCTTTCTTATTTAACCAAATCAATGATTCTTTAACATAACGATATTCCCCGTCTTCATCTTTATAAGAAGAGCCATGGCAATGTGTACCTGGTAACTCCATTGTTTCAATATCAGCTTCTGGATTGAATCTTTTTATAGTTTCTTCTAAAAGAAGATTTTGAAGCTTTCTCATAGGCATATCATTATCGTAATAGAAGAATATTGCTTTAGTGAATTTTGTATTTTCACTGACGAAATAAATAGGAGCTCTTTCATCAATTCTTTGTGTTAATGGGTTGAGTTTGGATTCAATTTCAATGACATTAAAATGCGATGTCATTTGACCTGATTCAATAATCCAACCAGCGATATCCATTACATTTAAATTAACGCTTTCTAAATATTTTTTATCAAGCATTAACATTGCGCCCATCCATGCTCCTGCGGATTGACCAGAAACAACGATTTTGCCGCTGCCGTTATATCCTTTAATAATATTATTAATATAAGCAACAGCTTCAGCTGCATCATATAAATAATCAGGGAATTTTGCATTAGGATACATTCTATAATTGCAAGAAACAAAAGCGTATCCTGCTTTAGCAAAACCCTTAGCCATTTCTACATATTGAGGATCTTCTTTGCTACAGCCAGTCAATCCTCCACCATGGAAATATACTACGGTTGTAAAGCCTTTGGTTTCAGGCAAATACATGTCTAAAAATAAACCGTTTTTATATTCTAAATTGTTAAAAGTTTTCATAATTATTACTTAACTTCTGGTAAGCTTGCAGCAGCAATAGATTGACCAACTCTTCTCATATATTCACTAGGGAGAGTGATATCAATATCTGCGTACTCTGGGAATTCTGATTTGATTGTTTCTTTACAAACTTCAAGAACGGTATCTCCACCTACACCAGAAGTAACACGTCCTAAGATGATTAAGTGTTTGATGTTATAGAACATTGAATAATATGCAATTGCATATGCAAGATAAACACCAATTGTCTCAAAGATCTTATGTGCACCTTCATGTCCTTCGTTATTAAGTTTTTGGACGTATTTAAGTTTTTCAGCAAGAGATAATCCTTCAGGGAATTCAATACCTGCTGCTGGAGCTAATTTAATAACTGCATCTTGTGAGAAGTATTTGCAGCCAACACCAAAGTCTAATGACCATTCATCAACCATTGCATCTTTATTAAAATCAACTGGGACGAATGCTAATTCGGAGAGCCATCCATTTAAGCAACCATCTTGGTTAACATAGCCAACAGCTTCACTTGTGCCCATAGCAATACCTAAGACAGCATTATCTTTTAAATCAAGCATACCTGCTAATGCAGTGACATCACCATCATTAGCAACAATGAGAGGAATTTCATGACCTAATTCTTTTTCAAGTCTCTTAGTGACGTTGATGTAAATATACTTAACTTTTTCAAAATCACTCTTAGGAACTTTAATAAATAATGAGGAGACCATTGGACGAGAATCAATGATAACACCAGCAGTAGAAACACCAATGCCATCAACATCTCCACCCATCTTATCTACAGCTGTTTTGAAAGCTGCATAAATACCTTCATAATGGTAATTAATATCTTCTTGTAATTTAGGGAACCAAACAGTTTCTTCTGAATAGACTGTTTCACCATTAATAACAGCGGAAACTTTTCTATCAGATCCACCAGCATCAAAACCAATTCTTCTACCATTTAAATTGCCGCCAGCTTTAACTGAGCATTCATTCATTTGTGGAATTGTTTCAGGTGTACTTTCAACTACTTCTACTTCTTTTTCAAAGCATGTTGACATGAAGTTGTAGTCGAATTCTCTTAACCCACCAACACGATAGTAGTCTTTGATATTTTGATAGACTGTTTTGCTTCCAGCAATGTAAATTTTATATCCACCAACAACCCATAAAATTGTCTTGATATAACGTTCGGCAATGAATGTATTCCATTCATCGTTTTCACCATCAGCAAAGATATCAAATTCTTTACGGTAAACATAGCCATTGTTTCTTTCAACAGCAATGATGATATGTTGCTTTTTATCTGCCTTTTTAACAGCTTCATTGAACTTTCTAATTTCAATAATAGCTGGTTTAAATTCTGGGTCTAAAATTGGTTTAATCATTTTGAATATACCTCGTTTCCATTTTTATAAACTTTTTGAACTTGTAAGTCGTTATCTAATAAAACAATATCAGCTTTGTATCCTTCTTTAATTTCACCAATATCGTTCATATGTAATGATTTTGCTGCGTTTCTTGATGAAATCTTAGCTAAATCAATTAAAGAACAACCTGTAACTTCTTTAACATTTCTTAAGCCTTGATCCATACTTAATAATGAACCTGCTAATGGACCAGTTAATAAATAAGCTGCTCCATTTTTTCTTTCGCAATCAAGGCCAAATAATTGGAAATGTTCGAGAGTAGAATGTTTAGCTTTTAAAGCATCAGTAATCATAACAAATCTATCTGGTCCAACTACTTTAAAGAATGCCTTTAATGTATTAGGACAAACATGGATTTTGTCACAGATAACTTCAGTATATAATTCATCAAAATACATAGCTGCTGTGACAACACCTGGATTTCTATGATGATGTCCGCTCATTGCATTATGTGTATGTGTAGTATTTGTTAAGCCAGCATCGATACCTTTTTTAACCTCATCAAAGGTCGCATCTGTATGACCAGCACTAACGGTGACGCCATTTTTAGTAGCGTTTTTGATGAAGTCAATTGCGCCTTCTTTTTCTGGTGCCATTGAAATATATCTGACATTGTTATCAGATAACTTGCATAATTCATTAAACTCTGCAATATCTGGATTTCTAATGAATGCTTCGTTTTGAGCACCCTTATATTTTGCATTGATATATGGACCTTCAAAATGAATACCGCCAAGAGAAGGAACTTCCTTTTTAGCTTCAGCAACTGTTAAGCAAACTCTTTTTAATGATTCAAAGTCAGAAGTTAATGTTGTTGCCAAGAAAGTAGTAACACCTTCTTTATATAAAGAATCAGCGATAGTTTTGATGTCTTCTTTATTAGCATCCATGAAGTCAATTCCACATGAACCATGGATATGGATATCAACAAATCCTGGCATTGCTGTTAAGCCTTTTCCATCAACAACATTTTTATCATTTCCACTATATAAAGCAGATCCAATTGAAACAATCTTGCCGTTTTCAATTTGGATATAGCCATTTTCAATGATCTTATTGTCTTGAACAATTTTAATATTTTTAATAATCATGATTTTTTACCTCTAATTAATTATTGATTTTTATACATAAAATATCAATAAAAAAGCACATTAAAGTTATTTTTTTGAGATATGAAAAGAACTTTAATGCACAAAGAAAAAAGCCATCAAAAAGTGGCTTTTCTTAATTAGTCTTGTTTTTCTCTAGGTTCTCTATTTCCCTTAACAATCTTTTCAGCTTCTGCTTTATGATCTTCAGTTTGGAATTTACGAACTCTTAAGATTTTTGGATTTTCAATATCTGTATCATCTACTAATACATAACCGATTTCAGTTGGAACACGGTATGTATCGTTTTTGACAACAGCAGTTGTGCCAGCAGGAAGTGTTTCAACTTTTTCAGCATCAACAACGAAGTAAATGCGTTTTCCATCGCGTTCAACTTTTTCAACGTAATCACCATTTACTTGATAAACTGCTTTGTAGAAGTTTTCTCTAATTTTCTTAACTGCAACATCTTGAGCGACTTTAGTTAAATTGCTGTCATCAATAGCATAGTAACGATCGCTACCATCTCTATTCTTTTGGACATTTCCTTCTTTATCGTGACTTAATTCAATATAAACTTCATAAACTGAACGAGAAGATTCAAGTTCATATTGACCATAGTTTTCAGAGAATGTCTCTTTGTTTGCTAATTGGTTTTTAAACATAATTATGTTCTCCTTTATAGGACTTGTTGAATATATATTATCACAACAAAACAAATAATATTAATTATTTAAATAATTTTTAGAAAAAATTTACTAATTTATAAATTATGTAAACATGAACAAACGTTATTAAAAATTCAACAAGCAAAAAAGAATATAAATAATATAGGTTAATGAGAATGTCAAAATGAAATATTGATGAATAACGAAATATTTTTATTAAAAAGAAATTAAAAAATGCCATCGATAAATGGCATTTAATACTTACTAGATAAATAAAATATTATTTAATTACTCCCTTTTTGAGAATAATATTTGCATAGATTGCTTCTTCACCAGTAGCAATTACAACGAATGCTTTTCTTGCTCTTTCATAGAAGGCATATCTTTCAATTTGAGCTTCTCTTACATTTGAATCTAGGTTATTTGCAATCTTTTCATATTCAGCCCAAATAGTTGGAGTAGAATCCCCATTACTTGTTTGCATTAACATCATATTTTCTGGTGCATATGTATCTAATGGAATTAATTGAAGAATAGCTTCTAACATTGCTGTGCCACTGATACCATCAGCTCTAACAACTCTTTGTCCATTTGTAACAGATGGGAAATTAGCATCAGCAATAACTAATTCATCGCCATGTCCCATTTCGCATAATATTTTAAGTAATTCTGGAGAAATTAATTTTGGTAGTCCTTTTAGCATAATTTAAAACCTCTAATTACAAATATTATACCAAATTATTTGTTTATAGATACTATGCATCTCAAAATGTGTTACACTCATTTTGATAATTTATAGAGGTATAAATATGAAAAAAGTCGATAGTAAATATCAATCAGTACCTTTTTGGAGTTGGAATAGCGATCTCCAAGAAGAAGGATTGGTTAAACAAATTAAATGGATGAAAGAAGTCGGTATTGGTGGCTTCTTCATGCATGCTAGAGGGGGATTAACAACTCCATACTTAGGCGAAAAATGGTTCTCATGTGTCAGAGCTTGTGAAAAAGCTGCACAAGATTTAGATATGGAAGCATATGCATATGATGAAAACGGCTGGCCAAGTGGATTCGTTGGTGGAAAGCTTTTAGAAGATATTGAAAACCACGATAGATATTTAACATACACATTAGGTGCATATGATAAAGATGCTTTAGTATCTTATGATATGAGTGGAGATGCTTTAGTTAAAGTCACTTCTGGCGATAACTGTTTAAATGTCTTTATGCACTACTCAACAAGTACTGCAGATATCTTAAATGATGAAGTTATGGATAAGTTCCTTGAATTAACTCATGAACAATATAAGAAGAACGATGTCTATAAAAATTTAAGAGGTTTCTTTACAGATGAACCTCAATACTTTAGATGGGGAACTCCTACAACAAAGAAAGTATTTGAATATTTTAAAGAAGTCTATGGTGAAAACCTTGAAGATAAAGTCGGCTTACTCTTTGTCGAAAAAGAAGGATATAGAGAACTCAGATATAAATATTGGAAAGCAATGCAAGCTTTAATGCTTAAAAACTGGGCCAAGAAAATTTATGACTGGTGTGGTTCTAATGGCTATAAATTAACAGGCCACTATGTCGAAGAAGTATCAATGGCAATGCAAATGATGTGTAACGCAGGCATTATGCCATTTTATGAATATGAACACATCCCAGGAATGGACTGGTTAGGAAGATATGTTGGAACTCCAATTGCTCCTAAACAAGTTGGATCTGTCTGTGCTCAATTAGGCAAGAAACAAGTACTATCTGAAATGTTTGCTTGCTGTGGATGGGATGTTAATCCAAAAGAATTAAAACAATTAGCGGAATTCATGTATGTTGACGGAGTCAACCTCATGTGCCAACACTTACTCCCATATAAAGAAAATGGACAAAGAAAGAGAGATTATCCATCTCACTTCTCAAGTGTTAATCCTTGGATTGAAAAGAACTTTAAAGAATTTAATGACTACTTCTCAGTATTAGGAGAATTACTTGCTAACTCAACAGAAAAAGTTAATGTTGCCGTTCTTCAACCAATTAGAAGTGTCTATTTCAATTACAAGAGAGATGACATGGATGGATCATGTGCGGATATCGATAATCCATTTAGAGAATTAGTATTTAAGTTATCTAATAAACATATTCCATATCATTTTGTTGATGAAACTTTATTAGCAAAATACGGCAAAGTTGAAAACAAGCAATTAATTATGGGATTATGCAAATATGACTATGTCATCTTACCAAAGATTTACACAATGGATAAAACAACAGAAGCTTTATTAAAAGAATATGTTGCACAAGGTGGCAAAATCTTATTAGCAGGTGACAAACCAGAATACTTAGAATGGACACCTTATGATTATCCATATTTAAAAACAAACACATCATTTGGAGAAATGATTGATCAATTAGATTTCTTTGCTGAAGAAAAAGATGACATTCGTATTTCTTATAGATTAGATAAAGAAGGAAAACCATATTTATACGTAGTTAACTGTAAAGAAGACAACAACATCAAAATTACAGTTAAAGGATATAAATCATTTAAATCCTATAATATTTTAAAGGATGAATATGAAGTTATTTCTGGCGATTTATTCTTAGAAAAAGGCCAATCATATATCCTTTATTTCTCTAATGAAGAAGTTAAAGAAGAAAAGAAATTATCTCCATTAACATTAAAGGATGAATATGAAGTTGTTGGAGAAGTTGAAAACTATATGACTCTTGATTATCCAAGATATTCAACAGATGACAAGAACTATAGTGAACCCCTCCACTACATGGGTATCTTTAATACATTATTAGAAACAAGATACAAAGGTGATTTGTATTTAAAATATGAATTTGATGTTAAAGAAGTTCCTTCTATTTGTAGTGCTTTAATTGAAAAAGAAAATATTAAAGAAGTATATGTAAATGGAACAAAAGTTGAATCAGATGGTTTAGTTGCTGATGATGAATTATTAGAATATAAAGCAGCCTCATTATTAAAAGTTGGTAAGAACGAAGTCAAGGTCGTTATGAACTACTGGCAAAGCGAAAATGTCTACTATGCATTATTCGGTGAAGGCGTAACTGAAAGTTTAAGAAACTGCTTAGCTTATGATTCAAACGTCGAAGCTATCTATTTAAAAGGTAACTTCGGTGTATTCGGTGATTTCTCTAAAGGAATCAGAGATGATATCGAAATTGGTGAAAACTTCTATTTAGCAAAGCAAAAGAAGCAAGTAACTAATTTAATTAGAGACGGATATCCATTCTTATTTGGCGACATCCACTTAAGACAAGAAGTTGAAGTTGAAGATACAAATAAATATCTATATTTCGATAGAAGATTCCACTTAATTGATGTTTCTTTAAATAATGGCGAGCCTCAAAGAATGATGTTCTCATCCAGATTAGATTTATCTAAAGAATTAAAGAAGGGTAAGAACGTCTTTGATCTCGTATTAACAGTTAGCAAACGTAACCAAATGGGACCACATCATACACAAGGTCAAGAAGACTTTGGCATTGGACCATATTCATGGGAAAGAATTGGAACATGGAAAAATGGTAAGAGTTCTATCGTCAGAGATAGTTACTCATTTGTTAAATCAATTATTTAAAAATATTATTTATACATTAGGGGCTGTTGAAAAACCTATAAGGTGATTCACAGTCCTTTTATTATGCAAAAAAGAGGCAAATTTATAAGATTTCGCCTCTTTTGGTACAATATTCTTGTCTAAGGAGGTATTGTACATGCCTTATTTTATCACAAGAAAAGTATTTTTGTTTCCTTCCTTCGATTTAGAGGAGAAGGAAAGAGAGAAAATTGATAAATTTTTGCTACTTTTAGAAAATTCAGGAGTCGGAGATATTGTTTGCAAATATGTAAAAAATAATACAGAAAAAGGTGGAAGACCAAACTCAAACTATTACAATTTGTTTGCTACAATTTTGTATGGCTTTGCATTTAAAAAATCAACACTAAGAGATATAGAAGATGCTTGCAAACATGATCTTAGATATATCTATTTAATGGAACAAACACAGTTAGATTATTCAACAATTTGTAAATTTATTAACAAAGTCATTTCTCCCAATGAAGAAGAAATATTTTCCCTTATAAATCAAGAAATACAAAATGAAACTGGGATTATATTTGAAGACGCTTTTATTGATGGAACCAAGTATGAGGCAAACGCTAATAAATACAAGTTTGTTTGGAAACCTATTAAGCATCACAAAAATCTTACTCTTAAAGCTTCTGAAATTATTAATCAATATCACCTTCTAGAAGACTTTAGAGAAGAAATGATAAGAAGTTCAACCATTGTCACAGCTTTAATAAACTTAAAATATCATCAGCTTGAAATGGATGAGAAAACTTATAAATCAGTTAGCAAAGCTTTAACATCAATGGCTTTGAAGGTGAATGAATATGAAGAAAAGGAAGAGATATGTGGTCCTAATAGAAATTCATATTATAAAACAGATAAAGATGCCACCGCGATGGCATTAAAGGCTGATTACTATTCTGGATTAGGCAGCAATATGCATGCTGCATACAATGTCCAGCATCTAGTAATACGTGGCTACATTTTTTCATATCACGTTTCTCAATCTAGAACAGATCTTTATGATTTTATTCCAGTTTTAGATAAATTCTTTAAATTATATGGTTATTTTCCAGCAAGAGTATGCGCTGATGCAGGCTATGGATCATTAGAAAATTATCGCTATCTTAAATGCAATCATATAGAAAGTTATGTCAAACATCAGTCATGGGAGGGAAACAAATCAGGAAGAAACCCGGACTGTTATCACCTTAATGATGATGATACGATTACTTGTTTAAATGGAAATTTTGGTTATCAAGTGAATATAATTAATCGCCATCCGAAAAAGGCAGAAGGGATATTCTATAAAGTTACTGGATGCAACTCATGTGGATGGATGCCTTTTTGTAAAAAATATATGAGAAGGATAGACGAAGATTTTAAAATTTTTGAAGTAGTTAAAGATTTAGAAAGACTTAAATATGAAAGCCACCAAAATCTATTATCTCCAAAAGGAATAGAAATAAGGGTTAATCGTTCTATTCAAGTTGAAGGCTCTTTTGGTATAGAAAAACAAGACTATGGCTATACAAGAGCTAGAAGAAGAGGAATAGGAAATGTTTCAACCGAAATAATGCTAAATGTTTTAGGAATGAATATTGCTAAATTATTTAGATTCTATACTACGAATAAACTAGATAAATATTGGACCGCTCCAGATGAATTAGAAAGAGAGA
>JAZRYE010000020.1:0-2447 GCA_045600585.1 Bacilli bacterium | reverse complement strand
TTAATTTTCCATCTTCGCCTTTTGTATAACCAAGAAAATGAGAATATGCTAAATGAACATTTCCATCCTTGAAGCTTTTTCTTTGTCCCCAAGTTACATTTTCAGAAATTGATCTACTTTCTTCTTGAGCCAAACTTGCCATAATTGTTACAAGCAACTCACCTTTAGAATCTAAAGTATAAATGTTTTCTTTTTCAAAGAATATCTCTATTCCTTTTTCTTTTAATTTTCTAATATAAGTTAAAGTGTCAAGAGTGTTTCTTGCAAACCTAGATATGGACTTTGTTATTATAAAGTCTATCTTTCCAGCTAAAGCATCATTAATCATATTCATAAAGCCAGTTCTTTTCTTTGTTGAAGTTCCTGTTATTCCTTCGTCAGTGTAAATATCAACAAACTCTAAATCGCTTCTTGATTTAATGTATCTTGTGTAATAATCTACTTGAGCTTCATATGATGATGCTTGTTCATCATATTCAGTTGAAACCCTTGCATATGCAGCTGTTCTTTTTTTAACATCATTACTTGTTGACTTGTGTGTTATTGGATGAATTGTCGCTGGTATTATTGTAACTTTAGCCATTTTCCATCTACCCCTCTTTCTTTATTGTGTACTTCTGCCTTTGATTTTATTCTAGCACGCTCTTTCATTTCATCAGTCCATTTTCTTGAATCAGGCGTCCAGTAATATTCATAAGCAGGTCTATCATCTTTAAAGAAAACTAATATCCTATTTTGATTGAATACTTCTATCTTTGAAATTGTTTCAATTAATCCATCATCATATTTATCTGCATCTAAAGCTTTTTGAACCGCCTCTTCTAATCTTGAAGTAGGGACTTTATGAGAATTACAAAATTCAACTCCTTTTTTTTCATATAATGAACATTGCCAGAAATCTTTATATTTAGTTGTTTTATGTCTGTAGTTACCACCACAAATACCGCACTTAACTATTCCAGTAAAAGGATATCTTATCATTTTGAATGGCTTTGTAAAATCTCTTTGATTCATTAATTCTTGCACTTTATTAAATGTTTCTTTTGAAATAATTGGTTCATGATCATTTTCAACAAGGTACATTTTCTTTTCACCATAGTTACGTATGTTTCTTTTTGTCATGTGATCCTTTCGATAGGTTTTTTGTAAAAGTAAATCTCCAGTATATGTAATATTCTTTAAAACATGACCTACAATGGAATCTTGCCATTCACAACCTCTCATAGTTTTATATCCTTTGCTATTCAAGATTTTAGCAATTTTTAATTTCCCATTTCCAGCTAATGCTAAATCAAAGATATGTTTTACTAATGCAGCCTGTTCTGGAACCATAACAAATTTTTTATTAACCACTTTATATCCCAAGCAGTCAGTTCCACCCCACATAATACCTTCTTCAAAATCCTTCTTAATACGCCATTTCATATTTTCTGAAACTGATCTAGATTCTTCTTGTGCATATGAAGCATAAACTGTTAGTAAGAATTCACCTTCTGCAGATAATAATCTAATCTTCTCTTCTTCGAAGAAAACATCTACTTCTAGTTCTTTTAATTCTCTTATTGTTTTTAAAAAGAGATTTGTATTTCTTGCAAGTCTTGATATTGACTTAACAATAATAATATCAATCATTCCATTTCTACAGTCTTCTAACATTTTCTGTAGTCCTGGTCGATTTTCTTTTGTACCTGTTATTGCTTCATCCG
This sequence comes from Bacilli bacterium, assembly GCA_045600585.1. GTDB lineage: Bacteria > Bacillota_I > Bacilli_A > RFN20 > CAG-826 > JAZRYE01. The sequence continues at coordinate 741 of JAZRYE010000020.1, read as the reverse complement.
AATAAACACCTCTATAAATCCATCCACTATGACTTTGGATATAAGAACTATAGAAACTCACCTGAGCAGATAAACTATGTAGCATTGCGTCTTTTCCGTTTGAAACTCTAGCATAGGCACATACGTTTTTATAAAGCTTACTTTGTGGAGCAGCTTTAATAACTTGTATTTCACTCATCTTCAATACTCTCCTTTTCACATACATTAATCACTCTAAAACAGTTTTTTATCAAGTATTTAGTTCTAATAAGAGAGTCAATGTTGATACAATATTTAACGCACAGTTTGGTTTCTATTTTTTCATATTCAATTTCATTTATAATTCCTCTTTTAAATAAGGTTAGCATTTGTTTCATTGAATGAATATACTTAAACTTATTATCTTCCATTGTTACCACCCATAGACTTTCTTTTATTGTTCCACCACTCATATCTACAGGAGTCGCAACAGAAACTTTTCTTCTTCTTTCCAGGCACCATTTTCAATATAGTGCCACAATTCTTACAAGTTTCACTATTTATTTTATCTGCCTTTCTAGATAACAAAGAACTAATCGAACTTCTGCTTATGCCAGTTATAGTAGAAATCTCACCATAGCTTTTTCCTTCATCTCTAAGTTTTAATATTTTATTTTTTTCTTCAATAGTCATATAAAATACCTCCTCACTATAAGGACATTTCAACCCTATTTTGATGGGGGTGTTTTACAAAAATATTAAAATTATTTTAAAGTGAGCCCA
>JAZRYE010000019.1:0-13789 GCA_045600585.1 Bacilli bacterium | reverse complement strand
TGTAACCTCGGAGGAACCGTTAATGTTTTTCTTAATTAATAATTTCCCAAAACAAAAATCATCTATTTATTATAATTGTTCTTAATTTTTGCATAAGAAAAGGGCTCCTACTTACCTATAGGTTTTCGAACAGCCCCTTTTCATTTGTCTTTTACGATTTCCTTTAAAGAAGAGTAACGCTTATATTTTTTCTTATTTGATTTCATCTCTTCAAATTCAGCAAGTGCCTCTTCTGTCAATTTGTTTGGAAAATTCATATTTCTTATATTTTCCTTTATTGGTTTTAATATCAAATTTTCGAAACGCATTTTAATCATCAATTTTAGAAATAATTTGTGTTTTTCAGATAAAACTATAACTTCGTCTATCAAATTATCTATTAAATCTAAGTTTATTTTTGATGCAATTTTTAATAATGCTTTATCACACTCTTTGTATTTATGTGAAATAAAAAAATTATAATAATTAATCCTTGATCCATTTAGAGTGATAGCACTAGTAGGCAAATTATATACTCTAGCATTTTGTTCGTCCTTTGATGATAAAACTTTTGTAATCAAGTCTTCATCTATTTGAGGATACAAACATGACCCACAATCATAAACTGGAGCCAACCGTAAAGTATCATGTTTTTGATTATATAGAAATCCCCAATTTCCATTGTGACGATCCCAGTTTCCAATCAACGCATCTATTACAAACATATCCCAAAAACGTTCTTTTAAAATGTTTTGATCAATTACAGTTTGCTTTTCTATAGATTCTATAACATCATTTATATCAGTTCCGTATCCGTTAGAATTAGAATCAATAATTTGATTTTTTACGCTAGCAAAGTCGAAAAGTTGCTCATCATCTTTAACGAAATCCTTGCAAGCTACAACAACTCTTTCAACTCCATTATGGAAATAAGTGCCTAAAATGGTCTCCTGCGATTGAACTCCAAGCATATTAAAAATATGACATCCAAGATACTCAGAAACAGCACTGTTCGAATATGAAAGATTTGCATTTTTTAAAGCATGAGTTGGAAACTTTAGCATATATGTTTCATTATTATAAATAACAGACATTTTATTGCCATTAGCTCCGCCATATGCTTTCTTCTTTTTTGGAAGATTAGTAAAGTTAATCATTAGTAAAATACCTCCTTCTAATTTTGTTTGCAATTTCATGAGTAATATATTGTTCGATTTCTGCAATGTTTATTGAACTACAGAGTTCATCAAAATAACAATCAAGCAAAGTCGAATTAGTCCTAAGAGCTTTCCTAAATGAGTCAATAGACTTTTTAAGAAAAACAGGTAAATCAGTTTTACTATCCTCTGGTTCTAGAGATAACAAATCTTCAATGGTAACATTTAAAGCTTTGGATAAAGTGAGTAATGTTTTCCCATTGCAATTTAATAATGAGCTTTTCCCTGAAGCAATATCTTGAAGAGTTGTTAAAGGCAAACCGTATAGTTTACTTATTTTATAATTAGTTAAGTGTTTTAAAGAAATCAAATCTAAATAAGTCATGCCATAATTATATCGGAAATCCGATAGTTTTTCAATAACTCAAAATAGTTAAATATAAGAAAAAAACAGAACCGTTTGATTCTGCTTTTCATTTGTCTTTTACGATTTCCTTTAAAGAAGAGTAACGTTTATATTTCTTTTGGTTTTTCTTCATTTCATCGTATTCACTAAGTGCAGCTTTAGTTGTCTCATTTGGAACATCCATTTTGATTTCAAAAGGAATGCGTTTTTCTCGAACTGATTGTGCTAAAAAAATAGAAATAGCTGTAGATAAATCTAAGCCAAAATTTGAGAATAAATCTATCGCTGCTTGTTTCAATTCAGGGTCAAGACTAATATTAGTGCTAACTTTTGCCATATAATCCTCCTCTCGTTTAAAATATAACACTATATGTGTATGTTGTCCACATTCTATGCACATACTTTAGTATTAATAATGAAATTATGATTACATTGAATTATCACGCTACAGTGATATAATGAAGTTGACAGGAGATTAAAGATATGCCAGTCATTTCAAAATTTTATGGAATTATAATTAAGATGTATTTTCAGCAAAGCGAACATCAACCACCACATATTCATGCAATATATGGTGAATTTTCTGGATCCATTATCATCAAGGATGGTTCTGTTCTTGATGGAGATTTGCCTAAAAAGGCGGTATCGTTAATTAATGAATGGTTATCCATGCATAGAGAAGAAGTACAAAATATATGGGATACACAAAACTTTGTTACTATCCCAGGATTGGAGTAATTTATGTTTCACAAAATCAAATCAGTTCTTCCTCTAGAAGACTATATTGTATTAGTCTCTTTTGCAGAAGGAATTAGTAAAAAATACGATATAAAACCACTATTCGAGAAATGGGAAGTATTCAATAAGCTGAAAATTGGACATTCATTTTATGATGTTCAAGTTGATCAAGGTGGATATGGAATATCATGGTCTGATGAAATTGACCTATCTTGTGATGAGTTATTTTTTAACGGAGTAGAAATAAAAACTCCATTTGATAACCTAATAGCGTTTACGGAAGCATGTCAGCTATGGGATTTAAACGAATCTGCATTGCGCAAGGCTGTATCATATGGGAAACTGATCAATGGGATAGATGTTTGTAAATTTGGAAAACAATGGGTTGTATCAAAAGAAGCTATGATACGAGAATACGGTGAACCAAAAAAAGTTAAATATTGAAAAAGCAGAATCGAATGGTTCTGCTTTTATTTGTTTATAACAATTCAATTATTTTGCTCTTACCCAACAGCCCATGGCTTTGCCACGGTAGTTCTTGCCACAAGAAGCATAATCAGAGAATGTGTAGCCGTTAATGCTCAAACGCATTTTTTCACTTATGTTCTTTTTAGCGTTTCTTGCTTTTAATTTCTTTAAATCAATGACTACTTCATTATATGAAACATCTTGTTTTTCTTCATCGAATGCAAGTAATGTTACGCCTTTAGTAAATGCAACAGAATCATCAATTACATGAGCAGTTAATGATGTATCAAATTGAAGAGTGATTTCATCCCCTACTTCAAAATATTCATCAACGCATACATAACCAGGTTCCACCATTAATTTGATGTCATCATAGCTAAGTACTGATTCACTAGACCAAGAAGGAACTCTTAATTTAAGTTTATATTGTCCTTCTTTCACAAATTTGAGAACAACTTTACCAGTTGTTTCATATTTACTATTAATCTTAATAAATGCATCTTTAGTTTTAACTTTACCAGTATAGTAATTATTAAATACCAAAGTATCATCCTCTCTCATTACTGCAGTTAATGGCATTAAAGCAAATCCTGCCGCGGCAATAGCAATACAGCAACCAAAATAGCTACCGTCTTTAAACATCTTAAATCCACCAGTACCTTTACCTCTAACTGAGTTTCTTAAAGGTGCATATGAATCAAATAACATTGGGGCAACTAAACCTTTAACTTCAAATGTATATAGTTTTTGGTTATTAGAGTTAATAGATCCCATCATACCGTTATAGAATGATGATTCCATATTTTCAAAATATTGAATATCACCTGTATACATTAATAATTTTGTATTTAATCTAATCCAAGTAACAGTTACGCATGTTTCTTGCATGATTAAATCTTTTTCAACGATTTGTGTTAAAGAAGAATTATCAAATAATTCATGAGTGCAACCGCATGATCCTAATAATGTTAAATCAGTATCTCTAACTGCATTAACAAAGTTAATAACTGCAGTTAACAATTTTTCTTCTTTTGTTACTTTATAGTATTCAAATACACCTTCAAAGAATGACATAGTTTCATATGCCTTTGTGTTGACATATTGATATGGCATTAATTTATTTTCATAAGCTGCATCAATGACATTTTGTTCACGTGTGCCACCTGTAGAAATAATATATTTAGCAAATTCTAAATATTTGTCTTCTTTAACAATGTTATAGAAACCAACAATAGTTTCTAAAATAGAAGCACTATTGATGCCACCCCACCAGTTAGATGTTTCGACAATAGATAATTTGTCTTTGCCAACTTTAGAAATAATGTAATCAATATGTTTTCTTAACGCTTCAACAATTTGCTTTTTAAGATTCTTATCTTTACATATCTCATAATAATGGAGCATACCTGTAATGACATATTTTCTACTCCAGACATCCCAACCATTAAATTCTTTTTCTACTGTATATGTTGAGAATCTACCTAATTCATCTTGAGTAGTTAACATATCTTTAACTGCTTCTGTTAAAACATCGTATAGTTCTTTATCTTTTGAATATTGATAGATAAGTGCGCTTCCTCTCATCATCTTGCCGAAGAATTCGCCTCTCCATCCATCATCGTTAATGTCTTCTCTAGTTCTATAAACATCAACAAAGTTTTTCCAATATGATTTAATTTTTAATTGTTCAACTGATATCTTTTCGATAATTTTATTTAAATCTTTAAAAGATAATGATTTACCATCTAAATAACTAAACATATAATTCTCCCATTACTTAAGTAAAGTTTCTTTTTGTTCCAATATAATTTTCTTTAAGAATTCAACACCGATTTTGCCATCTTCTTTAAACCAAGTAGAGTATTGGTTTGTAAAATATTTCTTTCTAAGTTCTAAGATGTTATTAAAGTGAACATTAACTTCATCAAAGTATTTGCTTGCTTCAACATAGTCATTAGCAAAGTAATATTCATGAGCGATGTAATAACTATATCCAGCCGCTAACATCTCTTGCATATAGATAGATTCATAAGTCCAGTGTTGATTAAATCCTTCAATATAGCCGTCACATAATTCTTTACCGATGTTTTTAAATTTCTTATAAACATCAGCTAAGCCATTCATGCCATTTACTAATGTATCTTTCATTAGTTTTGTCATTGTGACTTTCTTTTGTTCTACTGGTATGTTCATGATTGAACTTCTAATCATTCCATCGTTAATCGAAACGACAGGGAATGGTAAGTTCTCATATCTATGATAAGAGAAATCATATTTATGACAGAACTTATCATATTCAATTTCTCCAACATCACCTAAACATAAATAATATTCTTTAATTGCTTCTTTAAGTTCAACATCAAAATCTTTTGTATATAATCTTGCATATTTAAGTAATGTTTCTTCTAAATCAACATTATCTTCAAAAGCAAGTTTGCTATTTAAATATAATGAGAATGTTAAATCTTTAATGTTTGCAACATTTAACATCGAATAATTATCTGTTCTATAATCTCTTGTTAAATCATAAGAATATTTCATCTTCTCTGGTTTAACACATTCTGCTAAATGTGGTCCTGTATGCCAATAAGCTGCGTGGTAATAAATACCATATTTTCTATCTTCTTTTCTTTTTATGGTAAAGAAATCATCACCAAATAAGCCTGACATACCAATATCAGAAAGAACAACAATTGTATCTTCTGGCAATCTTAGATCACCATTCTTAATCAATTCTGCTCCTTCCATCCATAATGTCGAAGTTGTAATCACTTCATATGGATAGACTTTATTAATAATGTCGTATTGTTTCTTAATTGCACGTGAAATGAGTTCACCTCTTGCTTCACTTGATTCAGGGATATTAGATTCTGTTACCCAAACTGGGCGATCTGTTCCCCCTCTAAGACCGAGCTGCCAAATAACACGAGGATATTTGCTCCATTTAGAAGCATAGTATTCCCAACATTTAGTTAAAGCTTCTTCATTAGATACAAATGAGAATCCTTCTTTTAAATTATTAGCTTTAACATAGTTAGCAAATCCAAATTTAGATACACCCATAGGTTCAATATGGTGTTGAGAGATATATAATCCACGAGAAGAACATACTTCAATTAACTTTTCTTCATATGGTGAACATATATCTACTAATGTAGAAGGAATAATTAAATTCATTCTATATCTAAGTGCAGTCTCTGCAATGATATCCATCATATCTGGATGAATTACTTTAGTATAAAAGTTATAATCAATATCTCTTGTTCCAAGATTCTTAAATCCTGTTAATAAATCTTCGTCATTAACAAACCATCCTCTCCATCTTGTATGAGGATGTGTATCAACTGTTTTATCAATTAATTCTAAAGAATCTCTTTTTCTAAGTTTTAATCCTTCAATCTTATAGAATGGAGGAACATTTAATTCGTTCTCTAAAAAAGAATAGATAGCAAATATTGCACCTAAATCACCTTTACCAGTGATATAGATTCTTGAAGACATAATACAGTAGAAAGACTCTTCCTCATATGCAAATGAATCATCACTAGCAACAAGGATATCTGCTTTCATTTGATTATCAATAAGAGTAACAACTCCAAACATAGCTTCTAAATCTTCTTTTAATGATTTAACAGCAAGTAATAAAGAAGTAGGTTCATTCTTATCTACATAAATTTTAATTTCTTTATTTTTATTAAATATAAAAGACATATATAAGATTTTAATCCATATACCAAAATTATTCTATATTATGTTTAAAAAGTAATATTTTTCATTTAGGGACTATATTTTTAAATAAATATAATGATAGAATTATATCGATTTCGGGCCTATTGCTCGAATACCATGCTGAATTGGAGGCAAAAAAGTTATTATGGGTGTTAAAATCGTTGAAACAGGATTGAGAGACGGACACCAATCCTTATTCGCAACAAGAATGAACACAGAAGAAGTTCTTCTTGCTCTTAAAGAACTTGATCAAGTTGGCTACCACGCTATTGAAATTTGGGGCGGTGCTACATTTGATTCTTGCTTAAGATTCCTAGATGAAGATCCATGGGAAAGACTTAGAAAAGTTAGAAAAGTTTGTAAGAATACTAAATTACAAATGCTATTCCGTGGACAAAACATTTTAGGATACCGTCACTACGCAGACGATGTAGTTGAAAAATTCGTCGAAAAATCCATTAAAAATGGTATAGATATCATTCGTATCTTCGATGCATTAAATGATATTAGAAACTTAGAATGTGCTGTTAAAGCTTGTAAGAAATATGGCGGTGAATGCCAAATTGCATTAAGCTACACTACTTCACCAATCCACACAGTTGAATACTATGTTGAATTAGCTAAGAAAATTGAAGCATTAGGCGCTGACTCTTTATGTATTAAAGATATGGCAGGCGTTATGCTCCCTGAAGATGCTTATAAGTTAATTAGCGAGCTCAAAAAGAATACAAAGTTACCTATCGAATTACATAGTCACTGCACAGGTGGTATCTGTGAAATGACATATATGAAAGCCATTGAAGCAGGTGTCGATATTGTCGACTGTGCTATGGCTCCATTATCTGGTGGTACTTCACAACCATGTACTGAATCATTATGCGCTGCATTAAGAGGCACTGAACATGATCCAAAATTAAATATGGAAATGTTAAATGCTGCAAGTGCAAAAATGATGCCAGTCAAACAAAAATATTTAGATAACGGTTTATTAAATCCAAAAGTCTTATCCGTTAATCCAAATATTCTTAAGTACCAAGTTCCTGGTGGTATGTTATCTAACTTAATCAACCAATTAAAACAACAAGGTGCTTCTGATAGATTAGATGAAGTCTTAAAAGAAGTTCCAAACGTTAGAAAAGATATGGGATATCCTCCACTAGTTACTCCATTATCACAGATGGTTGGTACACAAGCTGTATTAAACGTTTTAAATGGTGAACGTTATAAGATGGTTCCTAAGGAAATTAACGAATACTTACATGGTAAATATGGCCAATCTCCTGCACCAGTTGATGAAGAAATCAGAAAGAAGATTATTGGTGATGATCCAGTTATCACTTATAGACCTGCTGATGACTTAAAACCAGAATTTGAAGCATTAAAGAAACAATATAAAGGCATTGCTAAATCCGATGAAGATGTATTAAGTATTGCATTATTCGGAGATGTAGCTCTCAAATTTATCAATAAGAGAAATGAAGAAGCTACAGTTACTACAATTAAGTTAGAGGCTTAATTATGGTATTCGGCGTTTATAAAACTGAAGGTTTCGATATTAGCGATTCTCTTATTGTCGCTCTTATCGCAATCATCATTGTCTTCGCTGCATTATTAGTAATTATTGTTTTATCTACATTGATTCAAATGGGAATGAAGAAAGTTGATTCTTTCTCCCATATTCAACCTAGAGATGAAAACAAAATTCTTGATGAAGATGAAGATGCAGCAGTCGCTGCTATTGTTGCGACAATTGATTTCTATAAAGAAACAAAGCAAAATGCTCGCTTAGTAAGCATTAAGAAAATAGAGGATTAATAAATATGAAAATCTATAAAGTAAAAGTTAACGGTAAGACATATAAAGTCGAACTCGAAAGCATTGAAGAGAGCAAAGCTTCTCTTGAAAGCAAAAAAGAAGAAAAAGAAGAAGTAAAAGCTGCTCCAGCTGCTGCTGGTGAAGGTAAAGAAGTTACTTCTCCAATCCAAGGAACAGTCGTCAATGTCAAAGCTTCTGTTGGCCAAAAAGTCAAAAAAGGTGATGTTCTTGTCATCGTAGAAGCAATGAAATTAGAGAATGAAGTCGTCTCTCCATTTGACGGTGAAGTTTCATCTGTATTAGTTACAAAAGGACAAAGCGTTACTGCTAAACAAGCAATGTTCACTATTAAATAGGAATTATTATGGTATTCTCTGCTATTGGTGATACATTTATCGAATTCTTAAGAAGAACAGGCGTAGCAGGTTTTATGGCCGACGGTGGCTGGAAAAACCTCATAATGATTGCTGTTGCTTGTGTCCTATTATTCTTGGCAATCAAGAAAGACTTCGAGCCTTATCTTCTTATCCCAATTGCCTTTGGTATGTTACTCGTCAACCTCCCTGGAGTTGCTGATGAAATATTCGCAAAAGGCGCAACCGAATATACTATCGATGGATTTGCATCTAAAGCTGGCATCACATTTCAACAAAGTAAATATATCTTTGAACAATTAGGTACTGATGTTGTTAGAGCTACTTCTCATCAAATCTACGATGTAGTCAATGTTCCAACATTTATTGCTGATGCACCTACTACATTAGGATTTACAAATGCAGTCTTAAACGATATTAAACATGTCTATAACTATGACTACACTGGTATGTTTGGTTATCTCTATTATGGTGTTAAATGGGGTATTTATCCTTGTTTAATCTTCTTATGTATCGGTGCTACTACTGACTTCGGACCACTCATTGCTAACAAGAAAACAATGTTATTAGGTGCTGCCGCTCAAATTGGTATCTTCGTTACATTTATCGGTGCTATCTTAATGGGCAAATACATCCCAGGTATCAACTGGGGACCAGAAATGGCTTCCAGTATCGGTATCATCGGCGGTGCTGATGGCCCTACAGCTATCTTAGTTACATCTAAATTAGCTCCTGAATACTTGTCTTCTATTGCTATTGTTGCTTACTCATACATGGCATTAGTTCCAGTTATCCAACCTCCAATAATTCGTCTTCTTACTACAAAGAAAGAAAGACAAATTAAAATGGAAGCTCCAAGAGAAGTATCCAAGAAAGAAAAGATCTTATTCCCTATCGTTGTTACAGTCATTACATGTTTAATCGTTCCAAGTGCTGGACCATTAATCGGTTGTTTAATGCTTGGTAACTTAGTTAAGGAATCAGGTGTTGTTCCAAAGATTACAGAAACATTAGCAAATTCATTAATGTATATCGTTACAATCTTATTAGGCGTATGCGTTGGATGTACTGCTGATGCTGCAACATTCTTAACATTAGATACAATCCTCATCTTCGTATTAGGTATTATTTCCTTCTCTATTGCTACTGCTGCTGGTGTACTCGGTGGTAAGTTAATGTGCAAGTTAACAAAAGGCAAAGTCAACCCAATGATTGGTGCAGCTGGTGTCTCTGCTGTTCCAATGGCAGCTCGTGTTGTCCATAAAGAAGGCGTTAAAGAAGATCCAAGTAACTTCTTATTAATGCACGCAATGGGACCAAACGTTGCTGGTGTTATCGGTTCAGCTGTTGCGGCTGGTGTCTTATTACTATTATTCGCTTAATAGTTAATTAATTAAAAATAAGCAGAATCAATTGGTTCTGCTTTTTTCTTGCATTAATATATAAATATGCATTTTAGAAAAATTGATTCCACTAACGCATATTTAAAAAGAAATTATCAAAAGTTAGATAACATGACTTTTGTATCTGCTAGTTATCAAAGTAAAGGTAAAGGTAGAAACGATAGAGTCTGGGTAAGCAATAAAGGTGATAATCTCATGTTTTCTTTACTAATTAAAGATCAAAGATTAATAGATAAATTTGCCTCACTATCACTACTATCAGGTGCAGTCATATTAAAGAAATTAAATTCATTAGGTATTGCTAATGTATCTATTAAATGGCCTAATGATGTTTATATTGGCGATAAAAAGGTATGCGGCATATTAATGGAAAGTGTTTCTATATCTAATAAGATAGAAGCATTAGTGATAGGGATTGGATTAAATGTTAATCAAAAGGAATTTCCTACTGAAGCAAATGCTGTGTCTATAAGACAAATAAAAGGAAGAAAGTATTTTATTCATAATATTAGAAGAAGTGTCTATAACAGGCTAAAAAATGAGTTATCTCTTCTTTTAATAAATAAATCAAACTATCTAAAAGTTGTTAAAGATAATAATTACTTATTAAATAAGAAATGCTACGCGACAATCAATAATAAAGAAGAATTAATAACTGTTATAGATATAAATGATGATAATTCTCTATTAATTAAAAAAGAGGATACTTTAGTTAATATATCCTCTGGAGAAATTACATTTCATCAAGAATAAGTTGATTAAGATTTGAATAGATCTTTTCGCAAAAGTTATACAATATTTGCGAATTTTGTATTGTGATATTTTCGCAAAAGTTATACAATATTTGCGAAGGAATGATGCATATGTATAAAATTCAAAGCGACATATTAAATCGAATCGAAAATTCCAAATACAAGGCTTTCACATCATATGATTTCTTGGATATAGGAAATTATAAAAGTATTAGTAAGGCATTGGAGTTGCTTGAAGATGAGGGATATTTGAAAAGAGCAAGACGCGGGATATATTATAAGCCTCAGTTAAATATCACTTTAGGAATTGAATGTTGTCCAAGTATTAATGAAATCGCAGAAGCAATATCAAGACAATTTAATTGGAACATCATTCCAAGTGGGAACTATGCTTTAAATATAATAGGAATATCAACGCAAGTTCCAAGTAAAATAACATATACGTCTAATGGTCCATATCGAGAATATGATGTTGGGGCTAACCAAATTATCTTCAAGCATTCAACAACAAGAGAAATTTCATCTCTAAGCCGCAAAATTTTAACATCAATACAAGCATTGAAGGAAATTAGTAAAAATAACGTTCAGGATAGAGACCTTAAACTAATAAATCGTTATCTCGATAAAGAGGACAAAGAAATAATTAACAATGGCATAAGAACCACTTCTTGGATTTATGAAATGTTAAGGAGAGCAGTGTGTATTCAATAGCAAAATTAAATGACGCAGATAGAAAAGCTTTATTTGATGCCTATTCATTTAAATATAGAGAATCACCTGAGATTGTTGAAAAAGATTACTGGGTAACACTATTGCTAGATTATCTTTTCAATTACTCAGAATTCAAAGATTACTTTACTTTTAAAGGTGGAACAAGTCTTTCTAAATGTTTTGATATAATAAATAGGTTTTCCGAAGATATCGATTTGATTCTTAATTGGTCCGCCTTAGGATTTAATGACGATGATGTCTATAGAATTAGAAGTAATAATGCTCAACTAAAATACAACAAGAACATTGAAGATGCGGCGATGGAATTCATCAAGAACAAATTAAAACCTTCAATGGAAAAAGACTTGAAAAAGCTTCTAGGTTTTAATCCAAATTTCACTCTTGGAGAAGACGAACATGTATTAAATTTTAATTATCCAAATATCTATAACGCTAGTAATTCTGGAATATTACAATGCGTAAGACTTGAAATAGGGCCACTGGCAGAAAGATTGCCATCAACTGAGAAAGAGATTAAGCCGCTTATTTCAAAAATGAATTTACCAATTATGAGTAAGTTTTCTACAGTAGTTAGATGCATCTCGCCAGAAAGAACTTTCTGGGAAAAAATATTGATTCTTCATCAAGAAGCACATCGACCAACCATAAAAGTAGATAAAAATGGAAAAGAAGTTCCAAATAGCATGCCAAGAAGATATTCAAGACATTATTATGATGTATGGAAAATTAGCCAGACAGAATATAAGAATATAGCATTGCAAAACATCGAACTCTTAAAAAAAGTAATAGCATTCAAGAAAAAATTTTATCACTATAATTGGGATCATCTTGAAACAGCATTGCCAGGAGCAATTGTTCTAGTTCCAAGTGAAGAAAGAATCAAAGAATTAAGAAAAGATTTCGAGTCAATGAAAGCAATGATAAATGATGATGTTAAATCATTTGATGAGTTGATTGAAAATCTGAAGAGGCTTGAAGACGAAATTAATAATAAAAGATGTGAGTTTTGAAATTTCACATCTTTTTTAGTATTTTACATCAATTAATTTATATTAGTGATGATTCAATATTTGAATATCTACCGCGTGAGTTTGTTCTTGAACAAGTCTAACGAATTCCTCAGCTCTTAAATTATTGCCTGATTCATTATTGAGTTTGAATGTAACACGAGTATAACTAACCCCTCCATCCATAACCATTTGGGTAACTAAATCAGTAATTTGGCATTCAACCTTATTAGCGGAGTTGTGTAACGCAGAAATAATTGGTACATCTGCTTTTACCATAACAATAACTTGTGGGCTCTTTTTTGTTGCCATTCTTTCAAATGTTCTAAACCAGACAAGGACTACCATTACTACTGCAGTTCCTAAAACTGCTAATACAAAATTCATAGAACCACACGCTAAACCAATTGCCATAACAAGCCAAATAGTTGAAGCTGTAGTTAATCCTTTAATACCTCCACCAGAAGTATGCATAATTGCACCAGCACCAAGAAAACCAACACCAGCAACAACTTGAGCAGAAAGTCGAGCAACATCTCTTGTTCCCCCAAATGCTGGGAAACCATAAATAGAGATAATCATAATAATGCAAGAACCGACTCCAACTAATAAGTGAGTTCTAAGCCCTGCACTTCTACCTCTTTTTTCTCTTTCAAAACCAACACAGCTACAAAGTATTACTGTTAAGAAAATAGCAATAACACATAATATTAAATTGCCCCAATTCCAACCGTCAGTAGATAAAGAATTAAACCATTCTGCTATCTTCTGATCAATTGTTGTAATCGAGGTTACATCAAAAATATTAAAACCCATAGAATTCCTCCATATGTAAGATAACAAGTATATTTATATTTAAATAATAACACAAGGCGTTTGTTTCTTCTTTAAAAAGTAGATGCAAAGAAGAAAAATTATTTTTTTAAGAAAAATTTTACATTTTCTCCCTATTAATAAAGTAGGGGGCATAAACTATGCAACCTAAATTCAGGGAGGGTAAAGGAAACCTAGTAGATGTAGCTTTCGTGAAATTTGAGTTATATGGAATGCGTCATTATCATTTTGGTATTGATTATTCTCTTGGTTGAAGAACAAAATCGAAATAAATTTCGACTATAACTCGGATTAATTCTCCGAGTTTTATAATATATGTATGTTTAGAAACTCTGACTTAAGAATAAATAGATATTTCATGCAGTTTAAAGACGATATTAACGAAGCCAAAAAAC
>JAZRYE010000018.1:0-100364 GCA_045600585.1 Bacilli bacterium | reverse complement strand
TATATCTACCATTTTATCTACCTTGTTATCTACCAATTCTTCAAACTTATGTTGCCAGTTAAAAGGAATAGTGACTTTAATGGATTCATCAGAAATATCAAATATTTCTCTCCCATATGTAGACACCAATAGTGGCATACCCTTACCTGTTCTTTCGCTCAAATGGGTTGCTAAAAAAAAGACTTTGACGTGTTGTATCAAAGTCATTCTTTCAATATGTCAAAGCAGAAATGTTTTAATACAATTTTTAGCACCTCTACTTTTAAATCGTGTAAAAAAGTTAGCACTCTAGCCTCTAATCGTGTCAACTGTTAACACCCTTAGTTAATAATTTTGATTTAATTCGATTAATTGCTTCTATATGCATAATCCAATGGCGAGAAAATGGCATCTGAATTAATCCTTTTATATTTTTGCTACACCAATAATCAACTAACCATACTTCACTTAAATCAACACATTTTGAATTAATTAGTTTTTCTTTATAATCGGTATATTTTTTCTTTAAATCTTTATATTCTAAATTTCTTATAATATCATTTGTTGATTCCATTACTTCTTTTGCGTAATTATATAATTCTTTTAAATTTAGATTATTTGAAAATTCACTAATCTCATCACCATTTAATTCATTGCCAGTTGTAATAATAGGAGCATTGATTCTTTTTAGGTAATCATCAGTAAAAAGAATTTGATTATCTTCTTCAATCAATTCATGAGCAACAATATCTTCAATTCTAAAAATATGCCAAATGGAATATGCTATTGTCTTGCTATGATATCCATCCGCATTTTTAAAAGGCATTTTACAAAAATCATCAGTAGACAACTCATTATATATTTGAGTGATTTGTTCAAATAATATATTTCTCAATGATATTAATTTATCCACACCAGCATCAAAAGTAGCTTCTTTCGATATTAGTGTTTGCATCTTTTTATTTTTTTCTGACCACAATTTGTTCATAGTTATTTACCTTCAAATAAGTTATTAGAAAATTTTCCAATATCAAGTTTTATTTGAGCCAAATTTTAGTACTAAATTCTTTTCTTTTAAAGAATTAATTATTCTATTAATTGTTCTTATTGACTTGTTTGATTGATTAGCCATTTCAGCTATCGTTATATTTGGATTTTTTAAAATAATATCCAATACAATCTTCTCATTTTCATTTATTGTGCCAAAGCATGTCACTTTATATGTCACTTTATTTTACATATTACAAATTATAGGAATAAATGTTGGAATAATTAATGTTATCTAACTGATTTATTGTGACACAAGGTTGAATACCCCTATCTCAAAAAATGAACACCCTTAGAGCAATTTGAACACCCTAAAGGTATTTTGAACACACCTTATTTCAATATGAAATCACAACTATTATTCAATAACTTCCCAATATCCAGTTTTGTTTGAGCCTATTCTTTGAATATGCCCTGATTCTTTCAACTGTTTTAAATTTTTCTTGATTGCGGGTTCTGATAAGCCAAGCTTTGTAGAAAATTGACTAATTGTTATATTTGGATTATCCCTAATCATCTCAATCATTTTTGCTTGTGTTTTATTTATTTTATCAGATACTTTATTGGATACTTTATTGGATACCACAAATTCGTTAACACCTAATCTTTCAAATGGTATGGTAACTGTGATTCTATTCTTTTCAATTTTTATTGCATTCTTCCCATATCTTCCAATAATTTTAGGAACGCCTCTTCCTGAACGCTCACTAATTCTTAGTTGAAGAAAAATTGATGCTAGAACATCGTTAACTGGCAAGCTTGCCCCGTTATAAAACCCGTTTTCGTCTTGGTCAATAGCCAATCCACCGTGAGACATGATTTCTATTCTATCAGTGAAAATTGAAATTTGAGGGGAGTTTAAAGTAAGCCATTTATTATGAATAAAGGCATTTAATATAGCCTCATGAAAAGCTTCATAATCAAATAATGGCACGTCTCTTCTTTCTGAAATTCTATTTCTCTCATCTGCTTGAATGATGTTTATCGCATCGCCATATTCGAGTATTTTGTCCATTGAATACATAATGCAAGTATTGCCGAATTCTTTCACAGAAAATAATGGAGCAGTTTTATCTTTACCACTAAAAATTGAAACTCTGACAGGAATCGAGTTTTGATCCGATAAAATATACGCCATAATATTGTATTGCCCATTCTTGTTTCTAAGTTTTAGGCTACGCTCAAAGCTATCAGCCTTTAAAGCAATTCCCTTGGCGGCGTAATACATAAATAATTTTTCAAAAGTTAAATCTTGAGCATAATCAGGTGCAGCAATGTTCACTATAGTAGGAAAACCTTCTTGTAGAGTCATATTTAGTTTGAGTTCCCATTCTGGAAACTTATCGATTCTTTCCTTACTTGATCCAATTCTAAAATATGAAGTGTCCTTGTATTTCGTTTGAACTGATTTTGACGCGGGAACCTGAAGTAAAACAATACGCTTACTTTCATATTCTCTCTCTATGACTTCAAAAGCGAGGCTTGGTTTTAAATTTCTCGCTAAATAATGTTTATATGGCTCATGATTTATATCTTTATCGAAATTGATTGTTGTGCCTAAGACTTCCTTTGAACCATCTTTAATTCCCCATAAAATATATCCGTATTCTTTTCCACACAAGCAGGCACCATTTGCTACAGCAGAAATATATTCTCCAATAGCGTCTTTATCAAACCAATTTTCTTTAAAATCTAACCATTCATATTCATCATTTAAGCTTAGCAAATTTGCAATTATATCCAAATATTTATCCATAGAAGTATGTCTCCTTAAGTCATTTATAGTATACCATATATCAAGCAAAAAGTATACAATAAAGTATACAATATTTTTGCTATCGTTTTTTAAAGGGCTATCGTTTTTTTATTAGTACCTTTCGTTTTTTTATAGCAAGCAATCGTTTTTTTATAAATACTTCAAATACACAATAAAATGTTTACTATGTTATAGATTTAACGATTTTTGTATCAAATTGGTTCTTCTAACTTACCAAAATCGGGATTTAAACCATTATTTAAGTATGAAAAAAGGCACGATCACGAGTATCATACCTATTCTACTTATATGGTGGATCTGACGAGGCTCGAACTCGCTGCCTCATCGTTGCGAACGATGCGCTCTCCCAGGTGAGCTACAGACCCATACCGATATTATAATCACTTTTTAGATAATTCATATGTAATTAGTAAAAATAGCAAAGACAAAACTTCAAATATAATATAAAATAATTTTCCTATGACAGGGTTATTGATGCAGAAATTATTCGATTTCTCCTCTTGGGGACCAAGGCAATACATTGCCCAAGTTTTCGGATTACTTGCATTATTATCATATATAATTTCTTACCAACAAAAGAAAACTCAAATACTTAGATGGTTACAGTTAAGTGGTTCAATTTGCTGGTGTCTAGACTTTTTGTTTTTAGGTGCCCCTGCTGGGGTTTTATTAAACGGAATCGGCATTATTAGAGGAATTATATATTTATTTAAAGAAAAACATGCGTGGGCACGTCATTACTGCTGGTACATTATATTTATTACTGCATTTATTGGATGCGGAGTAGCAGCGTACTTCATGGGTGAGGGATGGCTTGCTATATTCCCTTCATTAGCCCTTGTGTTAACAACAATATCTCTCTCATTAGAAAGTCCATTAAAAATTAGAATATTCGCAATTATTACATGTCCACTATGGGTTGTATATGAATTAATCAATTTGAATATAATGGGGTTATTGAATGAATTAATCTCATTAACTTCTGCGATTGTAGGTATTATTAGAATTGATATTTTAGGTAAGAAAAAGAGTTCCGAGACTGAATAGGAACTCTTTTTTAGTTATGAGCGAATTGAGAATTATATAGTTCGTAATAGAAACCTTTTTTCTCTATTAATTGATCGTGGTTACCTTGTTCAATAATATTGCCATCCTTCATAACAAGGATTAAATCAGCTTGTCGAATTGTTGATAAACGATGAGCAACTAAGAACGACGTTCTACCATTCGTCATCGTATCAAACGCATCCTGGATTTTTACTTCTGTTCTTGTATCAATTGAAGATGTTGCTTCATCCAAAATGAGCATTGGAGGAATATTAACCATTACTCTAGTAATGCATATTAATTGTTTTTGACCAGCAGATAGATTACCACCATTTTCATCGAGAATTGTGTCATAGCCATTCTTCATTTTCATAATAAATGAATGTGCATGCGTCTTTTTACTGGCTTCAATAATTTCTTCCATAGGAATATCTAAGCCCATAGTAATATTGTCTTTAACTGAGCCATGTCTAATCCATGTATCTTGTAAGACCATACCAAAGTTTTCATGAATAGAACTTCTCTTGAGTGTTTTTAAAGAATTGGTATCAATACTAATGTTTCCTGAATCAACATCATAGAAGCGCATTAATAAATTAATGAGAGTAGTTTTTCCGCATCCTGTAGGACCAACAATAGCAACTTTCATACCTTTTGTAATTTTGATGTTAATATTTTCAATAAGTTTTTGATTAGGTGTAAATGAGAATGAAACATTTTCAAAAGACACATTACCTTGGACATTCTCTAATTGTTTTTCTTCACCAAACTTTTTTTCTTCTAACGAATCTAATAAATCAAATACTCTATTTGCACATACAAGAGCGTTTTGTAATTCTGTAATAACAGAAGAAATATCATTAAAAGGTTTTGAGTATTCTCTAGCATAGGCTAGGAATGTAGTTAATGCCCCAACTGTTAAAGAAGAAGCGCTTCCACCAATATCAATGATTCCAATAACAACAAAAGATCCAACCAAAATAATAACTGCATAAACTAGATAATTAACAAATCGTGTTGTTGGATTAACTAAGGCAGCAAAGAACAAGGATTTAATAGAAGCTTTTTCTAATCGAGAAGAAACTTCTTCAAATTTTACTTGTGAATCCTCTTGTTTATCAAACGCTCTTATGACAGCTTGATAAGGAACAGCTTCCTCAATAAATGAAGTTTGCTCACCTTTAATAACTGATTGTTCATGGAAATATTTATGGATGCGTTTTGCAACAAATCTTGCAAAGAAAAGTGATAGAGGAGTTAACACTAAAACAACTGCAGCCATAAACCAATTCATGTATAGCATAATTACCAAAGTAATAATGATAGTTACAACACCTGTAAACAGTTGATTAAATCCAAGTAATAAACCATCGCTTAAAGTATCAATATCATTAACCATTCTTGAAACGATATCACCCATAGAATGAGTATCCAAATAAGAAAGAGGTAATCTATGGATTTTATTAAATGTATCCTTTCTCATATCCTTAGTTAAGGAGAATGCTAAATGGTTATTTGATAGAGTCATTAAATATAAAGAGGCTGCTGCAATTCCAATCAATACACCAATATTAATAAATAAATTAGTAATGATATCTTTTGATAATAAATTATCAATAGCTTTACCAAAGAAGTATGGGATAAGCAGTGATGAAACAACATAAAGAATAGATAACAAAAGTGACGCCACAAAGAACAAGGTATATGGCTTAATATATTTAAATAATCTAAGTAAAGCAGAGTTCTTTCTCATATCTATTTTTCTGCCTTCTTAAACTGAGATTCATAGATCTCTTTATATACTTCAGAACGAGTTAATAATTCTTCATGTTTTCCTAATCCGACAACTTCTCCTTTATCAAGAACAATAATAAGATCCGCATCAGCGATAGATGCTGTTCTTTGAGAAATAATGAAGGTTGTTAAATCTTTAGAATATTTTTTAATTGCTTTTCTTAAATTTGCATCGGTTTTATAGTCAAGCGCACTGCTAGAATCATCAAGAATAAGAATAGGTGATTTCTTAACAAGTGCCCTAGCAATACATAATCTTTGTCTTTGACCACCAGAAAAGTTTCTTCCTTCTTGTTCTACTTCTTCATCGAATCCTTTTTCTTTTTTGGATACAATATCTAAACATTGAGCTACTTCTATTGCCTTATTTATTTCTTCTATAGATGCATCTTTGTTGCCCCACAAAAGATTTTCCATAATTGTTCCTTTGAATAGAACTGCTTTCTGAGGAACATATGAAATCAATTTTGTAACTTCACCTTTGCTTAACGAAGAAATATCTTTGCCATCAATAAATATTTGTCCTTTATCAGCGTTATAAGTTTTTAAAAGTAACTGAACTAGAGTTGTTTTACCACTACCAGTTCCACCTATGATGCCAATTGTTTGACCTTTTTGAACATCAAAAGATAAGTTCTCTAGAGAGTACTTATCAGTATGGCTATATGACATATAAACATTTTTAAATGAAATAAAAGATGATGATGTCTCTTTTGAATCAGAAACAAATTCTTTTGTGTCTAAATCTAGGATTGCATCAACACGTTTACCAGAGGCTATAGCTTTAGCTAATAATGCTATTAAATTTGCAAACTTAATAAGTTCAACGAGAATTTGGGCAATGAGATTATATAATGCAATAACACCACCTTGTGTTAATGATCCTTGTTCAACACGAATTGCTCCATAATAAATTAGAATAATGGTAAAACCATTAAGAATTAAAAATGTTAAAGGATTAGTAATCGCAGCTATTCTATTAACAAATAGCTGGCTTCTTTTTAATTCTTTGTTAGCTTTTTCATAAGATTTGATTTCTTTATCTTCTGCATTAAACGCTCTTATAACTCTAACACCAGTAAGATTTTCCCTTGATAATCTAACTGTAGTATCAAGTCTTTCTTGTGTCTTCTTATATTTAGGAACACAAATGAACATGATCAAGAAAACAGCTATAAATAATAACGGAACAACAATGAGGAATATTAATCCACATTTAACATCAATAGTAAATGCAACAGCAACAGCGCCAAAAACTACAATTGGTGATCTAAGCAAAAGTCTAAGACCCATATTAATTCCAGATTGGATTTGATTAATATCACTAGTAAGTCTAGTCATTAAAGTTGAGGTTCCAATCGAATTGAGTTCTTCTTGAGATAAGAGCTGAACTTTTTTAAACAAATCATTTCGTAAACTTGTTGAAATTTTGACTGCTGCTTTTGCTGAAAAATACTGAGCAACGATTGTAGAAATTAATCCGAATATAGCAAAAACAACTAATACCAAAGACATCTTTAAAATGTAATTTTTATCAGGGCCACCTATACCGTTAATACCATTATCAATAATGCGAGCAACAATAATAGGTACAAGTAATTCAAAGATGACTTCTATTACTTTGAATAGAGGTCCAAGTATTACTTCTTTTAGACTGCATTTAAAATATTTGAATGTCTTGCTCATGGTAATAATAATACATTACGCGCATAAAAAAATAAATGCACCATAATGATGCATTTATGATTATCTATTGAATGCTGAAATATCAATCAATCTTTCTTCTTTTGTCCCACCAGCATGATGGCCTTTATATGTACCTGGTTCCTTTGTTTCTTTTGAAGCATAGATTGAATACTCATATTTAGCTACAGCAATGTAATCGCCGATTGTATCAAGGACACCAGTAACGGGTTCTCCTTCACCAAAAAGCTTTATATTAATTGCTTCTTCTTTAGTAAATAAGTCAAAATATTCTCCGTAATATTTGCTAAAAAGTCTCTCAAACTCGCTTCTTTTTTCATCTTTTACAAAGAAAGAAGCGGTTCTTTTTTCTAGAGTTAAGTGCTTAGATAAGCATGAATATATATCATCATGTTCGCATATATCTAGATATTTACAGTTAATATGACCGTGGTCAGCAAAAGTTAAAAACAATGTATCAGGATTATCTTTAGCAACTTTCTTAACAAAGCGATCAATTCTTTTAACTGTTCTATTAACAACTTTCGCATCAATACCATTTTGATGCATCTCAAAATCTGGATCACCCCAATAGAAATAAATGAATTCAGATTCTACTCCTTTAAGGGCTTTCTTTAATGCTTTACGTCCTTGATAAAGTTTCTTTGGTCCCTTTGCTTGAACGGGATATTGGCTAATATTTAAAGCTTGTGCTTCTGGTGAACATTCTTTAATTAGATCAATAATGCTTTTATATGGAAATAGATTTAAGGCAATTGCTCTTCCGTTTTTTTCAATCTTTTCTCCGGTATTATAGTCAACACCCAAAAACATAATCATATTCCTATCATATTTAGGCATATATTGCATCCAGCCTAGCCAACCTGTTTCTATAGGATATTTAGCAGATAAAAACGCTGTTGTTGCTGCAGCTGTTGTTGGAGGAAGAGTTGAATTAATTGTATGAACATAATGCGATCTTATTGCTGAATTTTCTTTTAGATGCTTATGTATGATGTTTTGTCCCATGCCATCAAAAAGAAGAACAACTATCTTTTTATGGCCTTTAATAATTTCATCTAATTCTGGAATAGAATCATGAAAAGTTTTTACTCCGAAATTCTTTAAAATTGAGTTTGAAAAATTGACTAAAGAGTTACTATTATGTACTTCCATATTAATCCATCAGTTCCTTAAAGTTTTTGATAAATTTAAATGAATTTTCTTTCTTTAATTCATCAATTGCTTCGGTAGCTTTATCATATACAGCAATGGTAATAAACCCATTACTGTACGCGGTTTTTAATCCAACTATCGTATCTTCGAGAACCATTGTTTCTTCTCTTGATACATTAAAATATTCACATACCGTATCGTAAATTTTAGGTGATGATTTACCTTCTTTTACTTTGTTGACATCGGTGACAAATTCAAAGTATTTTTCTATGCCTAATCTTTCTAAACAAGGTTGATATAATTCCTTATCATTTGCAGTTGCAAGAGCAAGTCTCACTCCGCCTTTTTTAAGGTATTCTAGAATCTCAACTGCATATGCTTTTAAAGGTATTTTATATAGATAATGTTCTTTAGCAGCTTCTCTCCACTCATTAATTACACCTTCAACAGTGTCATTAACTAAGTGATAACGATTGATAGTCATTTCTGCTCCCTTGAGTAAACCCATATGAACTATTTCTTCAGTATATTCAGGTGGAACTGAACCAATACCTCTTTTATTAAAGAATTCAACGTCAATTTCACTCCAAATACCGGTGGAATCAATAAGAGTTCCATCCATATCGAATATTACTGCTTTAATTTCTTTACCTAAAACTTTCATGCTTTGATTTTACCAAAGTTTTATACATAACTGACAAAATTTTTTGTCAATTGTTCTGCTGTCCAATTTTCTCAATACCTGTAGTTTTAATATTTGCCCATGGAAAATAGAAGAACAATTGCCGTTATAGATTTAAAAGCATTCTACTCTTATGTTGAATGTGTTGACCGTGGCCTAGATCCTTGGACCACTCCTTTGGTTGTTGCTGATAAAGATAGAGGCAAAAACACAATTGTTTTATCAGTTACTCCATTTTTAAAAGCACAAGGAATACCGTCGAGATTAAGAATTAAAGAACTACCTCGTGGATATGATTATATTTATGCAGTTCCAAGAATGGAAAGATATATCGAAATGTCTAATAAAGTAATAGATGTATTTATGTCGTTTGTATCAGAGGAAGATATTCATGTTTATTCAATCGACGAATCTTTTATCGATCTAACTTCGTATATCGCTTATTACAAAATGTCTCCAAAAGACATAGTTCTAATGATCTTAAAGAAAGTTAAAGAAGATACAGGATTACAGGCAACAGGTGGTATAGGGGATAATTTCTTTCAAGCAAAAGTTGCCCTAGACATATATGCAAAGAAAGAACCAAATGGTATTGCAACATTAAGAAGTGAGGATATAAAAACTAAGCTTTGGCCAATAGAACCATTAAGTAAAATTTGGGGAATTGGGCCAAGAACTGAAGCGAAATTAAATAAATTAGGTATGTATAGAGTTAAGGATGTTGCTTTATCAAATAAAGACTATCTCATTAATTTGTTTGGCATTATGGGAGAACAAATCCATAACCAATGCAACGGAATAGACGAAGCAGATATGCACGAAATTTACATCCCAAAGGAAAGAAGCTTGTCAATCGGACAAACTCTATTTAAAGACTACAATTCATTAGATATCAAAGTAGTTATTAGGGAAATGATAGATGACTTATCTTTAAGAATGAGAAATGAACATAAGCAAACAGGTGTTGTTTCTTTATATATCGGTTATAGCGGGAACATCGGAGGATTTTCTCGACAAATGTCATTATTAAATCATTCTGATGATCCAGATACTTTATATAACGCGGTTATTGAAATATTTAATAAGCATATAAGTGAATTACCAATAAGACAGGTTGGCATAAACTTTGGAAAATTAATAACTCCTATTTATCATCAATTAAGTTTATTTGATGATGAAAAAAAAGAAGAGAACAGACATTATTTGCAAGAAGCAATAGATAACATCCACACAAAATATGGGATGAATAAAATTTTAAGATTATCTGCTTTGCTTAAAGCAAGTACAACAATAGAAAGACATAGTCAGATTGGAGGACATAGAAGATGAGTGATAGAGGAATTAAAAAATGGGCACCATATAAAGCACTTGTTGAACAAGGTTATGCTCTAAATTCATTGATGTCATCGAAAGAAAAGACTGATAAACCACACATTTCAAGCGATAAGGCAGAAAAAATCAATGATGTATTAGTAAATTACCATAATCAGGATGTAATCGTCTCATATTGGCGAAATGGCTATTTATATAAAGAAAAGACGACGATAAATATCGACGCCTTTAATAGAAGAATAAATTTATTAGCTATTAATAAGAATATTTCGTTTAATGAACTAACTAATTTAGAAAATGTTTAATTAGATTGCCCAGTTACCATTTTTGAAGATTTGAATTTCTTTTCCGTCTTCATCAATTCCAACGATATCTAAATCTTTTGTTCCAATCATAAAGTCAACATGGATCATGGAATTGTTAACTCCGTGTGCTTGAACTTCTTCAGGAGTCATTTCAAGTCCACCAGGTAAACATTCTGGGAAACCAGTACCAAGTGCAACGTGGCATGCAGCGTTTTCATCAAATAATGTGTTGTAGAAAAGAATTCCAGATTCTCTAATTGGTGAATCATAAGGAATAAGAGCGACTTCACCAAGTTTAGCGGCACCTTCATCCATAGAAATCATATGTTCTAATAATTTTTGACCTTTTTTAGCTTTGACTTCAACTGCCCTACCATTTTCAAATCTAATAGAGAAGTCTTCAATAAGTTCTCCATTATAAGATAAAGGTTTAGAAGCAACTAATAAGCCTTCTGCTTTACCAGCATATGGAGAAGTAAATACTTCTTCAGTAGGAATATTTGGATTAAACCAACCAAACTTAGGCGCTTTTTCAATACCTGCTCCCCAGTTCATGCCAGGAATTAATCCGACTTTAAAATCAGTTCCAGATTCAGATTTGTATCTTAATTCAACAAGTTTTAAATCATGAAGCTTTTTACTTTGTGTTGTTAAATATTCATTATGTTTATTCCAGTTTTCAATTGGATCACCATCATCAACACGGGATGTTTTAAAAATTGCTTCCCATAATAATTCGACAGCTTCTTCTTCAGAAACGTTTGGGAAAACTTTCTTTGCCCAAGCTTTTCCTGGAACAGCAGCAATTGTCCATTTATATTGACCTTCCATAGCGTCTCTAAATGGCTTGATCTTTGGATAGCTCTTCATCCTTGCTTTTGCAGCTTTAGCTTGGTTAATACCTTTCATTGCATCTGGATCATCAGAATCAATCCAAATTGTTGTAGGCATTTTCTTAACTCTATATTTCCATCTAGCTAAATTGTAATTAGTTAATTTTGCAAGATTATTAACTGTCATATATTTATTATGAAGTTTTGCAATCTTATCATAATTCCATTGAACTTCAACTTTAGCTGCTCCACCTTGATATAACTTTTCTACTAGCATATAGATGAATTCTGGTTGATCTAAACCACACATAATCCATACTTCTTCGCCTTTTTGAACTCTTGCACCGACCTTAGCAACAAGTTCAGCGTATTTCTCAAGTTTTATTTTGTCCATTTAATATCCTCCATACAAAAAACATTTAATTTTGTGTAATTAATTCTATAATACTTGCAGGAGGAAAAAATACTATGAATTTTTTGTCAAAATATAAATGGGGCGACTTAGTACAAGGCATCGTTACATTAATTATTGGTGTATTAGTAATTGTTTTTGCAATTGTAGATCAAGGTGTTATTGGAGAAGTAGTTAGTTACGTTTTAGCTGCTGCATTATTCTTATATGGCTTAATTACAATTGTTGTTGCGCTTATTTCGCACACAAAAGAATTATTCACAGCATCTTTAATTTCTGCTTCATTAGCAATTGCTATCGGTGTAGTTTTATGTGTTAATCCTGGTTTATTAGCCTCATTCTTCACATTATTCTTAGGTGTATTCTTAATCACTTATGGCGCTGTATCATTAATCAAAGGCATATTCCTTATTGTTTATAAAGCAAAATGGGTATGGTATGTCATTACATTCGTTATCGCTGCAGTTTGCATTACAGTCGGTATCCTTGCCTTAATCCCAGAAACAGTCGGTGACTTAATGATGGTTCTTTACATCATTGTCGGCGCTGTTATTTCAATTTACGGAATTATCGGTATCGTTTCTGGTGTTAAGAAATTATCAAAGTAATTGATAATATTTAATTACATAAGGCCATCATTGATGGTCTTTTGTTTTGCGTAATAAAACCACCAGGATGAATCCTAGTGGTTAAATTTAATTAAAGTTAATTAGTTTAAACCCTTAACAATAATTGCATCAGAAGTTGTTGTTTCATGTGTGCTTAAGCCGAATGCACTAATCCAAACTTTGCCATCTGCGTCAGGATTGATATCAGCTTTTTTAACATATGTATAAGCGCTAACACCACCTGTAGAGTTATAGTTTGGTGAACCCCAGATTTGTGCATATTCCATAGTGACTTTATACCAGTCAGTGCCTTCTGCTTCAAAAGTAAATTTGATTTCAAGATCAGCCATGAAGTTCATAACTAACATGCCACCAGCAGCAGAGGAAGGAGACATACCAGCAGTTGTTCCTGTAGTATCTGTGTAACATTTTGGAGCAGCGTTGTAATCATGGTCATGACCGAAGAAGCCTCTATTTTGTCCATATAATGACCAGATTGTAAATGTTAATGATGTTTCTTCTGAGAAGTAATTAGCACCTTCTCCACCATGTAAGAAGAATCCACGGCAGTCGCCTAATTGGTCAGCTAAACCTTTAGCACCAAATGTGAATGATAAGCCATCGAGTGCAACTTTTTGTGTGTAATAAACACGTTGACCATAGCCTGCAATACCAGTAATTTCAACACCGCCTTCAACTGCTGTGTAAGTTGCAGTGCCACCAACTGCTTTCCATAATGGAGCAACGTATCTGTCATCATCTGATTCAACTGCAGCTGCAACACCTGCATTAGCCCAAGTACCAGCTGCAGGCTGTGTGAAGAAGTGTTCGTGACATGAGCAGCATACCCAATATTCTTTTGTACCTGCAGTTGTAGCAGTTGCTGCTAATTCTGTGTAGTGATTGCCTGAGTGATCACATTCTGCCATTGTTTTTGTGAAAGCTGGTTTCATAGCAAAACCTGCAGCAGCAACAACAGCTAAAGAAGCGACACCAAATAATGCAAATCTTTTAGTGTTCATAAAAAATTCCTTTCAAAATTATAAATGTTATAGTTGTAAAACTATCTTGATGTCTTAATCATATAATTATATTTATTCTTTTACAAAAAGAATGAAGCCTTAGGTTTAAAGTAAGCACAACATGAGAAAAAAACAATGTGATATGACAATAAATAAGAATTTTTATATATATAATAAATTAAATATAACAATAATTAGATATATAAGCATAAAAAAATCGCCCCGAATTGGAGCGATATTTTTTTGCTTTGATAATTAGTGAGCAATCTCGATAAGGATTGCGATGATAAAGAAGATAATTGCACAAATTAAAGTTAAAATGGAAACGACTTTTTCAGCGCCTCTTTCTTTAGTCTTAACGAAAACGTTTAAGCCTCCACCAGTAATAGCACCAGAAGCACCTTCTGATTTACCACCTTGAAGTAAGCAGAGAACAATAATAACTAATGCTACTGCTAATAAAATCCAGTCGTACCAATTTAACATATGCAATCTTCCTTTCAGTTGTCGCCTATTAATCATAATAGAAACGACATTTCTTCGCAACTATTAGTTGTTTAGATGTTACTTTTCATTTCGAGAATAATATCTCGAAGCTCAGCAGCTTTTTCGAAATCAAACTCTTTCGCAGCTTGTTTCATTTGTTTTTCTAGTTCCTTAATCTTGTTTTGAATCTCGGTTCTAGTTCCGTGTTTAGTAAGAGATACCATTTCGGATATTTCATCATCACTATTTTTAATTGGAGCGCGAATCTCTTTGATAATGGTTCGTGGGATAATTCCGTATTCTTCGTTATAAGTTTCTTGAATAGCTCTTCTTCTATTGGTTTCATCAATACATTCTTTCATTGAATCAGTTAATGTATCAGCGTACATAAGAACAACACCATTCGCATTTCTTGCTGCACGGCCAGTAACCTGAATGAGTGATCTTGTAGAACGTAAAAAGCCTTCTTTATCAGCATCTAATATACAAATTAAAGAAACTTCTGGAATATCTAAGCCTTCTCTTAACAAGTTAATACCAATCAAAACATCGTATTTTCCTTTTCTTAATTGGTAGATAATTTCACTTCTTTCAAGAGTCTTAGTCTCATGATGTAAATACACAACTTTGATGCCACGCTCTTTCAAAAATGAGGTTAAATCTTCCGCCATCTTTATAGTAAGAGTAACAATCATTGTTCTCTCGTTTTTTGCGTTCCTTTGTTTTATCTCATGAAGAATGTCATCGATTTGTCCTTGTGTTGGTCTAATCTCAATATGTGGATCAAGTAAACCAGTAGGACGAATAATTTGTTCAACAATCGGGGCATCAGTTTTTGATAATTCATAATCGCCAGGAGTAGCGGATGTACAAATTACTTGAGGCATTAATTCTTCAAATTCTTGGAAATTTAATGGTCTATTATCTAAAGCAGATGGTAATCTAAAGCCATAATCAACTAATGTTGTTTTTCTTGCTCTATCACCATTATACATACCTCTTATTTGAGGGAATGTGACGTGCGATTCATCAACCATCAATAAAAAATCTTTTGGGAAATAATCAATTAAGCAGAATGGCTTTTCTCCTGGTTTTCTTCCATCAATATGACGAGAATAGTTTTCAATACCAGGACACATACCAAATTCTTGCATTGATTCCATATCTTGATTAGTTCTCATCTCTAATCTTTCAGCTTCTAATAATTTTCCTTCACTTCTAAAATATTCAAGTCTTTCTTGAAGTTCTGTCTTAATTGTTTCACATGCTCTATTAATTCTTTCTCTTGTAGAAGCATGATCATAAGCTGGGAATATTGGATAAGTATGATATGACTTTTGAATAACTCCAGTCATTAAATCTATCGCGTAAATCTTTTCAACTTCATCGCCAAAAGTATCAACTCTAATTACCGTATTTCTTTCAAAATTAGCTGGTACAATTTCAATAGTGTCCCCTCTAACTCTAAATGTGCCAGGAGCAGCATCTAAATTATTTCTACGGTATTGAGCATCAACTAATTTTTTATATAATTCGTTTCTATTAATTTCTTCTCCAACACGAATATTAAAAACTAAATTTCGATACTCATCTGGATCAGTTAAGCCATAAATGCTCGCTACAGAAGCGACGATAATCGTATCTCTTCTTTCTAAAACGGAGTTAATTGCAGATGTTCTAAGCATTTCGATTTCCTCGTTCATAACAGCGTTTTTATCAATGTATGTATCACTTTTAGGAATGTATGCTTCCGGTTGATAAAAATCGAAGTTAGAAACGAAATATTCAACTCTATTATTTGGGAAAAGCTCCTGAAACTCAGAATATAATTGACCAGCTAAAGTTTTATTATGAACTAATACTAAAGTTGGTCGATTGATCGCTTGAATAATATTAGCCATAGTAAAAGTTTTACCAGTTCCGGTCGCGCCTAAAAGGACTTGAAACTTCTTTCCTTCTTCAATACCTTTAACAAGTTTTTCAATTGCTTGAGGTTGATCACCAGTTGGCTTATATTTAGAAACTAATTCAAAATTATTTTCCATCTTTTTTCTTTCTTGCTTCAATCAAGCTCTTTTCATGTTTTCTAAAGCCTTCACCATAAACAGCATTGGTTCTTGTAACTGTCATAAAAGCTTTAGGATCGATTTCAGCAATATATGTTTTTAATCTTAAATAAGATCTTCTATCAACAACAACGCGTAGAATAATTCTTTCTTCTTGTTTATATCCACCTTGAGCGTGAATAATTGTTGCACCTCTATTGATTTTATATTGAGCAAAATAATTAATGTCTTCCCACTTTTCTGAAATAACATCAATTTGATAAGAAGATTGTGAGCCAATAAATAAATAGTCAATAAGCGTTGCAGTTAAGAAAGCTGCAATAACGCCACATAAGCAGTTAACAAAATATTCCCGTGGCAATATAAACATGCCAGAAATAATAATCGCACCATCTAAGAAGAATGCACCAATAGATTGTTTGACATGCAAATATTTTTCAATCATAAATGTGAGAACATCTAAGCCACCTGATGATCCTCCACCAATAAACGTAAAAGATACACCAATTCCAACAAATACTCCCGAGAAAATAGAGCATAAAACAAGATTTCCTGTTGATCCATCACCAAAAGTTGATGTACCTATACTATCAATCCAATTAGAAATACCAGGAACATAAGAAAATAAAAAGTTTGCAAGTGGAAATACAATTGTCGAAATTAGCGTTTTTAAAGCAAAATCTTTGCCTAAAAATATTAAACCAATAATCCACAATATGACCGATAAGGCTGCAATAGTAACGTTATATGTAAATTTCATGACCTCTGGATCACTACTTACAAGAAATCTAACAATGATGCCGATGCCATTAAGACCACCAGTATTAATGTTTGCTTTTGATAAAAAGATTAAGTTTGAAAACGACAACAATGTTGTACCAATAATTACAAGGAAAAGATCGCCAATATTTTTTAAAGAAAATATTCTTTTATGCATTGTTCTTTGCCTCCATTTGTAAATATGAATAGATAAATCCTTCGATGTTTCCGTTCATAACAGCGTTAACATCAACTTCTTCATATGATGTTCTATTATCTTTTACTAATGTATATGGACAGAAGACATAAGATCTAATTTGACTGCCCCATTCAATGTTTTTCTTTTCACCAACAATAGAATTGAGTTTGTTTTGTCTCTTTTCTAATTCAATTAAATAAAGTTTACCTTTTAACATGCTCATTGCAGTTTCTCTATTTAATAATTGGCTTCTTTCAATCTGGCATGACACTACTATACCAGTTGGAAGGTGAGTAATACGGACAGCAGTCTCAACTTTATTAACATTCTGTCCACCTGCACCACCAGAACGATATGTATCAATTTTTAAATCAGATTCAGGTATTTGAATATCAATAGAATCTTCTTTAAATTCCGGAATGACGTTTACCGAAGCAAATGAAGTATGTCTTCTTTTATTAGCATCAAATGGTGAGATTCTAACTAATCTATGGACACCTTTCTCACCTTTAAGTAATCCATAAACATTTTTGCCAGATAATTTTAAAGTTACTGATTTGATACCAGCTTCTTCACCAGGTTCAAAAGAAACTAACGACATCTTAAATCTATTAGCTTCAGCATAAAGAACATACATTCTATAGAGCATATCTGCCCAGTCTTGAGCTTCTGTTCCACCAGCACCTGGATGGATTTCAATAATCGCATTTAAATTATCAAATTCACCCGTAAATAAAATTTGTAATTCAAATTCTTTTGTATTCTTATTTAATTCGTTTAAAGATTCTTCAATTGAATCTAAAAATGACTCGTCACCAAGTTCTAATAATTCATTCAAATCTTTAAAATCCGCGTCCAATTTGCGGTATTTTTCAACAATTTCCTTGCAATAATTGAGTCTTGAAATCACTTCTAAAGCAGCGTTTCTATCGTTCCAGAAACCATCGCTTTCAGATTTATCAGATAACTCTTTTATTTCTTTATCGAACTTGTCGAAGTCAAAGAGAAGACCCGAGTTGACGGATTCTCTCGCCAACAGCACATAGTTCTTGATTAAGTGTAACTATGTCTTTCATTATTATTCTGCCTTCTTTGCTTCTTCAGGTTGTTCTGCTACAACTTCAGGTGCTGAAGCAGGTTCTTCAACAACTCTAGGTTGTGGTTTGATATTAACAAGGTTTAAAACTGCATCAACTGATGCCATTTCTAATGTTTCTCTAAACATTCTATAACCTTCGTTAACGTAATCTTGTAATGGGTTAACGTTAGCGTAACTTCTTAAGAAGATACCTTCTCTTAATCTAGCCATAGCATCGATGTGTTTTGTCCAGTTTTGGTCAATACAATGTAAAACAACTGCACGAACTAATTTGTCTGGATCTTCGACAGGCCATTCAGTTTTAAGAGCGTTATATCTATCTTGGATAACTAATCCTAAGTCAGATGCAACATCTTCGACAGGAGCTTCATCCCATTGAGATTTCTTAATTGTACCTTCAGGTAAGAATCTTGGTTCAACTGTTTTGACTAATAAGTCACCAGAAACAATTCCATCTGTAGAGCCAACTGGAATTGATTGTTTTGCTAAGAATTCACCTGTTGTAGAGAAGATTTCATCAATGATGTCATCAATGTTTTTACCTTCGATGATTCTATCACGTTTGTCATAAACGATTTGTCTTTGCTTTGCTAAGACATCATCGTAATCGAGTAAGTTTTTACGAGTATCGAAGTTTTGGCCTTCAATTCTCTTTTGAGCAGATGTAATAACATTTGAAACCATCTTTGCTTCAAGAGCTTCATCACCAAAGTTCTTTTCAATGTAGTTTCTGATGTTATCAGCTGCGAATCTAACTAATAAAGTATCATCAAATGATACATAGAATCTTGAGAAACCTGGGTCACCTTGACGGCCTGCACGACCACGTAATTGGTTATCGATACGTCTTGATTCATGTCTTTCTGTACCGAATACACATAAACCGCCTAATGCTTTAACTTCATCTGTTAACTTAATATCAGTACCACGGCCTGCCATGTTAGTTGCAAGAGTGATAGCGCCTTTTTCACCAGCGTGAGAAATAATCTCAGCTTCACGAGCATGGTTTTTAGCATTCAACATTTCATGAGGTAATCCTGCTTCAGTTAATAAAGCAGAGATTTCTTCAGAAGATTCAACAGATACTGTACCAATTAAGATTGGTTGGCCTGTAGCGTGTCTTTCTTTAACTTCTTTTACTAATGCAGCGAGTTTTGGTCCTTTATGTGCATAGACATAATCAATAGCGTCAATTCTTTGAATTGGTCTATTTGTTGGGATACAAATAACACGCATGTTATAAATCTTGCGGAATTCTTCTTCTTCAGTTTTAGCTGTACCAGTCATACCAGCAACTTTCTTGTATAAACGGAAGAAGTTTTGATATGTAATAGTAGCCATTGTGACTGTTTCTTGCTTAATCTCAACGTTTTCTTTTGCTTGAACAGCTTGATGTAAACCATCAGACCATTCTCTACCAGGAAGTACACGGCCTGTGAATTGGTCAATAATTTGAACTTGTCCTTCAGCATCAACGAGGTAATCAACATCTCTAATCATGATGAAGTTAGCTCTTAGTGCATTGTGAATTCTATGAACTAAATCAGCATATTCAGGATCATATAGGTTTCTGATACCGAACATTCTTTCAGCTTTAGTATTGCCGTCATCAGTTAAGTTAACTGTCTTTTCCTTAACATCGATAACGAAATCTTTATCTTTCTTTAATGATTTACAGAATCTATCTGCAACTGTGTATTGGGAAGCACTTGTTTTTGCTCCACCAGAAATAATTAATGGTGTACGAGATTCGTCAATTAAAATTGAGTCAGCTTCGTCAACGATACAGAAATTTAATCCACGTAAAACACGGTGTTCCATATCGACCGCCATATTGTCTCTTAAGTAGTCGAAACCTAATTCAGAGTTTGTTGTATATGTAATATCGCATAAATATGCATCGCGTTTTTCTGAGGATGACTTAATTCTTGCGTTACATCCAACAGTTAAACCTAACCATCTATAAACTTGACCCATCCAATCAGCGTCACGTTGTGATAAGTATTCGTTAACTGTAATAACGTGAACACCTTTACCTGCTAAAGCATTTAAATAAACTGCCATAGTACATGTTAATGTTTTACCTTCACCAGTTCTCATTTCAGCGACATCGCCATCATTTAAAACTAATGAGCCAATAACTTGGACTTTATAAGGGAATTCACCAAGTGTACGCTTAGCGGCTTCTCTAGCAACAGCAAATGCTTCATATTTGATATCTTCTAAAGTTTTGCCGTTAGCAAGTAATTCTTTGAAATAAGGAGTTTTAGCTTTTAATTCTTCATCTGATAATGCTGCCATTGTTTTCTCATAAGCGAGAACTTTATTGGCCTCACGTTCATATTTTTTAATAGCTCTTCTATCGAAAAATCCCATCTTTAATACCTTACACACCCTAATGTGTGCCTTTCTTTTAATAAAGAACAATAGACATTGCCTAAATATCTTATCAAAGTAAAGCGATATAGTCTAATACAAATTAATTAGTATTAGTCATTTTCCTATAAGGAGTCTTGGATATTACTAGCACTTTTATATCCTTTGGATGAAGGGTTTTTATAAGCTTTATTGAAGCTTTCATTGTCGAGCCAGTAGTATACACATCATCAAGCAATAAAATCTTCTTGTTTTCAAGTGAATCTAAAATCGCCAATTTCAAGATTTTTGATATTTGATTTCTATCGTTTTTACGCATGTTTGCTTGTTTGATATGTTCTGTCTTTTCCAAGATTTTTAATATTGGTAATTTAAATGATTTTGCAATCTCTACTACATGATTAAAACCACGATTTAAATCATCTAAATGAAACGATGGAATTGGGACTATTATGTAGTCGTAAAAGTACAGATTTAATTCTCTCTCAAACCTCTCTAAAAATACAGGGGCTAATTCAATGTCGCTACATCCCTTAAATTGATATAAAAGTGATTCAAAATTATCATCATAATTATATAAAGATATTGCCTTCACGTTATTAATATAAAATAATTGAAAATTAGGCTTTAATTTCTTGTAACAAGACGAGCATAATAATGAATTCTTATTATATAAGGAATAAAAGCTATTAGCTTTTATTGCTTGAAAGCATAGTTTGCAAAGATGCGTTGGCTCTTTTAATATCTTCGACAGCTTTTTCCATGTCTTTTGTTCTTTCATTTGCAAGAAAAATCACCCTCCCTTCTGGAGCGTCTTTTTTACGTCCAACTCGACCAGCAATTTGAACAAGGGAATATTGATCATATATTGCGTTATCAGCATGAAAAATAATGACTTGTAAATCCTTGATTGTTACTCCTCTTTCTAACACTGCTGTCGTCACTAAAAATTTTGATTTTCCTTGTCGAAAATCTTCTATAACTTTTGGTCTATTTATTCTCTTTGAATGAACGTAATCGCCACTCTTAAAAAATAGCTTCAAATATCTATATGTTTCTTCACACATTACTATTGTTGGAGTAAATATAAAAATAGGCTTATTCTTTCTTAAAAAGAGCTTTACATAATCATATAAAGACAAATATAAAACTATACTTTTATGAAGCACTATTTCTGGAACTGGAAGCGGACGTTTATGGAAACGAGAAAATAGTTCTAGTATTTGCTTTCCGTTTTGTTTAAAAGAATTTATTACCTCTTCATCGGGAGTTGCACTCATCATGACAAAATGGCCACGAATTGATCTATTGAAGAAGGCTTGTAAAACATCATTGCCCTTAAAAGGGAACGCATCTATCTCATCGACGATTAATAAATCAAAATATTTGTCATATCGATATAATTGGTGTGTAGTTAAACAAACAAGGTCACCCTCTAATTTATCTACATGTCCTCCATAAACTAAGGCAATTTTATTTCGCTTAAATATCGAATGAAATCTTTCATATAATTCACATACAACATCTCTTCTTGGAACTGCAAATCCCACTCTCTCACCACACCTAATCGCATAGCTAATTACTTCTAAAACTATCTCTGTCTTTCCACTTCCGCATACCGCGTGTACAAGTAAATCAATACCGTTTTTATAATTACTAACTAGAGCATCTGAAAGCTCCTTTTGTTCTTTTGATAAATCATAGTCGAGATGATAGTAACTAGATTTTGGATATATTAAATTACCCTTAACTTCTTCACCACGAAACGAAACACATTTTCGACAGTAAGGATAGCCATTAAGATAGCCAATTGTTCTTTGATCTTGGTTGCCGCATATTGGGCAAATAAAAAAATCACCCATATTTATTAATAGGCGATTTTTTCGGAATTTTACTTAAAAATATGATTTTTGTAATGATTTTAATTATTTTTGACGTTTTTCAACATCGCTAATGAGGTTGACACGAGTCTCATGTCTTCCGCCTTCAAATGGAGTTTTTAAGAAAATGTCAATACGTCTTAAGATATCTTCTAACGCCATAAATTTAGCACCAAAAGCGATAACGTTCGCGTTGTTATGTTGTCTCATTAATGAAGCGACTTCATCATTATAAGCAAGGCCTGCTCTTACTCCATTAACTTTGTTAGCAGTCATCATAATTCCTTCACCTGAAGTGCAAATAACAATACCAAATTCACATTCCTTTGAAGCAACTAAGTTACCAACTTTTTCACCAAATACAGGATAATGGCAAGAATCTAAACTATATGTTCCAACATCTTCAATTTCATATCCTTGTTCTTTTAATGCTTTTACGACTGCTTCCTTGCAGTTAAATCCACCATGGTCACATCCAATAGCAATTCTCATAATTATTCTCCTCCAAGCACTTTATTAATCATTTCTTTTGTGATTGGGCCTTCCCTTAATATTTTATATGTTTCTTTAG
Organism: Bacilli bacterium; assembly: GCA_045600585.1. Lineage (GTDB taxonomy): Bacteria > Bacillota_I > Bacilli_A > RFN20 > CAG-826 > JAZRYE01. Next base: position 77,231 of record JAZRYE010000018.1, on the reverse strand, counting down.
TCATATCAATTAATGTTGAAGGTAATCCACCCAATGCATCGCCTTCTAAAACATAACCAACTTCATCTTTAAATGTTTCTTTAACTTCGTTTGAAGTCATGCATGGCTTTTCACCAGATCTATTCGCGCTTGGAACTAATAATGGAAGCTTTACTTCTTTTAATAGGCTTAATGCAACTTCATTACTTGGAACTCTAATTCCAATAGTTGGACCACCATGGGTTACCCAAGAAGGAACACTATCTTTAACAGGTAATAAGATGGTTATTGATCCTGGTAAAAATGCATCGATTAATTTTTGTGCATCTTTACTGATATAAGCGTATTTATCAATATCATCAACATCACCAATCATTAAAGAATATGGTTTGTCTTCTGGTCTTCTTTTGACTTTGTTTAATAAGTCATAAGCTTCTTTGTTGTTATAAACAACACCTAATCCCATTACAGTTTCTGTAGCAAATCCTATAACCTTGCCATCGAGTAAAACTTGGGACGCTTTTTTATAATCATTTTTCATACAATTATTATTCTCTTACCAAATAGAAAAGACAACAGCAAAGGTTGTCTTTCTTATCATATTTGCAATTATGCTAATTTATCACAATAAATGCAGCGGCAAATGTTATTTTCTTCATCAACAACTTTAAACACTTGATCTAGTTCTTGTTCATCTTTTGAAATACATTTTTTATTAGTACACTTATATTTATTAATTAGTAATTTCTTACCAGCAAAACGATCAACAATATATGGATTTTTTTGTTTCTCTTCTAATAATTTTAAGATGAGAGACATTCTCATAAGTTTACCATTTAAACATTGTTCGAAATAAACCGCTCTTGGATCTGAATCAACTTTAACGCTGATTTCATTAACTCTTGGAAGAGGATGTAAGACATACATACTTTCTTTTGCTTTTTCCATTTTAGCAACATCAAGAACATATGAATTTTTAAGTCTTTCATATTCATCCTTATCATCGAATCTTTCTCTTTGGATTCTTGTCATATAAAGAATATCTAATTTATCAATGTTTTCTTCTAAACTAGTAACTTCAATATATTCCATATTATTCTTATCAAGAATTTCTTCTTTAATATAATCTGGAAGCACAAGTTCCTTTGGCGAAATAAGTACGATTTTAACGTTTTTGTAACGCGAAAGTGCTCCGATTAAGGAATGTACTGTCCTACCATATTTTAAGTCCCCACAAAAACCAACAACTAGATTATCAAATCCACCCTTATGTTTATAAATTGTTAATAAATCAGCAAGAGTTTGTGTTGGGTGGCAATGTCCTCCATCACCAGCATTGATAACGGGAATGCTTGCATTAATAGAAGCAACATAGGAAGAACCTTCTACTGGTGATCTCATAGCAATGATATCTGCATAACAAGAAATTACTTTTGCTGTGTCTGCATAGCTTTCACCTTTTGCAGCAGATGAAGAATTTGCAGAGGAAAAACCAATAACAGAACCACCTAATTCAAGCATCGCTGCTTCAAAAGATAATCTAGTTCTTGTTGATGGTTCAAAAAACAAAGTTGCTAACTTCTTACCTTTGCATTTCTCGCTATAATTTGATGGATTTTTCTCAATATCGATAGCAACATCCATCAAATCTTTTAATTCTTCTTTAGTAAAATCAACAATATCAATGAGACTTCTCATAATTACTTACCAATCCAGCTTTCATCAGATGGATTATTTCTAAAGGCAATCAATCTTTGAATGTCGTTTTCTTTAATATAGCCTTCTTGAGCGGCAACTTCGGCAATTTTATCGAAGTTAGTTAATGAATGATTGATAACGTTAGCAGCAGCAAGTCTATCTAAACCTTTTTTCATTCCATATGTAAAGATAGAAACAACACCAAGAACATCTGCACCCGCTTCTCTTAATACATCAACAACTTCAATAACAGAACCGCCTGTTGAGATTAAGTCTTCAATAACAACTACTTTTTGCCCTTTTTCTAATCTACCTTCAATTTGATTTTGTCTACCATGGTCTTTAGCACCGCTTCTAACATAACCCATTGGAAGATTCATTAAATGACCAACAATAGCAGCGTGAGCAATACCTGCTGTTGATGTACCCATAAGTACTTCAACTTCTGGGAAATATTTTTTAACTGTTTCAGCAAGTGAGTTTTCAACATCGTTTCTTACTGATGGGGCGGTTAAAGTTAAACGATTATCACAATAAACTGGTGATTTAATACCTGATGCCCATGTAAATGGTTCTTCTGGGCGGAAGAATACTGCTTTAATAGAAAGCAAGTCTTTAGCAATTAATGTTTCAATATCCAACATATTTAGTCCCCTAAAAATTCTCTAACACATCTATTGTATGCTGCAACTGGGTCATCACTTGCAGTAATTGGACGTCCGACGACAATATAATCTGAACCAATTTTTCTTGCTTCAGCAGGAGTCATAACTCGTTTTTGATCTCCCTTATCTCCATCAGCAAATCTTACACCAGGAGTAACTGTAACGAAGTTATTACCGCATGTAGAATGAACTTTTTTTGCTTCTAATGGCGAACAAACAACACCATCTAATCCAGCTTTTTTTGCGCACTTTGCATAATGCATAACTACTTGATCAATAGGTTCTTTAATTAATAAGTCTTTTTCCATACTTTCTTGATCGGTAGATGTTAATTGAGTAACTGCAATTAATAATGGACGAGTTCCATCTTCTCTTGTTAACCCTTCGATTGCAGCTTTCATCATATTGATTGTTCCTGCTGCATGTAAGTTTGTCATATCAACATCTAAATGAGATAAAACAGACATAGCCTTTTTAACTGTATTTGGAATATCGTGAAGTTTGAGGTCTAAAAATATTTTATGACCACGGGCTTTTATCTCTTTTACAATTTCAGGTCCTGCTGCATAAAATAGTTCCATTCCAATCTTAACGAATGGTTTTCTTCCTTCGAATTTGTCGAGAAATTCCAATGTCTTTTCTTTCGATGAAAAGTCACAAGCGATAATTACGTCTTTTGCCATTATAATGCTCCTCCAATAATATCTTTTAATGATGTAATTCCATATTTTTTCATGACATTAGGTAAATCCTCAATAATCTTTTTACAAGCATAAGGATCTATTAAATTTGCTGCTCCTACTTCAACAGCGGTTGCGCCAGCAAGCATCATTTCAATAACATCTTCTGCTGTTGAAATGCCACCCATACCAATAACTGGTATTTTAACTGCCTTTGCAACTTGATAAACACATCTAACTGCGACTGGGAATATTGCTGGTCCTGATAATCCACCTGTAGTATTTTTTAAAAGAGGTTTTCTTTTTCTTAAATCAATACGCATACCCAACAAAGTATTGATTAAAGCAATACCATCTGCCCCGTTATCTTCACATGCTTTTGCTATTTCAACAATATTTGTAACGTTAGGTGATAATTTAATAATGAGTGGTTTAGTAACGACTTTTCTTACTTCTTTTACTACTTTACCTAATAAAGCAGGATCTGTGCCAAAGCTCATTCCGCCCCCGTGAACATTAGGGCAAGATACATTTAATTCAATCCAACCAACTTGTTCTTCTTTATCTAATTTTTCGCAAGTATAAACATAATCTTCAATTGAAAATCCCGATACATTAGCCATCACCTTTTTATTGAATACTTTTTTAAGTTTAGGCAATTCTTCTATTATTACTTTTTCGACACCAGGATTTTGAAGTCCAACAGCGTTAAGCATGCCAGAAGAAGTTTCAGCAATTCTAGGAGTAAGATTGCCAAACCTTGGATCTTTAGTTGTTCCTTTAAATGAGAAAGTTCCAAGGATGTTAATATCATAGATTTCTGCAAACTCATAACCGAAACCAAATGTTCCAGATGCAGGAATAACAGGATTATCTAATTCAATACCTAGAAGGTTTACTTTTGTATTTATTTCTCCCATATAATTTCCTCCTTTACTAAAACTGGTCCATCTTTACAAATTCTTTTATTTCCATAAAGAGTTTTGCAGCTACAACCCATACAAGCTCCAAAACCACAGCCCATTCTTTCTTCAAAAGAGAATTCTCCACTGGTTTTTGATGCATTATAAATTGCTTTTAGCATTGGTTCAGGTCCACATGTATAGAAATATTCATAATCTATTTCTTCCATTGCGGTAGTAACAAATCCTTTTATGCCATAAGAACCATCAGCTGTTGTAACTTTTACGTTGCAACCAAGCCTTTTAAATTCATCCTCATAAAAGATTTCTTCTTTAGTATTAAAACCTAAAATAACTTCAACGTTTTTGTCATTATTCTTAAGCGTTTTAGCAAGATTATAAAGAGGTGGAACGCCAACTCCTCCACCAATAAGTAGCACTTTATTATAGTTTTTATCTAAGTTATAGCCATTACCAAGTCCCACTAAAATATCGAGTTTATCATTAGAATTCATGCTTGATAAAACTTCTGTTCCTTTTCCAGCAACTTTATAAATAATCGTTATTGTTTTATCGTCATAATCGCATATAGAAATTGGTCTTCTTAAAAAGAAGTTATCTAATTTAATGTTGATAAATTGGCCAGGTGCAGTAATAGCAGATGTATCACCTTCAAGAACCATTTTATAAACATTTGAAGTTAAAGCTTTGTTTTCTAATATTTTATAAATTCCTTGTTTCATAAATGCTACCTACATATCGATTGTTGAAACATTAATCATTGTTTCTTCTAAAACATCTAGAAGCGCTTTAACTGTATCTAACGCTGTTAAGACTGTTACATAATTTTCGACTGCAACTTGTCTAATGATATATCCATCACTTGCAGTATCGGTTGAAGATACATGTCTAGTATTAATGATATATGTGATATAACCCTGTCTAATTGAATCAAGGATTTCGTTTGATCCTTCAGAAATCTTGCGTTTAATTCTTGTTTTAATACCATGGTCTTTTAAGAACTTAGCAGTTCCTTCTGTAGCTTCAATGTTAAATCCAAGATTATAAAATCTTTTAATTAATGGAAGAGCTTCTTCTTTATCTTCATCAGCAATAGTTGCAAATACTGTTCCGTACTGTTTTAATCTAGTTCCAGCTGCTTGCATTGCTTTATATAAAGCACGATTCTTTTTATCGTCATAACCAATAGCTTCACCGGTTGATTTCATTTCTGGAGATAAATAAGCATCCAGACCTTTTAATTTTGAGAAAGAGAATGCAGGGCATTTAACATACCATCTCTTCTTCTCTTCAGGATAAATAACATTAAATCCTTGTGATTTTAAACTTTCTCCCAAGATAACTTTTGTTGCAATATCGGCAAGTGAATAGCTTGTTGCTTTTGATAAGAATGGAACAGTTCTTGAGGAACGCGGATTAACTTCAATAATAAATACGTTATCATCTGAATCTACAATAAATTGAATGTTATATAAACCAATGATTCCACATCCTAATCCGAGCTTCTTTGTATAATCTAAAATTGTATCTTTAACTTTTTGTGATAAAGAGAATGGTGGATATACAGAAATTGAGTCACCTGAGTGAATACCTGTTCTTTCAACAAGTTCCATAATGCCTGGACAGAACACATCTTTTCCATCGCATACAGCATCAACTTCTACTTCTTTACCTTGAATATATTTATCAACCAAAACTGGTCTATCTTCATCAATTTCAACAGCTGTTTTTAAGTAGTGTCTTAATTGCTTTTCATTGGCAACAATTTGCATAGCACGTCCGCCCAAAACAAATGAAGGTCTAACTAAAACTGGATATCCAATCTTGTTAGCGGCTTTAATACCATCTTCAATCTTAGTAACCGCACATCCTGTTGGTTGAGGAATTCCTAATTCAGTTAATAATTTTTCAAACAAATCTCTATTTTCTGCCTTATCAATGCCTTCGCAATCAGTACCGATAATATTAACGCCTCTTTCCATCAAAGGTTCGGCAAGATTAATTGCAGTTTGTCCACCTAATGTTGCTATAACTCCATATGGTTTTTCTAAAGTAATAATATTCATGACATCTTCAACGCACAATGGTTCAAAATATAACTTGTCTGATGTTGTATAATCAGTAGAAACTGTTTCAGGATTATTATTAATAATGATTGCTTCATATCCAGAATTTTTAATTGTCATGACAGCATGAACTGTAGAATAATCAAATTCAATGCCTTGACCAATTCTAATTGGGCCTGAACCGAGAACAATAATTTTCTTTTTATCTGAAACAATTGATTCGTTTTCATCTTCATAAGTTGAATAGAAATATGGAATATAAGACTCAAATTCAGAAGCGCATGTATCAATCATTTTATATACAGGGAAAATATTGTTTTTAACTCTCAAGTTATAAATATCAATTTCTTTAACTCCCCATAACCATGCGATGGCCTTATCAGAAAATCCCATCTTTTTAGCGTTCTTTAATACTTCTAAGTCATATGGATTTTCTTTAATTTCATCCTCTTCACGAATAATGTTTTTAATTTTTTCGATAAAGAGCATATCAATCTTTGAACAGCCGGCGATAATACCATAGTCAACACGGCGTCTACAAAGTTCTGCAATCGCATAAATCCTATCATCTGTACCGATTTTAATGTAATCAAGCAACTGTTCTTTAGACCAGTCATCAAACTTCTTCATATATAAATGGAAAACATTAATTTCCAAAGATCTGACTGCTTTTAATAATGATTCTTCTATTGTTCTGCCAATAGACATTACTTCACCAGTAGCTTTCATTTGTGTTGATAACTTATTATTTGCATCAGCGAACTTATCAAATGGAAAACGTGGCATCTTTGTAACGACATAGTCTAACGATGGTTCAAAAGATGCTGGTGTATTAGCAATATTAATTTCATCTAAATGCATACCAACAGCAATCTTTGCTGATACTCTTGCAATTGGGTATCCTGATGCTTTAGATGCCAAAGCTGACGAACGTGAAACACGAGGATTGACTTCAATTAAGTAATATTTAAATGAATGAGGATCTAATGCAAATTGAACATTGCAGCCACCTTCAATTTTTAACGCTCTAATAATCTTCAAAGCTGAATCTCTAAGCATGTGATACTCTTTGTTTGTTAGAGTTTGAGAAGGACATACAACAATGGAGTCACCAGTATGAATACCTACTGGATCAATGTTTTCCATATTACAAATAGTAATTGCAGTGTCGTTTGAGTCACGAATTACTTCATATTCAATTTCTTTATATCCTTTGATAGATTTTTCAACTAGTACTTGGTGTACTGGAGATAATGAAAGCGCGTTTTTCATTAATTCAGCAAATTCTTCATCGTTGTTAGCAAATCCACCACCTGTGCCACCTAAAGTAAAGGCTGGTCTTAAAACGACTGGATAAGTAATCTTATGTGCAGCTTCAAGTCCTTCTTTCATTGAGTTTGCAATAATAGAAGGAAGAACAGGTTCACCTAAATCAACACATAATTGTTTAAATAATTCTCTATCTTCTGCTTTTGCAATTGATTCAGAAGATGTACCAAGTAACTCAACTTGGCATTCTCTTAAAATGCCCTTTTTTTCTAATAAAATAGCAAGGTTAAGTCCTGTTTGACCGCCAATACCTGGAAGAATTGCATCCGGTCTTTCATGACGAATTATTTTCGCCATATATTCAAGAGTTAATGGTTCCATATAAATCTTATCTGCAACTGCTTTATCGGTCATAATTGTTGCAGGGTTTGAGTTACAAAGAACTACTTCGTATCCCTCTTCTCTAAGAGCTAAACAAGCTTGTGTACCAGCGTAGTCAAATTCGGCTGCTTGACCAATGACAATTGGACCAGAACCGATGACAAGAATTTTATGAATATCTGTTCTTTTAGCCATTGTTCTTTGCTCCTTTCATAAGTTCAATAAATTGATCAAATAAATATGCACTATCTTGTGGGCCAGGCGCTGATTCTGGGTGATATTGGACAGAGAATACTCTATCTTCAACACATTCAGCCCCTTCCACAGTGTTATCTAAAATATTTATATGTGTTACTGATAATCCAGTACCTTTAATTGATTCTGGTTCAACAGCATAAGAATGGTTTTGTGATGTAATTTCAATCTTTCCTGTTTTGAGATTTTTAACAGGATGATTGCCACCTCTATGTCCAAACTTTAACTTATATGTTTTTCCGCCATATGCTAAAGCAATAATTTGGTGTCCTAAACAAATACCAAACATTGGATATTTGCCACGTAATTTCTTAACCATTTCAATTACCGGAGCAGCATCTTCTGGATCACCAGGACCATTAGAAATAAATATGCCGTCTGGATTCATTTCAACTATCTTTGTATAGTCCATATCAAACGGAACAACCGTAACGTTACATCCTCTTTTATTTAAAGAACGAACAATATTTAATTTGATACCACAGTCAATAGCAACAACGTTATATTGAGCATCTTGGCAACGTGAATACCATCTCTTTTTACACGAAACAAGTCTTACTGCTTCGTGATCAATTGGAGTTTCTTTAATTATTTTTATGCCTTCTTCAACTGATGTATTTACGTTAGTAATAAGAACTCTTCTTGAGCCTTTATCTCTAATTGAACGAGTCAGTTTTCTTGTATCAATACCATAAACACCAACAATGTGGTTTTCTTCCATGATCTCAGCAAGTGTTTTTGTATAACGGAAATTTGATGGAATATCGTTATATTCCCTAACAATGAGACCGCCAATAGTTGGAATCTTTGTCTCATTATCTTCATCAGTAATTCCATAGTTACCAATCAATGGATAAGTCATACAAACAGTTTGATATGTGTATGATGGATCAGAAATAATTTCCTGATATCCAACCATTGAGGTATTAAAAACAATTTCGGTAACTTTTTCTTCGTTTGCCCCAAAGGAATATCCGTAATATTCTTCACCATCTTCAAGAATGATTTTTTTGTCGAATTTTTTTACCATACCTTTTTCCATCCGTAATATGTTCCTATATTTTTTCCATAAACCTTTTTATTAATAAAAGGTGTTGCTTTTCCTTTTGATACCATAGATTCTTTTGTTATCATTACTTCCTCATCAAGATTCCAAATTGAAAATCCTTGAATAGGAATATTGAATCTTTTGCTTGGATTAATAACTAATAAATCAATGAGCTTTTCTAATGTAATAATTCCCTTTTTAACAAGATACGTATATAGAATCGGGAATGCATATTCGATGCCAACAATACCAAATAGCGATTTTTCTAATCCTTGAGATTTTTCTTCTTCACTATGAGGAGCGTGATCGGTAGCAATGCAATCAATTGTTCCATCCTTAATTCCTTCAATTAAAGCTTCTCTATCTTCTTTACTTCTTAAAGGAGGATTCATTTTAAAGTACCCGTCTTCCTTTAAATCATTTTCATCTAATATCAAATAATGAGGAGCAGTTTCACAAGTAACATTAACATCATCTAATTTAGCTTTGCGAATAAGTTCAACGCTTTCCTTTGTAGAAATATGACACACGTGATATGCGCACCCTTCTTCTTTGGATAATCTTATATCACGCGCAATTTGTTCGTATTCACTCGCAGAACATATACCTCTATGATTATGTTTTTTAGCGTATTCACCGTCATGAATATAACCACCATTAAGCAAAGAATTAACTTCACAATGTGCAACAATCATCTTGTTTAATGATTTTGCTTTTCTCATTGCTTTTCTCATCATTTCTTCTTCTTGAACACCTCTACCATCATCGGAAAAAGCCGCTATAAAAGGGGATATTTCATCCATATTTGCCAATTGTTCGCCTTTTTCACCAACGGTAATCGCACCATAAGGAATTACATTAATAACTGAATCTCTATTAATAAAATCTAGTTGTTCTTTTAAGTGAACTAAAGAGTCTGGAACAGGATTTAAGTTAGGCATTGTAAGTACTGATACATATCCACCATGTGCTGCAGCTAAAGAGCCAGTTTTGATTGTTTCTTTATACGAAAAACCCGGTTCTCTAAAATGAACATGAACATCAATGAATCCGGGGAATATAACAAGATTTTCACTCAAATTTTCAAAAGAAAAACCGGAAAATTCATTAGACAAATCGATTGATTTATCTGTTCCGGTTACAATTTTTACTTTCAAATTATTCATTGTTATTTTCCTTTCCGACCTCTCTGGATCGATTTAAAGTTTATTGTTGAATAATATATACACTTTTTTCTTCTGCGGTTAATAAGACTTGAACTTTTTCGCTTCTAGAAGTTGGAATGTTTTTACCGACGTAATCAGGTCTTATTGGAACTTCTCTATGCCCTCTATCAACTAACGCAGCAAATTGAACAATTCTTGGTCTTCCGATTGAAAATACTGTTTCAAGAGCAGCTCTAGCTGTTCTGCCTGTAAATACAACATCATCAACAATAATGACAATCTTGTCAGTTAGGCTACAAGGAATAACGCTTTCGGTTGATTTTTCTTTTTTCATTTCAGGAGAATAATCATCTCTATGCATTGTGACATCAATAGCTCCAAACGGAACATCTATTCCTTCAAAATGCTTGATGTTGGAAACAATAATTTTAGCAATATCGATTCCTCTATTTTTAACACCCAAAACAACAACTCCATCGACACCATTATTCTTTTCGATAATTTCATGCGTCATACGTGCAAGAGTTCTTGAAATTGTTGATTCATCTAATATTTGATGTTTATATTCCATGTTCTTCTCCGAAAAAAGGTCTCGTCAGTGCGTGACAAGACCTAAAGATTCTATATTTATTTTTGAACCTTTTCGACGTCACAGCATCGACTTAAAGTTTTTCCGAACATAATCTTAAGTTTATTTATAAAATTAGTCAATCTTCTTTATATACAAAAATCTAGTTTTGCCATATAAATCTTTTTCAAATTTATATTCGATGTTTTGAAAATATTTATCTACAAGTTTTGTTAATGCTTCTTCCATGTCTTCCCCAATTTCGAAAGCCATAATAAACGCATCTTTCATTATTGTTTTATAGTTTTTAAATATTTCTTCATAGAGCAAAGTAGAAGGAAATGCAGTCAAAGCTAGATGAGGTTCATAGTCCCAAACTTGTTTATCAATTTCTTCAACTTTATCAATATAAGGTGGGTTACAGACAAGAACATCTAATTTAATTTCTTTTTCGATGATAGGATTAGCCATTGAACCTAGTAGAAAAGATAAATTTTCCGAATTCGATGAAGCGTTCTTTTTGGCTATATTAAGAGCTTGTTCACTAATATCAGTTAGATATACTTTTGCGTTAGGAAATTCTTTATGTAGTTCATTACCAATAATTCCACTTCCAGTACACATATCACAGATAGAGATTTCTTTATTGATAAATTTCAATTTAATTAATGCTTTTGTTTTTAAAACAAGTTGTTCTGTTTCTTGTCTTGGAATTAATACATTTCTATCAACATAGTAATCGCTTCCAAGAAATGTCGCTTTCCCTATCACATACTGATAAGGTTCACCATTTTTGACTCTTTCTAGCATGTTTAAATAGCTATCATAATCCTTAATCTCTTCATCAAAATGAATGGTTAATTTGTAGTCATTATCAAAAGAGTTTGCCACTAAGAGCAAACTTCTTATTACCACATTATTTAAATATGGATTTATTAGTTTTATCGCTTTGAAATATTCTTCGCGATTAGTTGGCATTATTCTTCTCCTGCCATCTTCATTGATTGATCATAATGGATAAGTGCTTCAAGTACTTCTTCCAAATCGCCTTCAATGATTCTATCAAGTTTTTGAACTGTAAAGCCAATTCTATGATCGGTAACACGGTTTTGTGGATAGTTATAAGTTCTAATCTTTTCAGAACGTTCACCAGTACCAACTTTAAGTTTTCTTTCATTACCAATCTTTTCTTGTTGTTCTGCTAACATGTTAGCGTACATTTTTGTACGTAACATTTGCATACAGATTTCTCTATTTTGAATTTGAGATTTCTCAGTTTGGCAAGAAACAACTGTCCCAGTTGGGATGTGTGTAATACGAACTGCTGATTCAGTTTTATTAACGTTTTGTCCACCAGCACCTTGGCTTCGATATGTATCAACTTGTAAATCAGCTGGGTTAATTTGAATATCAATTTCTTCAGCTTCTGGCATAACTAATACAGTAGCGGTTGATGTATGAATACGTCCGCTTGCTTCTGTCTTAGGAACACGTTGAACACGATGAGCGCCTGATTCGAATTTAAGTTTAGAATAAACTTCTTTACCAGAAACCTTAAATGAAACAAGAGCAAAGCCGCCAGCTTCAGATTCATTTTGATCAAGCATTTGAATCTTCCAACCTTGTGTTTCAGCATATCTTGTATACATTCTAAACAAATCACCAGCGAAGATGTTTGCTTCATCTCCTCCAACAGCGCCTCTAATTTCAACGATAATGTTTTTATCATCATTAGGGTCTTTAGGGAGAAGTAACATTTTTAATTCTTCTTCTAAAGAAATCATTTCTTCTTCAAGACGTTTAACTTCTTCTTTACCCATTTCTGCTAAATCTGGATCGCTTTCATGAGCCATTAATTTAGCTTCTTCGATATCTTCTTCAGCTTTTTTATATTTTAAAAATGCTTCAACTTGAGGTTCTAATGTTGCTCTTTCTTTAGAAAGTTCACGAAATTTGAGTCTATCACGCATGACATTCTCGTCTAATAATTCCTCATCGACTTCAGCTAATCTTTTAATTCCAACTTCTAAGCGTTGACGCATACTTTCTTCCATAGCAATACCTCACAAGCGTGTAGTATTCTATCACATAACAAGAATATAACAAAGAGTAATTATTGCTCTTAATATGTATATTAATATCTTTAATGAATCGGCCTTCTTGTGTATAATCTTTAATAGGTGATTATCGTATGGCATATAAAGCTCTTTATCGTACTTATCGTCCTTCAACATTTGATGAGGTTGCTGGACAACAACATATTGTTAAAACAATTAAGAATGCATTAGCGACTGGTAAAATTGCTCATGCATATTTATTCACTGGACCAAGAGGTACAGGTAAAACAACAATGGCTAAATTATTAGCCAAGGCTTTGAACTGTGATGAAGGCATTGGTTGTCAATGCAACGAATGTAAAAACTGCAAAGCAATTATTGAAGGAACTCATCCAGATGTCTTAGAAATCGACGCAGCTAGTAATAATGGCGTTGATGAAGTAAGAGACTTAATTGATAAAGTCAAATACGGAACAATTCTCGGAAGATATAAAGTCTATATCATCGACGAAGTTCATATGATGTCTACTGGTGCGTTTAATGCTTTATTAAAAACATTAGAAGAACCACCAGAACACGTTATTTTCATCTTAGCTACAACTGAACCACATAAGATTCTTCCTACCATTCTTTCTAGATGTCAAAGATATGACTTTACTAAAGTAAGTGATGATGACATTAAAGAAAGAATTAGGGTTATTCTTGAATCAGAAGATATTGTTTATAACGATGAAGCAGTTAACCTTATCATCTCTTTAGCAGATGGAGGTATGCGTGATGCCTTATCCATTTTAGATCAAGTATTAACATATTCAGGCGGTAGATTAAATGTTGAAGACATTTTAGAAATGTTCGCACTTGAATCAACCGAAGAAAAAATTAATCTTATTTATTCCATCTTAGATGGCAATGTCTCTGATGTTTTAACTAGATTATCTCAATATATTGGTAGAGGAACAGACATTAAGAGATTAACAAACGACTTATTAATGATCTTAAAAGACATCCTCATCTATCAAACAACATTTGATACAAAGTATTTAGAACAATTAAATGCCGAACAAGTTGTTGAAGTAGCTAATAAAACAAAGCAAAACAACGTTCTTAAAATGATTGAAGTATTGATGGAAACATTAAAAGACTATAAGAATGTCACCGCTATTACTCCGTTATTCGAAGTTACTTTATTAAAACTATCTTCTATGAATGTCATTGATGATAATGAACCAGTAAGAAGAATGCCTGAACCAAAACCATTCGTTAGACAAGAACCTGTTAAACCAGTGGTTAGAGAAGCACCTATCGAATTATTAAAAAGAGAACAAGAGAAAGTTGTTCCTACTCCAAAACCAACTGTTGAAGCTAAACCAGTTGAAGAAGAAGTATCGTTATTTGATTTATCAGGTGACACTCCTGTTACGATGAACAAAGAAATAATCGAATTAAAAGGAACAAGAGAAGATGATCACTTCAAAATTGATAGTGAACTCATGCTTAAAGTCCTTGTTAATAGTAAAAAAGATATTAAGAATTCCATGCTTGTTGAATGGGCAAAAATTAAGAAATTATCCACTCATCCAACATTAGGAAAAGCCGCTACACTACTTACAGATGGGCACTTATTAGTAGCAAGTAACAAAATTATTGTCGTTGAATATCCATTACCAAACCTTGCTGAAAAAGCAAACATGATCGATATTCAAGCTGATTTACAAAATGTCATTGAGAACATCTTTGGCAAAAAAATGTTTGTCTATGCATTAACTAGAGTCGAATCGGTTAATGTTCAACAATATTACACAAATCTCGCACAAATAGGTAGATTGCCTAAAGCCGAGAACATGATTCTAGAATTTGAAGGAGAAGAATAATTATGAATATGCAACAAATGATTCAACAAGCTCAAAGAATGCAAGCTAAATTAAGAAAAGCACAAGCTGCATTAGAGCAAGAAGAATTCAGCATCACGAAAGGTGGCGCTGTTACTGTCAAAATGTTAGGTAGTAAGAGAATCACAGCTATTGAAATTGATGATGATGCATTCGATGTTGAAAACAAAGAAATGGTCGTCGCTATGATCACATTAGCAGTTAATGAATTAATTGACCAAATTCAAGAAAAGAGCGACAAGATTCAAGAAGAAATCACAGGACAAGCTGGCGGATTAGGTTTCTAATGGAAAAATTAAAATCTTTAATAAGATTAGAAGAATCATTAGCCAAACTTCCAAGCGTAGGCAAAAGAAGCGCAGAACGTATGGCGTATGCAATGCTAGATATGGATGAAGAAGATCTAGTAGAGTTTTCTAACGCTGTTAAAGAACTTAAATCAAAAATCCATACCTGCCCTATATGTGGTTGCTTAACTGAAGGCGAAGTATGTGAGATATGTTCTGATGAATCAAGAGATAAATCAGTTTTAATGGTAGTTAGTTATCCAAAGGATTTATTGGCTTTTGAAAATGCAGAGGGATATCACGGGGTATATCACGTTTTAGGTGGAGTAATATCCATTTCAAAAGGTAAGGGTATTGAAGATTTAAATATCCAAGGATTAATAGATAGAGTTAAGGGTGGAGAAGTAAAAGAAATTATCATTGCTACAAACCCAACAATTGAAGGTGAAACAACCGCTGTATATCTATCAAAAATATTAGAACCATATGTAGAAAATATCACTCGTTTAGCCTATGGCTTACAAATGGGTGGTAACTTAGATTACACAGATGCTTTGACATTATCAAAAGCAATTGAAGGTAGAAGAAAATTATAGGAGAAATCCATATGTTTATTACTTTAGAAGGACCTGAAGGATCAGGCAAAACAACCGCGGTTGAAGAGGCTGTTAAAAAATTAGAAGAAATGGGTTACCAAGTTGTTCGTACAAGAGAGCCAGGCGGAACCCCAATTAGTGAGCAAATCAGAAATGTTATCTTAGATAAAGCTAACACTATGATGGATTCAAGAACAGAAGCTTTATTATACGCAGCTAGTAGAAGACAACATTTAGTAGAAAAAGTTTGGCCAGCAATAAAAGAAGGCAAAATTGTTGTTTGCGATCGTTACTTAGATTCTTCTTTAGCCTATCAAGGCGGAGCAAGAGGATTAGGTATTGATGAAGTATTAAACATTAACTTATTTGCTACCGAAAATACATGGCCAGATTTAACACTTCTTTTTGATTTAAATCCAGAAATTGGTTTAGCAAGAATTTCTGCCAATTCAGAAAGAGAAGTTAATCGCTTAGACTTAGAAAAATTAGAATTCCACAACAAGGTTAGAAATACATTTTTAGACCTTGCAAAGAGATATCCAGATAGATATGTCATTATCGATGCTGGAAAGAGTAGAGAAGAAGTTGCAAAAGATACACTTAATGCGATTTTAGCAAGATTATGCAAGTAGAAAAGTACTTAAGGAATTATCAGCCAGTTATTTATCAAACATTCGTGAATTCGCTTAAAACTAAGCACCTTTCACATGCTTTTTTAGTTTCTGGTAATCCTGGTACGCCTTTACTTGAAGTTGCAAAATACTTAGCAAAATCAATTCTTTGTGATGACCCTTCTCCACTTGCTTGTAATTCTTGTATTACATGTTTACGTGTGGATGATGAAAACTATCCAGATATGATTGTTTATGATGGAAGTAAAAAGACAATCAAAAAGGAAGAAGTTGGAGAAATTGAATCAAGATTTGAAAAGAAAGCTTTTGAAGAAAAAGGCATCATGATTTATGTTCTTCATCTTGTTGAAAATATGACTACAGAAGCAGTCAATAGCATTCTTAAGTTCCTTGAAGAACCAGGAATGGATATCTATGCTTTCTTAACCACAAACAATGAAAGCAATGTTCTTCCAACCATTATTTCTCGTTGCCAAGTATTAAGACTAAAGCTCATCGATAGAAAAACAATCATTAATGAAGCAGTAGAACTCAATGTCGAAAAAGAAGATGCGGAATTATTAAGTTATTTCTATAATGATGCAGAACTTATCTATGATTTAGTTAATAACGAAGACGAGAAAAAAGAATACGTATCAGCAAAAAAAGCAATTATCGATCTTCTCGATGCGTTTGCCGCGGATGATTACCGTTCTGCTATATACCATTGCCAGCACAACATCATTCCACAAATTAAAACTAAGGAATCTTGTAGGTTCTTCCTTGATATCCTCGCTGAATTATTTGAAGACATATTAAATATTCAGCATGATAAAGAACCTATAAACTCTTCATATATTGAAGTATTAACAAATCTTGCTCATAGCCTTGGCCATGTTCAAGAAAGTTTATTAGAGATTTTGAAAGATAGAAATATCCTAAATTCCAATGTCAGTGTTCCGTTATTATTGGATCACTTGATATTCAGTATTATTAAGGAGGACTAAAAAATGGAAACAGTCACTCAACAAGCAGTTATTGATAACTCATCATATAAAGCATATGCCGGAGTAAGATTTATTAACGGCACTCGTACATACTATTTTGGCGTGTATGATTTTGACTATAAATTAGAAGAAAAAGTTGTTGTCGAAACAATGAGAGGAATGGAACTTGGACTTATTGTTTTAGAACCAATTGATATAAAGAAATATAAAAGCGAATTAGGACTAAAACCTATTCTAAGAAAAGCTACAGATGCAGACTTACGTGCCTATGATAGCAATATTAGAGACGCTAAATTTGCTATGGAAGTATGCCAAGCAGAAATCACTAGATTAAACCTTGATATGAATCTTATTTCATGTGAATACACATTAGATAAAACCAAGGTCTTATTCTCCTATTTAGCAGATGAAAGAGTCGACTTCCGTGAATTATTAAAAGTATTAGCAGCTAAACTTCATACACGTATTGATTTAAGACAAGTTGGATCAAGAGATAAAGCAAAAATGGTAGGTGGAATTGGTATTTGTGGTTTACCACTTTGCTGCTCCACATTCTTAAATGAATTCGATGGCATCTCTATCAATAGAGCGAAGAATCAAATGCTTGCAATCAACATTCCAAAGTTAAGTGGTCAATGTGGCAAGTTAATTTGCTGTTTAAAATATGAAGATGATGCTTATACAGAAGACAAAAAAGCATTCCCTGAATTAGGAACAAAAGTATTCATTGAAAAGATTGAATATACAGTAACAAATATCAACATCGTTAGTAGAGTTGTTAGGGTTGAAAATGAAGAAGATATAAAGATTTATTCTTTAGACGACTATAACAAGGAATTTAGATTACCAAAGAAAGACTTTAAGAAAGATATCCAAAATCAAAATAAGGATAAACAAAACGAAAAGCCTCAACAAAAGAATCCTACTCCTCAACAACAAAACAAAAATAATGAGCAGAGAAACAATCAACAACAAGTAAAGAATAATCAAAATAATCAACAAAATAACAATCAACAAAGAAACAACAATCAACCTCGTAATAATAACCAACACAGACACAATAACTATCGTCGTCCTAATGGTGGTCAAAACGAGCAACAAAATAGACAAAGTAAAGAAAGAAACAACAACAATGAAAAGAAGTAAAAGTTTTGATAATTCAAAACCACTTTTATATTTGGTTGCCACTCCAATTGGTAACTTAAGCGAAGTTTCCAAAAGAGCGTTGGAAGTATTTTCTCTTGCAGATATCATCGCTGCTGAAGATACGAGAAATACATATTCTCTTCTTTCTAATTTTGGCATCAAAAAAGAATTGTTCTCTTTAAGAGAGCACAATGAAAAAGAAGCTTCCTTATATTTAATTAATAAGATTAAAGAAGGTAAGAAAGTTGTATATGTTTCTGATGCTGGTTATCCGGGAATAAGTGATCCGGGAGCAATACTTGTAAAAGAAGCTATCGCTCAAGATATCGCGGTATCAACAGTAAGTGGACCTTCTGCTTTTATTAATGCTTTAGTAGCATCTGGATTAGAAACAAGTCACTTCTATTATTATGGCTTTTTATCCGCTAAAGATAACGAAGCAAAAAGCGAATTAGAAGAACTTAAAAATAGAAAAGAAACCATCATCTTTTATGAATCACCACATAGAATCAAAAGATCATTAGAAAACATCAAATCAGTATTAGGTAATAGAAACATTGTTCTTGCCCGTGAATTAACAAAATTAAACGAAGAATACATTAGAGGTACTCTTGATGAATTATGTGAAATTGATGAATTAACTCTAAAAGGAGAAATGGTTCTTATTGTTGAAGGAAATAAACAAGAAGAAGTCGTTACAGATGTGGACTTATTAAATAGATTCAATCAATTACTCGATAAAGGTGTAACAAAAAAGACCGCGGCAGAAATTGTTTCGGAAGAATATAAAGTTAATAAAAACTACGTGAAAAAAATCACACGGTAAATAAAAGAGGTTTATGCCTCTTTTCTATTTATTAACTAGTTCAATTAGTCTATTAACTTCATCATCATTAAGTTCTCGATATTCACTGATTTCAAGATCTTCATGATTTAAGAACGCAAATGATTTTCTATCGAGTTTAATTACCTTTAAACCAAAAGCTTGAAACATTCTTTTTACTTGATGAAACTTACCTTGATGAATAGTTAATTCAGATTCATTTGGAGATATTATTTTTAGCTTTGCTGGTAATGTAAGTTCATCATCGAGTATGATTCCTTTTTTAAACGCTTCAACTAATGTATTTTTAATCACTCCATCAACTGTAACAAAATATGTTTTACCAACGTGATATTTAGGAGATAAAAGTTTATGACATAAATCTCCATTATTAGTTAATAAAAGTGTTCCTGTTGTATCTACATCAAGCCTTCCAACTGGATATAACTTTGCAAAATCATATTCGGGAATTAAATCAGTAATCGGAGGATAAACATTATCTTCAACCGCGGATACATATCCTTGTGGTTTGTTGATGAGAACATAATAGAATTCTTGATATTTAATTAATTCGTTATCAACCCTAACTTCATCTTTATTTTCATCAATAGATAAAGAATCACTTCTTGCCACTACTCCGTTTACTGTAACAAGTTTTTTATGAATTAATTTTTTAACTTCACTTCTAGTTCCAACACCAGAATTGGCCAAATATCTATCTAGTCTCATAAAGAATTCTCTTTTCCATATGGTAGCTTAAATAATTTAAAGAATTTTCCATTCTTTTTACGTTTGAACTCATCGTCAAAAGCAAGAGAAGAACTCTTTAATTCATTATCCATATATAAATAGCCAAAATAAGACGTTAGGAAGATAAATAAACCAATGTCGGATAAATAAGAACCGAGCTCTAAATAAGGCGTGTAATAGGTCAATTCGTATGAGTAATTACCACTTGGCGCGACAAAGGAAACGAAACCACCTTGTAACATATAAACATTAAGCTTTTTAACTTCGCCTAGATTATTTCTAGCAATAACGCTCCAGCCATCTTCATATGCGATTTGTGTAACAACTACGCGAGAAGAAGAGAAGTTTGTTTTAAATGTAAATTTATTAGTGCCATATTTCACATCAGTTAATGGGTTATCAAAGTGTTTTTGAAGTCTATTTTCATAGTTAGTAGCGGTATCAAAATAAAGATCGTAAGACTTTGATTTTTTACCTTTATTACAGATGATAATTCTATCAATTTTAGGTGCATCTTTAATGATGTTTCCCCCATTATCATAAGTTGGAGCAATATAGAATCCTCTCCAAGTTTTTCTACTTGTATAACTACCAATGGTTAATTTTTGATCATTATGATCATCCCAAGTAACAATATTGCCATCTACATCCACAAAATAAACATCAATACGATAATCCCAGTGATAATAATTTTTTAAATAGAACATCATACCTTTTGGATCATATTTGTAATTTGAAGATGATGTATTTGGGAATTTAATAACATTAACAAATGTGTCGTTATTCGCATTATTAGATTGATTAACAGTGACTGGTTTTGATGAAGGATGATTTTCAATATTTAATAATGTATCAACTGGTAATCTATAACATGGGCCTAATTTGCTAACATCGAACGCGGATTGGATGTATCTATTTGCTTCATCACTAATAGATGAACCAGGTGTTCTACTAGTTACTGTGATTCTATTTGCTTTAAAGGTGAAATTAGATGAAGGCTTAACTGTTAATTGGCCATTAGATTCCTCTAATAATTTAGAAGCATCTTCATAATTAGCAATTGCTCCATCAAGATACATTTCTTCATTTTTAATAACATCATTGGTAGCTAATGTCGCTGTTGGATCTTCTTCTGAATTAGTGGAATAAACACGGTCATAACTAAAACCTAAATCAATGAATTTTGTGTTCTCAAAAACATAGAATTTATCATTGGGATATTTATCTGTAATATCAACAAAATATAAAGGGACATTGCTTCGATAACTACCGCTTTGTGCAGCTTTTTTATAACGATATTCTTCTTTTAAAACAAAGTAATATTTAACGCCTAAGAATTCATCAAGGTTCATACGTTTTTCAACATATGAAGCAGACCATCCTTCAGGTGCGTGGTTATCATTAATTGCAGACCAGTTTAAAAAATCAGCAGGATTAAAGTTATAAACAGAATGGAAAAATCCTAAACCATTATAACCATTTCTCATTCCATCATTTCTTGCTCTGGAATTTTGTAATGTTGAGTAACAACGATAATAATCAGGATCATTTTTAGAGATTTTACTAACAATAGAATGGAGAACATTATTATTGTCTAGGCCATTGTTTGTTTGGGTGTAATCTTCTACACCATGTCCTTCAATAATAAACGCTCCCATTGCGATAGCTTCAATAGAAATAAGACCAATAAATATGTAATGCAAAAACTTCTTATTTTTGAATACTCTTAAAAGTACAAAAACGATTGTGACATAGGCTGCTGCAAGAACACCTCCAAGTTTAATTGGAACGTATTCACTAAACATTTCTCCATTATCAAGAAGAGTTAATTTATGGGCTAATATACATGCTAATAAAATCAATAATTCAGTAGTAACATAGCCGATAATCAAAGACCAATTTGAATCTTTTTTAAATTTATCTAAATATAAGCCAACATAAGCAATCGCGCTTGTTTCAACAAATAATGTCCATCTTCCATAAGGTTCACTAGTAAGGCCATGGAATAAGTAATAACAAAATGGAGTAAATACCGCCGCGACAAGTAATGCTGTACCAATTAATGGAGAAAAATGCTTTTCTCTACATGACTTAATAAGTGCTGGTACTAATAACATGATGATTGGGTAATAAATAAATAATGAGCCACCAACATTGTCATAAGAATGAGCATAGTCTACCAAAGGTATTTCTCTACATGTCATTGCAGGGAAAATATATTCAATTAAAGGGAAATAATTTCTCTCTTTAATTTGATAACTTCTAACAGTTAAATTCTTCCAAGAAGTCATCATGTCCCATAGCTTTTTAAGGTATTCTTTATTAGTTAAATTTTTGAGACATTCTTTTAATGCATCTAAGTAACTTGTATTCTGTGCTCGAGGAGCATTTAAAGAAACAATTGCTGCTGGAACAACAACCATGCAAGACATTAATAATCCTGTTGCAAACGCGATAAATCCATATCCAATTATTTCTAAATTATCTCTACCAGAATTTAACTTAATTCTTTGAAAATAACGGAACATTGCGTAGAAAAATGCAGCAAATGTGCAGCAAACAAGGAAGAAGAAATTGGTTATTCCCATAAGGAAAATAGCAAACGCTAATAGCCATGGTTTCTTAGTTCTAATTACTCTTTCTACTCCCATTAACATAAGTGGGAAGACGATAGTAATTTCGGTCATATGATTGAACCATAAATACCACGCCATCCAACCAGAAAAAGCATATGCCAATCCGGATATCTTGCTCGCATGAATTGATGCTCCTAAATATCGCATATAGAAGTAGAACATTAATCCCGCAGTAGCAATTTTAAAAATAGTTAGAATCACCATTCCTTGAGGGATTAATTGTCTTGGACAAAGAAGTATTGGGAAGAAGAAAGGATCAAACAAATAATAGAATGTATTTGAACCAATATTACTCGCTCCTAAAAATGTATTTGGATCATATAAAACAAACTTGCCTGTTTTGAGAAAATGCCACCAGTCATCATAACCATTTGTATAGAAAGCATATTCTTGTGAGACATAGTCTCCAGTGAATGGAGTTGTACCTCTATTGATAAAAGTTGAACTAATTAAAAAGAGGATACCAACAACTAAAAGAAAGACATAATAATAAAAAATCGATTCTCTATTTTTTAGAAAAGAAAGTCTATCTTTTAACGTCTTTTTATTTGTATCTTTTTTAAACACAACATCCATAGTATTAATATTATACACATCAAAGCATTGAAAAATATTAATTTTTCTTGCTTTTTATGGTCCGGTTTCTTATTATTTTATTCGGTTTTTGATTAGGAGGCCTCTTTTATGGATATTCGTAATGTTGCAATTATTGCTCACGTTGACCACGGTAAAACTACACTTGTTGACCAATTATTAAAATCTTCTGGTACATTCCGTGAGAATGAAGAAGTTAATGAACGTGCAATGGATAGTAATGACATTGAAAGAGAAAGAGGTATTACTATTTTAGCAAAGACAACATCAATCCTTTATAAGGACACAAAGATTAATATTCTTGATACTCCTGGCCACGCAGACTTCGGTGGTGAAGTTGAAAGAATTATGAACATGGTTGATGGCTGCTTATTATTAGTCGATGCTTTTGAAGGAACAATGCCACAAACAAGATTCGTTTTAAAGAAAGCATTACAAGCTCACATTAAACCAATTGTTGTTATTAACAAAGTTGATAGAGCAAATATTGATATTGAAAGAACACTTGATGAAGTACTCGATTTATTCATTGAATTAGGTGCTCCGGATGAATTCTTAGAATTCCCTGTTGTTTATACTTCTGGTTTAAAGGGAACTTCTTCATTAGAAGCAAATCCTGAAACACAAGTTCCAGGTATGGACGCTGTTCTTCAAATGATTATCGATCAAATCCCTGCTCCATGCACTGATAAAGAAGCACCACTTCAAATGCAAGTTGCTTTATTAGACTATAACGATTTCGTTGGTAGAATCGGTATTGGCACAGTTAAAAGAGGAACAATCAATGTTAATGATAATGTCACTGTTTGTAGAACAGATGGCACAACAAAAACATTTAGAGTAATGAAATTATTCGGTTATCAAGGTTTAAGAAGATTAGAAGTTAATTCTGCTTCTGCTGGTGACATTGTTGCAGTTGCTGGTTTAATGGACATTAACGTTGGTGAAACAATTTGTTCTACTTCACATATTGATCCATTACCACTTATCAAACTTGATGAACCAACTCTTCAAATGACTTTCGGTACAAACTCATCACCATTCTCTGGTAAAGATGGTAAGTTATTAACTGCTAGAAAAATCGAAGAAAGATTATTTAGAGAAATGCAAAGAGACGTTGCTTTAAAAGTTGAAAGAGTTCCTAATAGCGAAACTTGGGTTGTCTCAGGCCGTGGCGAATTACACTTATCAATTCTCATCGAAAATATGAGAAGAGAAGGATACGAACTTGAAGTGAGTAAACCAAAGGTCATCATTAAAGAAATTGATGGAGTTAAGTACGAACCATACGAAGATTTAATGATTGATGTACCTAACGATTTCGTTGGTGATGTCATGGTTACTTTAGGTGAAAGAAACGCTGAATTAGTCAATATGGATAACCGTGAAACAGTTACAATTCTTAACTACATCATTCCATCACGTGGTTTATTAGGTTATACAACTAACTTTATGACATTAACTAAAGGTTATGGCATCCTCTCACATACATATAGAGAATATCGTCCAATGACAACTACTGTTATTGGTGAAAGACCAATTGGTGTTCTTGTTGCTACTGAAAGTGGCATGGCTACTCCATACGCAATTCAACACGTTGAAGATAGAGGCACAATGTTTATCGAACCAAATACTGCTGTTTATGAAGGTATGATTATTGGTGAAAATAGATATAACATAGACTTAGCTGTTAACGTCACAACAAAGAAAGAACTAACAAATATGCGTAGTTCTAACAAAGACAACACAGTCGTTCTAAAATCACCAAGAAAGATGTCTCTTGAAGCTTGCTTAGATTACATCAACACAGATGAACTTGTCGAAGTAACTCCATTAACATTTAGAATGAGAAAGAAGATCCTTAATACTGTTGAACGTAAAAAATACGATTCACATGTAAGAAGAGGTGAAGAAATATAATAAGCCCAATTTTATAGGGCTTTTTTATTGTCTTATTTAAATAAATCTTTAATTGTCTTATATGGACCAAAGACTGTAATTGTATCTCCAACTTCAACAACTGTGTCTTTGACAATTTCTATTGGGTTGTCATTGCGCTTAATAATCATAACATTAATGCGGTTTTTGTCTTTTAAGCCTGATTCAAATAGAGGCTTGTCTTTTAATAATTCTGGGAGTTTTTTGATTTGAATTGTAACCATTGCGTCTTCGCCATAATTATCAATTAAATCAATAATGTTTTCTTCTCCAGAGACATCAAGTAAAGCTTTTGCATCGCCTTTAAGTTTAGATTTGAATACATCTTTAATATTTTGAGATGAACCAAAGACTGTAATGATATCGTTTGGTTGAAGCATTGTGTCTTTAGTTACTTCAACTACCTTACTTTTTCTTCTTAAAACAAGAATATTAATGTTATATAAATCTTTGATACGAGATTTGAATAAGCTTGTATCAACTAATATTGCAGGAACGGTATTAATTACAATTTGATAAATAGATAAGCCATGTCCATAGTTATCTAATAAAGTTAATGTGTTTTCAGCGTTGGTCTTTTTCATCATTTTGATAGCGATTTTTTCAATCGCTTTATCAAAAGGATTCTTAATAAATGGTAGTCTTAAAAGAATGACAACAACTAAGAACACTCCAAACGCGATAAGGGTAACAATTAAGAAGTTTTCTTCTTTTTCGCCATAGCTAACATTAAGTAATAAGTTAAGAACAAGGGAAATAATTAAAACAGAGAATACGTTACCGGTAACCATCGCAGAAACAGCAACTCTTCTTCTAAATCTATTCGCCACTACTACTTCTGATTCATTTGTAGTAAAGCCGGCGTTTGTTAATAATGAAATGGTTTGAAATAATGATTTTTCTTTTGTTAAGCCAGAAATTCTAAAAAGCACACTAAAGGTTTCTATCATAATGAAGTAGACAATGATGAAACCTAAAATGAGAATAACTGATACTGATGCCATATATAAATATTAAAGATTATTTTTAAAACTTCCAAACATATCTGTGAAATCTTTTGGAGTTGGAGCAACAAACTTCATCTTTTTGCCAGAAATAGGATGAGTTAGTTCTAATGCATATGCGTGTAAACCTAATCTACCCATTGGGTTTTTTGGTTCGCCATATTTATCGTCTCCGACAATGTAATGGCCATGTTCGCCCAAATGAACACGAATTTGATTCTTTCTACCGGTGTCGATGTTTACATCTAATAATGAATATTCTTCAATTTCTTTAATTACTTTGTAATGGGTAATAGAGAATTGACCATCGCCTGCTTTTTTAGATGAGTACATCATATTTTGAGCGTTCTTTTTCAAATATGATTTGTATGTTCCTTGTGGTTGTTCCATATGTCCTTCAACAACCGCATAATAGCCACGTTTAGTAACTATATCATTCCAATTATCTTGCAATGCTTTTTGAATAATTGGATTCTTAGCAACCATTAAAACTCCAGAAGTATCTTCATCTAATCTATGAACAACAAAAATTCTATTATGTTTATCTTTTTGCTGAACATAATCAGAAAGCATTCTATACGCTGTTGAACCTTTTTCTTTATCAGTAGCAATAGAAAGAAGGCCAGATGGCTTATTAATGACGATGATTTCATCATCTTCATAAATGATTGGTAATCTACTTCTTGTTTTCTTTCTAATTGGTGAAGTAGAAATGATAACTGTATCACCAGGATAAAGTTTGAAATTAAATTGAGTAACAGGCGCCCCATCAATAGATACACGATGAGAGCCTAATAAAGATTTAACAGAATTACGAGATTGTCCTTTAAAAGTTTCTAATAAAAATTCTAATAATTCGCATTCTTTTTTGACTGGATATTGTTTGAGATTTTTATAATTTTTATCCCTTTTATAATCAGTTATTTTTGCTTTATTTTTATTTACGTTTTTATTCATGTTCAATCTCCTTTCCGTTCATCTTTTTGATAACTAATTCAACAACCTTTTCAGCGACATTTATGCCTGTCACTTTTTCAAATTCTTCAAAGAAAGCGTTGCTATTTATTTCGCATAGAATTGGCCGTTCATCTTTATCAACAAGAAGATCAATTCCTGCATATTCTATATTAAGTTTATCTGCTATATCTTGGGCGAATGAGAAATAGATGTCCTTGTTTGTAAGTGTTTTCCCATCCGCGGTATCGCCAAAGTTGCTTCTAAAATCGACGTGATTATAACGAATAAATCCGCCGACGACCTTGCCATCAATTACCATAATTCGTAATGATTTACCTTTTGATGTTTCTATATATTCTTGGAAAAGTAATGGATCATGCGCGATGCTTTTATATGTATTTTTCAATTCTTCAAAATTATGAACAAGATATACACCTTCACCTAATGACCCATACACCTTTTTAACAATCATTGGATAGCCAAGTTCTTTTTCAACTTTAGTTAAAAAAATAAAATTGGATTCTTTTAAAGAAGAATACACTAATGGACCTGCAATTGTCTTTGGCATTCTAATATTTAAGTTAGAACAAGCGATAAATGTAAGAATTTTATCATCGCAAAGTTTAATAAAATCTGCATGATTAAATAAACGATATCCGTTTTTTTCAAGCATTCTTGCTAAATAAATATCTTTATCTAAATAAAGAATAAAATCACATTTAGGTAAATTAATTCTAATTGAACCATTTTCAATACAAGCTAAGGTTCCGTCATTAGTTTTTACGTCTAATGTAATGTTTTTCTTAATAAATTCTTCTTTGAATCTATCAATTTTGTATGCGTTATGTCCAATTTCTTGATTTGTAATAATTATTCCGTGCATGTATTAATAATAACATTTAAAAAAAGCACTTCAATTAGAAGTACTTTTATTTTTACAAAACTAAACATTTTTCATTATTTTTTGGAAAGATTTCGATTTTTCTCCCTATTAATAAAGTAGGGGGCATAAACTATGCAACCTAAATTCAGGGAGGGTAAAGGAAACCTAGTAGATGTAGCTTTTGTGAAATTTGAGTTATATGGAATACGTCATTATCATTTTGGTATTGATTATTCTCTTGGTTGAAAAGAAAAAGTGATCGCTGAGATAGCAAATCTCAACAATCACCACCAAGTAACTTTATTATAAATCACTAAGCTAAATATTGAAAGGGAGTATATTACTCTCCTTGAATAACAAAGATTATAAATGTGTTTTCCAAAATATCTCGAATTCACCAACAGGAATAGGTCTTGAATATAAGAACCCCTGAACATAATTACATCCAAGTTTTCTTACACGATTCAATTGAGTTTCATTTTCAATACCTTCAACAACTGTTTGATATCCTGCTACCTTAGCAAGAACAACACAGAAATCTAAGATACTTCTAGTTCCATCACATTTGTCTTGTTGAACAATTTCTTTTTCGATTTTTAGAATATCGATTGGCATTCTATTAAGCATTGTTAAGGATGAATAACCAATACCAAAGTCATCTAATTCGATTACTAC
The DNA here is from genome assembly GCA_045600585.1 of Bacilli bacterium. GTDB lineage: Bacteria > Bacillota_I > Bacilli_A > RFN20 > CAG-826 > JAZRYE01. Next base: position 48,680 of record JAZRYE010000018.1, on the reverse strand, counting down.
TCCATTATCATGTAATTTTTCAACACTTGATGCGATTAATTCTGGGTTATACGTATACGCTGATTCAGTGATTTCAGTATGGATTAAATTATGTGGAATACCCATTGTATCAAGCAAATTTAAAATCCAATCAGCCAAGTCTCCGGTTTCAAAATCGCGTCTTGATAAGTTAACAGAGATAGGAATAAGTTCAAAACCCATTGTTTTCCATCTAACAATATCTTGGCAAACGCGAGCAAATATAAATCTATCAAGTCCTCTAATAAATCCAACTCTTTCAAATAAAGGAATGAAATCATTAGGGTTCATAAAACCATATTCTGGATGCATCCATCTAACTAAGGCTTCTGCTCCACATATCTTTCCGGTGGCAGCTTCAAATTTAGGTTGATAATAAATTGAGAATTGTCCTTTTTCTAACGCTGCTTCCATCGAACTTAAAATACGTAATTCTTTTTGCTTTTCAAGTTCCATTGATTCGTTATAAACAGCAATAGAAACACCATATTGTTGTTTAATCTTTGACAAGGCAATTTCAGCATCCTTAGATAAGATTTTTATTGATCTACTTGTTTTAGTTGTAGATACAGCGACCTTAATTGCTAAATTTGGGATAGGCGAATTTTCTTTAACAGCTTCAATAAGATTATTATGATCATCAAAAGGCTTGGCTTCTCTTAAGAAGGCAATCTGATCATCACTAATTCTTCCAATGTGAACAATATCTTGAACGTTGTTCTCAATAACTGTAGCGACGTGTTTAAGAATAAGATCGCCAACTATTTCAGTATATTTATCTAAATGTACTTGGAAATTATCAATTTCAACAATAACAAAGTAATATTCTTTATTCTTTTGTGCATGAAGAGTTCTTCTTGAATATTGGAAAAAGAAGTCACGAGATAAGAATCCTGTAGCAGGATCTTTTTCAGTAGCCTTAATTATTTCTTTAACTTCACGATGTGATATGACCGCATTTAAACGAGTTAAAGCCACATCATAGCAATAAGGTGCATATATAACTTCAGAGGCACCTAATTTAAATAAATCAGCTTCTGAATTTTCCCATTCAGGAAGAAGAGACATAATTACCGGGATGAATTTTAAAACATCGTTATTTTTTACATATTTCAACAATGAAATAGAGTCTGCTTCAGAAATGTTATTTCCAATAAAAACAACTGTAATATGATCGTGGTTATTGTTTATTTCATCAATAGCTTCTTCTAATGTATTAACTTCAAATAAAACATACTTATTTCTTAAAAGTTCGTTTAACTTCTCGTCCTTAGATCCGACAAGTACAACATTTTTATCAAAGAGGTGATATTTTTTACGAGATATCGGTTCTTTAATGCTTGATTCAATACCAACAAAGCATTCAGAAGTTGAGTCACCTAAACGTTTAATAATCAAGCGATCAAAGAATATTTGTTCTTCTCTTGCCTCACTAAAGAATATTTCAAGTTCATTGTTTTCTTTGAGATATGAAGAAAGTCTTTCTGGTAAAAGCTTTTGAATCATATTATCTCGTTCGCTTTCTTCAACTCTTTCAAGAACAAAAGATAATAACATTTGACGATAATCAAGAATTGAATAAAGACGATCTTTATAATGCCCTTTAAGAAAATCGCTTAAACGATATGGGTACAATTTATTTCTTTCAATGTCCAAACGGAAAATATTAGAAAAGTGTTTGCTTTCTTCCTTCATGGCTTCTTGTTCAAATAACTCGATGTACTCGAATTCTGGGGGATTAATCATAGATATGACCTCATGTAAGATTTAGGATATTTTATTATATCATTTTAGGCACGAAAAATGCATTGATTCGCGAAAAAATGCGTATACGTATGGGTAAAATCATTACAAATCATATTGTGTAAAAGTTAATTAACACTTTATGGAGCATGAAAAAAGATGGCCGATAACGCCATCTTGTTTTCAAATAATTAATGCTTATTTAATTCCGTCGCCTTCGAATCTAGTGACTTCTTCGCCATAACAGAAAGCAGCGATAACGCCAGGGCCACATGTAATACCGACAATTGGTCCAATCTTTTCTCTTACAACTTTAACGCCAAGTTCTTCAACAAATCTCTTTTCAAGAGCATCTGCGGCATCTTTGTTATCACCATCAGCAACAAAAACAACATCGCATTCGTCTTTATGAATTGTATTTTTGACGCCTTCAAAAATTGCATTTAATGCTTTCTTAGAACCACGTTCTTTTGTAATTGCTAAGTTATTACCTTTTCTATCAGAAATAACGATAGGTTTAACACCGATGATATCACCAAAGAAAGCAGCGCCAGCTTTAACTCTTCCCGCTTCTTTTAAGTATTTAAGAGTTTCGACTGTGCACCATTGGTTGTAACGGAATTTATGGTCTTCTACCCATTTTTCTAATTCTTCTATAGATAATCCAGCATCTCTTTGCTTTGCTGCATCAACAACAAGCATACCTAATGTGCAGCTCGCTGCAAGAGAATCGATGCCAATAATTTTTCTTCCTGGGAATTCATCGAGTAATTCTTGTTTAACTGTATTAAAGAATCCAACAGATCCAGTTAAAGCACTAGAACAACCGACATAGATGATATCCATTCCTTTTTCTAAATATGGACGGCATTTTTCCATGATTTCTGGATATGAAACTTGAGTGGTTTTTAATTTTCTACCAGCCTTGAGCCAATTATATAATTCATCATATGAATATGCTTGCCAATCAAGATCAGCAGGTTTTTCTTCGCCATCGAGAACAATACCAAAATGTAAGTAATCAATATTTAAGTTCTTACGTACTTCTGTACTGAGGTCACAGCTAGAGTCAGTAAATAATTGATAATTCGCCATAACGCTTACCTCTTTCTTGCTTTCTATCTTATTGTCAGTGTTTTAAAAAGCAAAGTAATTTTTGCTCCACTACTGTCTACATTCTGTTACGCTTGTCACATTCACAATTGTAAAAGAAAAGCGCTTTTTAACCTATTAAGCGCTTCCTTGTATATTTATTAGGCTCCATCAATATTTCTATCACAGATTGGTATTTCTCGACGACTTCTTTCTTCTCTTTCTCTTTCGCGAAACATATCAATATCTTCGCCTGTGAGATATCTAGAACGTCTTCTTCTTTTGACTGGTTTCTTTTCTTCTTCCATGATTACCATTCCTTGTTGTCGTATTTTTTAAGATCTTTATAAACATCTTTTAATTGTGGATACATCTTTAAATATACCTTTTTATAAAGATATTCATATCTCTTTTGATGCTCTTTATTTGGTAGGAATGTCTTTGTGACTCTCGACATAGCATTCGTTGCTTCTTCTACACTACTATACTCACCAATTGAGGTAAAACATGATATAGCAGCACCTAAAGAAGTTGTTTCATAAGTTTGAACACGTGAAACAGGTAATCCGAATATATCTGCGGTTATTTGACATATTGCAGAGCTTTGAGATCCACCACCAGATATTTTAATAGAATGAACACGATGTCTTTGTGATTTTTCTATTGAATGCAAACCCTCTTTTAATGCATAGGCAATACCTTCAATAATTGCACGATATAGATGTGCTCTAGTATGAATATCAGAGAAGCCAATTACAGATCCTTTAGCTAATGGACGAGATAATCCTGGTCCCCAATAAGGTTGTAATACAAGGCCATCACTTCCTGGAGGAATATGAGATAAGTCTTTATTCAAAATTTCTTCAACCGCCATTCTTTGAATCTTGGCTTCATCAATTAATTCAGAAGCAAATTCTTTAGAGAACCATGTTAACATCCAATATCCTCTATAAACTTGTACTTCCATGTTGTACCAACCAGGAACTGCTGCTGGATAAGCAGGTAAGAATGGTTCAGGTTCATGATATTTTTGATTGCTAACTTCAATAGAACAAGCTGTTCCATAAGATACTGCAGCGACATCTTTACTAAGTGCACCAAGTCCAATTGTTTCACAAGCTTTGTCACTTCCAGAAGCAATAAGTTTAATGCCTTTTGGTAATCCACATTCTTCCGCGATAGCGTCAGAAATGATGCCAAGTTCTTCACCTGGTTGTTTTAATTCACAAAGCATACGATTAGGTACACCGAAAATTCTTCCTTTAAGTGCACCTTCTTTATACCAAACTTTCTTTCGATAGTTGATTGGGTAATGACCTGTCATTGAAGATGATGAATCACATAAATTACCAGTTAATTTATAAACAAGATATGAGGATAAACTTGTGTATTTATAAGTCTTTTTCCATGTTTCTGGTTCATTTTCTTTTAACCAATGGGCAATGGTTCTTTTTCTATTAAGAACAATAGCTTCTTTCATACCAACTAAAGAGAAAATAAATCTGTGAAGCAATGGGATTTTTTCTTTAGCTTCCGCCATTCTTTGATCTAACCATAAAATACATGGTCTCAATGGTTTGAGATCTTTGTCTAATTGTATTGATGTATCTCTAAAAGCAGTAATTGTTGCTGCTTTAATGTTTCCTAATAAATTTGCATTTTCAGAAGTGAGTTGCTTTAAGCAAGCAATTAAATAGCTCCAGTAAAAATCAGCGTTTTGTTCCGCATATCCTTTTTGTGTAGAGAAATATGCAGGTTCATATGGTTTTTTAATTAACGCAACTGTGCTACCGCTTTTATCAAAAAGAGAAGTACGAACAGACTGTGTACCAAAATCAATTGTAAGGACTAATGGATTGTTGTTCATAAAACATTCTCCGCGTTAAAACATTTCAATTATATGTTATTGGGAATTAATTATCATCAATTAACAATTGGTTCTTGTAAAAAATCCGTATTTTTCTACAAAAAATAGTACTTTGTAATGATTTTTTAGTAATGTTTTTAGAAAAAACTATTACATATATGTTTGGTTGTGATAATATTTACAACGCGAGTGAAGATGAAAGTCTTCACAATTATGCCTATTAGGAGGAATTATATGGCAGAAAAGAAATATGTCTATGCCTTCGAGGAAGCTTACGGTTTAGGTAAGGAAATCCTTGGTGGTAAAGGCGCAGGCTTAGCTGAAATGGCACACATTGGTGTTCGTGTTCCAGAAGGCTTCACAATTAGTACAGAAGTTTGCGCACTCTATTATGAAAACGGCAAACAAATCCCTGAAGCAGTTCAAAACGCTATCTATGCTGCAGTCAAAGATATCGAAAAGAAAACAGGTAAAGTCTTTGGTGGAGATGTCAACCCATTATTAGTCTCTGTCCGTTCTGGTGCTAGAGTATCTATGCCAGGTATGATGGATACAATCTTAAACTTAGGTTTAAATGAAACAACATGTGCTGCATTAGCTAAAAAATCTGGTAACGAAAGATTCGCATTAGACTCTTATCGTCGTTTCATTCTTATGTTCACAAACATTGCAAAGGGTCACCCAAGAACAGCAATGGATAAAATGTTAGAAGAGCTCAAAGAATCCAGAGGTTATAAACTCGATACAGAAGTTACTTCTGAAGAATTAAGAGATTTAGTAAACCGCTACAAAGCATATTATAAAGAAGTATTTGGTGAAGAATTCCCAACAGATCCAAAGGTTCAATTAATGGAAGCTGTCGCAGCTGTCTTCAGAAGCTGGGACAACCCACGTGCTAACGTTTATCGTATGATGAACAACATCCCATATTCTTGGGGTACAGCAGTCAACGTTCAATCCATGGCATTCGGTAACATGGGTGATACATCAGGTACAGGTGTTGCATTCTCACGTAACCCAGGTACAGGTGAAAAGAAAATCTCAGCAGAATATTTACCAAACGCACAAGGTGAAGACGTTGTTGCAGGTATTCGTACACCATTACACATTGAAGAACTCAAAGCTCGTATGCCTGAAGTATATGAACAATTCGTTTCTACAATTACAAAAATGGAAGCTCACTATAGAGATATGCAAGATATGGAATTCACTGTTGAAGACGGTGTCCTCTATTTCTTACAAACTCGTAATGGTAAGAGAACTCCAGCAGCTGCTCTTAAGATCGCTTGCGATTTAGTTGATGAAGGCGTTATCGATTCTAAAGAAGCTGTTTGCCGTATTGACGCTTTATCATTTGATAAATTATTATTACCTGGTTTTGACAAAGCAGAACTTGATGCAAAAACACCAATTGCTACAGGTTTAGCAGCTGGCCCTGGTGCTGGTACAGGTAAAATTGCTTTCAGTGCAGAAGAAGCTGAAGCAAGAAACAAAGCTGGAGAAAAAGTTATCTTGGTCAGAGCTGAAACATCTCCAGAAGATATCGTCGGCATGGTCGCTGCACAAGGCGTCCTCACAATGCGCGGTGGTATGACATCTCACGCAGCTGTTGTTGCTCGTGGTATGGGTAAGTGCTGTGTCTGCGGTTGCTCAGCAGCAATTATCGATGAAGATAAGAGAACAGTCACAATTGGTGATAAAGTCTATACAGATCAAGACACATTATCACTCGATGGTTCTACTGGTAAAGTCTACTTAGGCGCTATCAAGACAGTTCAACCAGACTTAACATCTGGCTACTTCGGTAGATTAATGGCTTGGGTTGATGAAAACCGTCAATTAAAAGTTAGAACAAATGCTGATACACCAAGAGATGCTAAACAAGCAAGAATCTTCGGTGCTGAAGGTATTGGCTTATGCCGTACAGAACACATGTTCTTTGATAAAGACAGAATCTTCTCTATGAGAAAAATGATTCTTGCTGATACAAAAGAACAAAGAGTTGCTGCTTTAGCAGAGCTCGAACCAATGCAACAAGCTGACTTCGAAGCTTTATATGAAACAATGGGTGAATTCAATGTTAACGTTCGTTTATTAGACCCACCACTACACGAATTCTTACCACAAGAAGAAAACTTAATCGAAGAATTAGCAGTTGCTACAGGCAAAACTGTCGAACAAGTTAAAGACAGAATTCACGAATTACACGAAGCTAACCCAATGATGGGTCACCGTGGATGCCGTTTAGCTGTTACATATCCAGAAATCTGCGAAATGCAAACAACAGCTATCATCTCTGCTGCTATCAACGTTAGCAAGAAAACAGGACATATGGTTAAACCAGAAATCATGGTTCCATTAGTCTTAGAAGAAAGAGAACTCAAATTCGTTAAGAATATCATCTGTGAAGTTGCAGATAAACTCATTAAAGACTCTGGTTTAGCAATGCAATACCACGTCGGTACAATGATTGAAATTCCTCGTGCTGCATTACTCGCTGATGAAATTGCTCAACATGCTGAATTCTTCTCATTCGGTACAAACGACTTAACACAAATGACATTCGGATTCTCTCGTGATGATGCAGGTAAATTCTTACCAGCATATTACGAAAACAAGATTTTCGAAGAAGACCCATTCAAGACACTTGACCAAAACGGTGTTGGCAAATTAATCCAAAACGCTGTTAAGTTAGGCCGTGGAACAAGAAGTGACTTACACGTTGGTGTTTGTGGTGAAACAGGTGGCGATCCAAAATCCATCGAATTCTATCACAAAGCTGGCCTAGACTATGTCTCATGCTCACCATTCCGTGTTCCAGTTGCTAGATTAGCTGCTGCACAAGCTGCTATCAAATTCCCTCGCTAGTATTTAGCAATATAGCCACAAATTAGCACTTAGGTTATTCCTAGGTGCTTTTTTCTTGCTATAATAATTGCATGGAATTAAAAGAAAATATTACTGATCAAAAAGCCATTTATAAAACAGAAGCGAATATCAAAATTGCTAATGGATATTTAGAAGTGGATTTTGTTTCACATCACCCTTCAATGAATAGTTATTCCAATAGATATAATGATGCAATTTATAATGCAGATGTTGTTGAAATATTCTTATCTACAAAAGAAGACAAGAAATACTATTACGAAATTGAAGTTGCTCCTAACAACACAGTGTTTTTAGCAGAGATATATAATGATGGCAAATCATTCAAAGGTTCTTTAATTGATGATTGTTTTATAAAAGCCTCTTCTAAAGAAGAAAATGGAAAATGGTTAGTAAATATCCTCATTCCTTTAGACAAGGTCGGATATGACCCAAAAAGAGGCATAGAATATAATTTATATAGGATAGATACAGATGGAGAAGTACCAAACAAATATCTATTCGCATTAAACCCAACAATGTGTGGGTCTTTCCATAAAAGAGAATCATTCGTTAAGCTATAAGAAAAGAACCAAAAATAATCCTGGTTCTTTTTAATTATCTCTTATAAATTAGTCGTTAATAATTAAACAAGCTGCTCCTATTAAGCCTGAATCGTAACCTAATACACCTGTTAAAATTTTGACTTCTGGAGTTCTACTATAGCCATAATTCCTATCAGCGCAGTATTTAGTTAATTTATTTGTTAAATATAGGCCTTGCTTTGCAACTCCACCAGAGAGAATGACAGCGTCAGGTCTAAAGATATTGCAGTAATTTAAAATACCTTCACCTAAATATTTGACATACCAATCAACAACTTCAACTGCCGCCTGATCGTTTTCTTTGCAAGAATCAAAAATGACTTTACCATCAATTTTAGATTCGTCCCCATTCGCCATCTTCCACATTAATGATTCAGGATGTTTATTAGCAACTAATCTACCGCGTTTCATTAATGCAGTTGCAGACGCGTATGCTTCTAAGCATCCTCTTCTACCACATGTACAAAGTTCTCCATCAATAACGACGGTTGCATGTCCTAATTCAGCACCTTTACTTTGATTGCCTTCGTATAGCTTGTTATTAATAACAATGCCACCACCAACACCTGTTCCAAGAGTTAGCATAATAATATTCTTATATAACTTACCGGCACCAAATGTTGCTTCGCCTAATGTAGCGACGTTTGCGTCATTAGAAACTTTAACTGGTAAACCAGTTTTTGTTTTAATTATTTCAACTAAAGGAAGGTTTTCCCATCCTAAATTGTTTGAATAATCAACAACACCGTTTTCAGAATCAATTGCACCTGGGCAACCAATTCCAATGCCTTTGATATTTTTCTTATCAATATCGCTTTCAGCAATAAATTCGTTTATTAAATCTGCTAATGCATTAATAATTTCTTCACCAGTTTGTCCTTTGATAATAGGTAAAGAGAATTTATCTAAAACATTACCTTCTTCTGTAACATAGCCACCTTTAATGGATGTACCACCAATATCTACACCAATAGTTAACATAATTGTTTCTCCTAAAATTTAGCGAGGGATTTATAAAATACAAAGTTACCATCGCCATCAATATAACCAACTTCTTTATTATTTATAATAATTGATTGATCATCATCTACATATCCAATTTTCTTTTCACCAAAAGAAATGATTCCATCATCAGTAATACTGGCAAATTTCTTGCCTTTAATAAAGAGATAATTTTCTCCAATATATCCAACTAAATCCTCATCTATATAAATGTTTTTGCCAAATGAATCGATTACTAACATATTACTTATCAAGAGGGTTAATGTACTCTCCATCTCCTATTTCTTTATTAACTATATAAGCATTAATAATTGCATTATTGTTACCAATTTTAGAATTTTCAATATAAGTATTAGGGCCTATTCGATTTGCAGATCCAATAATTGAATTTCCTAAAATTGTTGTTCCAGGACATATAACCGTATCTCTTTCAATAACAGCGTCTGGTGAAATATAAGTTGTATCAGGATCTTCCATTGATACACCTGAAAGCATTAATTCAGTATTGATTCTTTTTCTAATAATTTTGGAAGCATATGCAAGTTGATTTCTATCATTGACTCCATAGGTTGAAACAGGGTCGATTGTAACATAACTATCCACTTTTAAATTATCATTTACAAACATCTCAACTAAATCTGTTAAATAGTATTCATGCTGAGCGTTATCTCTAGTTAATTTATTTATATATTCAAATAATTTCTTGTTATCAAAGATATAAATTCCAGAATTGACTTCATTTAATCTCTTTTCATCATCATTACAATCCTTATCTTCTCTAATAGCTAAGATTTTGTTTGTTTTGTATTGACGAATAACACGACCATATCCTGTTGGGTTTTCCAATACAGCACTTACAAAAGTAAGTGAATTACCAGATTTCTCATGCTTTTTAAAAGCAGATTCAAGCATACTTGTAGTGATTAAAGGCGTATCTCCATAAAGAATAAGAGTTTCACCTTCTTTATCTTTTAAATATTCACTTGCTTGCATAACAGCGTGGCCTGTACCATGTGTTTCTTTTTGCCAAGCAATTTTGCTTCTTGATTCAACTAACGATTTAGTTACTTCACCACCATAACCAACAATTGTAACTATTTCATTAACATTTAGTGGTTCAACAGCATCTAAAACATAATTAACAATAGCTTTTCCAAGAATAGGATATGAAACCTTTGAACGGTTTGGATCGATAGTTTTCATTCTAGAGCCTTTACCGGCCGCTAATACAATTGCATAACGATTCATTTGCTTTTCTCCTACTTAATAATCTTTGTTAATTCGACCTCATATGTGTCTTCTAAACGCCTTAAGATATTTTTCAACTTTTTCTTATCCGTAGAAAGAGCAAAAACCGCTGAACCAGATCCACTCATTTGAACCATATTCAATCCTTCATTATGAAGTAAATCGATAATCGTTTGGATTTCAGGAACAAGTTGAATTGCGTATGGTTGAAGTGTATTAAACATTGATTTAGCAAGTAATTCATCATCACCTTCTGCTAAAGCTTTAATAACATCATCAACATTTCCAAAGTTAAATTGAGGTTTGCTATCAAAACATTTGAAAACATCCTTGGTTGAGCAACCTTGTTTTGGTTTAACGATTAAAACGTAATAGTTATTTTTTATAAAAATAGGTTCAAGTTTTTCTCCAACACCTTGGCATCTAGAAGGTTGACACTTAATAAAGAAAGGAATATCTGCACCTAAAGGTGCTGCAATTTCCATTAACTCTTCATCAGAAACTTTTAATTTAAGGTATTTATTAACACCTTTCATAGCAAAAGCAGCATTAGATGAACCGCCACCCATACCAGCTTTAATAGGAATAACTTTATGAATAAAAACTCTAAATTTATTATTAAATTTGTATTTAGCCGCCATCATATCGATAGCGAGAGTAGCTAAATTGTAGTTAATTGCGCCAAGAGAAAAATCATCAACTGTAACATAGTTATCTGGTCCTTTTTTCACTTCGCTCATAAGAATAGAGTCGTGTAATTCAACAGGAACCATGACCATATCAAGTTCATGATAGCCATCATCACGATTATATTTAATATTGAGGCAAAGATTAATCTTTGCATAACTTTTTAATAGTAAGTTTTTCATATAAATCATTATACATATAATTTATGTATATAACAAATCGACATTTAGATTTGGAACTACTTATTTAGAAGTTCCATTAATGAATAGTAGAAAGATGGGGATAATTCTTCAGGGCGTTTTAGTGGTGATGTATTTAAAGTTTCCAAAACTTTTAATGCCTTATCTTTATCGCCTAAATATTGTTGTAAATTGTTGTAAATTGTTTTTCTTCTATTTAAAAATAGTTGCTTAGCGATGTTATAGGTTTTAACAATCTTTTCTCTTAAAATATTGTTTGTAATATTGATATAAAATACGGTTGAAGAACATTTTGGAGATGGATAAAAAGATCCTGGTTTAACAGTTAAAACTCTCTTAATATAACCTAATAAATGAATGAGAATAGAAACAGGACCATATTCTTTTCCATTAACATCATTAAAACGTCCAAAAGCTTCACTTTGGCACATCAAAACAAAACGAGTGCAGTTAATTCCATTGAGAACTAAATATAAAACTGCTTCTGTTGTAATATTGTACGGTAGGTTAGAAATAATTTTTGTATATTTTTGAACATCTACTTTTCTAATATCATCATTTATTAACTCATAAATCTTATCTTTATAAGGGATTTTAAGAAAGTCTGTCATACGTGAATCAATATCAACAGCGGTATACTCAGCATTATTTAAAAGAATAAAATGAGTAAGGCTTCCAATACCGGGACCAACCTCTAATACTTTGTCATTATCTTTAATTTCTAAAGCATCAACAATTTGTTTTGAGATAACTAGATCAATTAAATAATTTTGGCCATAATCTTTATCTGGTTTAAGACCACATTTTTCAACAATTTCATTAACATTTGTTCTTGTGATTTCCATTTATTTAAGCCTCCAATATCTTTTCAATAGTCTCTACATTTATTCCTAATGAATTAAGTCTTTCAAGTAATTTCTTACCATTGCATTTTCCTAAATTTAGTTTAGTTGCAATCTTTATTCTATTCTTCTCTGAGCCATCACCAATTAGCTTTAATTTATACAAATCCAAAATACTAATTTCGTATAAAATGTCCGGCTTTTGCGAAAAATAAGGGGATAATGCACGATTAATTTCTTCAATTGTACATTCAGCAACACCATGTTTATTGTGTTTGTTGCATTTATTGCGATTGACATATACATCAACTATATTTTGTATATTTTGATGTAATTTATTTCTTATTTGTTCTCCAGCTAAATCTGGATCAGTTAATACATATATTGTTTTATATTTAGATTGTGTTTTAAGGTAATTAACAGTTTGATTATCCAACTCAAAACCATTCGTGACAACAATTTCGCAATCTATAACTGAAGATATTAAAGAAGCATCATTACTGCCTTCTACTACTAATATTCCATTAATATAATTACTCATCTTTTATACCAAATAATCTACAAGCATTATTGTATGTAGCATCAATAATTCTATCAGTTAATATTTCTTTCTGATTTGATATTTCATCCGCGATTAGATATAGGTTTGCTGGTACATTAATCGTTCCTCTTAATGGGTGAGGAGCAAGAAATGGTGAATCAGTCTCTAAAAGTAATTTATCTATATCAACAACCTTAGCTACATTTTTAGGTGTTTTAGCATTTTTATAAGTGACTGGGCCATCTAATCCAATATATAAACCTAGGTTAATTACATCTCTAAGCAATTCAACACTTCCAGAATAACAATGCATGGTTCCGGAATGTAATGGTTTATGCTCTTTTAATATATTTAGAGTGTCTTCAAAAGCATCTCTATTGTGAATGATGATTGGCTTATTATACTGATTTGCAAATTCAATTTGCCTTATAAACCATTCTTTTTGTTTTTCTCTTAAATTAAGATCATCACACCAATGATAATCCAAGCCAATCTCGCCAACAGCAACAACCTTTGGATTATTAATATTTTTCATTACTGAAAGAAAATCTTTTTCAGTTAATTCATATACTTCGGTTGGATGAAAACCAATAGCGGCATAAACACCATCATAGCTATTAGCAATTTTAATAGCTAAAAGAGAGCTTTCCTTATCCCATCCTGGAACAAGAATTTTAGTTACTCCAACTTCTTTTGCTTTTAGCAAAATATTATCTATATCTTTGTATAAATCTTCAGAATTTAAATGACAATGAGTATCAAAAATCATAATTTATTTTCCAACACAAAAACGGGAGAATATTTCTTTAGATAAATCTAATTGATTAGCTTCTCCGGTGATTTCTAATACAGCATTAAAGGCATCTAATAGAGAAACAGAGATAAGATCGACCGTTAAATCATATTCAGCATCTTGTTTTGCTTTTAAAAGAGCTTCTTTTGCATGCTTTAATAAGCCAAGTTGTCTAGCATTATTCAAAGCTGGTTGTTTAAATGCTTCTTCATCAACTACCAAATTCTTGAAAATTGCTGCTGTTAATTGTTCAACATCACCTGTTAGAGCAGAAGTATAAACATTTTCTGTATCACTTTCTTTAGTAATGTCATTTTTATTATGAACAATAATTCTATTTAATCCTTTTGTAGCATTAAGAATTTCTTGATCTTCATTATCAAGTTTTCTAGTTCCATCAAGGACAACTAAAACAAGGTCAGCATCTTCAATGGTTTTACGGGCTTTTTCTACGCCGATAGCCTCTACTTTATCATCAACTTTCCTAATCCCAGCAGTGTCCAATAAATGGAGTCTAATGCCTTTTAAATTAACATCGCCTTCAACAATGTCTCTAGTTGTTCCTGCGATGTCAGTAACAATAGCTTTATCTTCGCCAGTTAAAGCGTTTAAAAGAGATGATTTTCCAACATTTGGTTTACCGACAATAGCAACTTTTACTCCATCACGAATAATCTTTGCTTTTTCACCATTATCAATTAAATTATCGATAAGAGATACTATTTCATTAGTAGAACTAATGATTTTATCTTTATTTGCGACTTCTATATCTTCATACTCCGGAAAGTCTATATTGACTTCTATCAATGAAATAATATCTGCAATTTTTGTCTTAATTGGTTTAATAAGATCTGAGGTTTGGCCTGAAACAGATAGTAAAGATAGATTCTTCGCTTCTCTAGTTGTAGCGTTAATTGTATCGTTAATCGCCTCAGCTTGAATCAAGTCGATTTTGTTATGTAAGAAAGCTCTTGAAGAATATTCTCCGTTAGTAGCTAATCTAGCGCCGTTTTTAATAAGTACTTCAATAATTTGATTTGCGATTAATACAGAACCATGACAAATGATCTCTAATGAGTCTTCACCTGTAAATGATTTTGGGCCTTTATAAGCTACTAAAACAACATCATCAACCTTTTCTCCATTATCTATAATAGAACCAACGAAAGCGGTTCTTTCGGTTAAATTATTAAGGTTTTTAGTAAAACATTTAGAAACAATAGAAAAGCAATCATCTCCAGATACTCTGACGATGGCTAAAGCTGATTTCATTGGTGGTGTTGCTAATGCGACTATTGTTTCAAACATAACATATTTCCTTTTATATATAAAAGCACCCAAGCGGGTGCCTTTATATATTCTTAATTAATCAACGTAAATAATTTGTACTTGACGGTGTGTTCCTTCACCAGTTGATTCAGTACGGATATGTGGCATTCCGCTGCAAGAGTTATGAACAACTCTTCTTTCATCTGCAGACATTGGTTCAAATGTATAAGTTGTTTTTGTTTTTTGAACATCATGTGCGCATCTACGAGCAATTCTAGATAAGCGTGAATATTTGTTATCTTTGTATCCGTTTACGTCTAAGAGAATTCTAAATCTCTTATGGAAATGATTAGATACAGCAAGTTTAACTAATTCGTTTAATGCTTGTAATGTTTTACCATTCTTACCAATCAAGACAGGATTATGTGTTGAATCAATTGTAATTCTGATGATTTCATCATCAAGTCTTGTATTAACAGAACTTTCAATTTCTAAAGCATCAATAACACTTAATAAATAATCTTCAGCGTATTGAATAATATCTGGTAACTCATAGATCTCTACAACCACTTTTTTAGTAAAGAGACCTTTCTTTTTATCAGAAACGACGTAGACAAGTTCATTTACTGGGGTTCCGATTTCTTCGGAAGCAAGTTGTAACGCTTCTTCAGCTGTTTTACCTAAGTAAGTTTTCATGTAGCATCTTTCCTTTCTTATTTTTTCTTTGCTTTTTTGGAATTGACTGCTTCAGTAATCAATGTTTGTGCAATTGAGAATAAAGCGCCAACTAACCAATAAACACCCATTGCGGATGCGAGGGAGAAGCCCATGAAGATAATCATTGCTAACATGATGTATGTGAACCATTTCATCTTGTTATCTTGATCTTTCTTAGCAGGGTTACGACCTAATTTAGCAATTTTCTTTGCTTTTGATTTTTGAATCCATTGTGGTAAAAGCATTGCAACGGTTTGAACTGCAGACATTAATACGAATAAGACCAATGCAGTGATAACGCCTCTATTAAATGTAGCACTAGCCCAATTTGCTTTATTAAAAAGCATTGAGCTGATAGTATCACTTAATCTTAATCCTAAGAATGTGCCTGATGATAAAGCAGCAGATCCTTGTAATGCACCCCATACGCAAATAAATACAGGGAATTGAACAATCATTACAAGTAATGAAGACAATGGATTAATTTTGTGTTTTTTATAAAGTTTAGATGTTTCTTCCGCCATTCTTTGCTTTTCATATTGATTAGTATTGGCGTTAGGGTATTTGGCTTGAATTTTAGCAATTTCAGGTTGTAAACCTTGCATTTTAGCATTAGCTGTTGTTTGCTTCATTGTTACTGCTAGCATTAAGCCTCTAACAATAACTGTAACAATCAAAATAGCAAGTATTTGTGGAACGCCAGATTCAATTGACAATTTTGGTGTTGTTAACCCACCAACAATAGCGTCAGTTAAAGCGCCGATAGGCCAAATTAATAAGCCTTCAAATAAACCCTTTTGCCAACCATATTTATATGATTTAGCTTCCATGGTTACAGGTTTACCATTGTAATATCCATAGTCACCTTTGGTGATTGCAAGACATGAACGGTATGCTGCAATATTTTGGTTCATTGTTCTTTGATACAAAGTAACAAAGTCTTTAGAAGGACAGTTATCAATAGCAACTAAGCTTCTGACTTCTTGATCGTATAAATCCCAGTTAGCCCAAAGTTTCTTTTGCTTTTCTTTAACGTGATCAGGATTAGAATCTGTAAATTTGAAATAGCCAAATTCTTTAAGAGCGGTTGCAACTTGGTCAACAGTAACATCAGAATAACTAGTTAATGTCTTGTTATATTCGCCAGCTAAAGCGTGTTTTAAAACAACGACATCAAATGTTTTCCAATATGTTTCAGTTGGACATGCAATATTATTTCCTAATGCATTTGAGTGAATTTCCTTTAATTTAGGTGAATTGTCAATGCTATAAGTAATATAAATATTGTCAAAACCATCTAAGGTTTCAGCTTCTGCAGGTTTATTCGCATCATCAGCTGCATAATATGCAGTAATGCCTCCATCAAACGCATAAAGCATATTAGCTTTATCGTTGGTAGAACAGAATGATTGAGTACAACCTGTTAAAACAGCAGCACCTAGTAATAGAGCAAAACCCCCTAAAAATAGTTTTGTACCTTTTTTCATTAATTGACTCCTACTTGTACATTTATTAAATCACGTAGTAGTGATTGGTTATCTTGAAATGAATTATCTAGAAATTTACTTCTAACAATAATAACCAGGTCGAACGATGTATTGTTATAATCTAAAAGATTATCACACATTGCTCTAAGTTGTCGTTTTACACGAGAGCGAACTACAGCATTACCAATCTTTGTCGAAACGGATAAGCCAACTCTAGAATAGGCTCTATCCGTCTTAATAGCATGAATTGTATAAGACTGGTTTTTGTAAGTTCTGCCTTTTTTAATCGTTAAAGCAAAATCATCACTAGCTTTAATACGATTAATAACTTTCATTTTATACTCCTAATTATGCAGTAAGAGTTGCTCTGCCTTTTGCTCTACGACGAGCTAAGACACGACGGCCATTTGCGCTGCTCATTCTTGCGCGGAAACCAGCTTTACGTTGGTGTTTAATTTTGCTTGGCTGATATGTTCTTTTCATAAAAAAGTAACCTCCTATAAATACATAGCGGGTTTAGTATACAAGCATTTATTTATAAATGTCAATTAAAATAACACATGCAAGTATACAATGCGTAAATTTAAATAAGAGTTTTCAACATAATAAACATGTGCATTGCTTTTCCACAAGTGTGTGAAAATGTGGAAAATGTGGAAAACATACATTTTATATTAGATATATCTAATGTGGAAAAGTTATAAAAATACTTAAAAATAGTGTGGAAATAAGAATATAATATAGCAAGAACGAGGTACTTATTATGTTGAAATCTGTATCAGAAATGGCTCAGCTTTGGGATAGAGCCCTTATTAAAATCAATGAAAGAATTGCAGAACCACAATTATTTGAATCCTTTTTCAATGGCAGTTACATTGATGATATTCATGGGTCAACAATAGTTGTAGTTGTTAATAGCAAAGTAGCTGCAAATCTAATGAAAAACAAATATAACGATATCGTTATTGATGTTATTAAAGAATTAACTAACGAAAATTGTGATTTTGAATATATCACAGCAAATGAAGTAAAAAATCATGTAGAAGCAGTTCAGGCATATACTTCAGTTAATACTATCGCACAAGAATCCACGTATTTCAAAGATGCTAAATTAGATCCTAATTATATATTCGACAACTTTGTTGTAGGGGATTTCAATAGAGAAGCTCAACAAGCATCATTAATGGTTGCAGCTACACCTGGAAAAATGTTTAATCCATTATTCATTTATTCTCATTCTGGATTAGGCAAAACACACTTATTGCATTCTATTGGCAATTATGTCAAAAATGTCAGTAAACCAGGCGCAAGAGTTTTATATATTGCTGCATATGAATTCGTTGATGAATACATGAGATTTGTCAAAGGTGAGAAGGAATCTGAATCATTAAAAGACTACTTTAAAGATGTTGACGTGTTGCTTTTTGATGATGTTCAATTCTTATCAAATAAGGTTAAAACAGAAGAAATGTTTTTCTATATTTACAATGCAATGATAAATAGTGGCAAGCAAATAGTAATTATGTCAGATAGACAACCTAACGAATTAAATCAATTAGAAGATAGGCTTGTAACTAGATTTAGTCAAGGATTAGTAGTAAAAATAGAGGAACCTGATCAAAGTACATGTGTAGAGATTTTAAAGAAAAAAATCGTCAATAGTGGAAGAAAAATAGATGATTTCGACACGTCAGTTTTATTCTTCTTAGCCGAGAAATTTTCAAGCAGTATTCGTGAATTGGAAGGTTCAATTAATAGGTTAACTTTCTATGCTGAAACTTTCAAGCAATCTAGCCGTGTCACAATGGATATTGCAATTGAAGCCATGAAGGGGATTGTTGGTGGCAAAAATATTGCAAATCAAATGAGTGAACAAAAAATTATTAACACAGTAGCGGATTACTATAATATCACCCCAACACAATTAACAGGCAAGGTAAGAACAGGGCAAATTGCCCTCGCACGTCATATCGCGATGTATTTAATTAGATTTACAATTGATGTCCCGCTCAAGAAAATTGGTGACATGTTTGGCGGCAGAGATCACACAACTGTTATGTCGGGTATAGAAAAAGTGGAAAGCATGTTGAAAACTGACGAGACCTTAAAAGAAGCAGTAGAAGAATTAAAAAGACGGTTAAATTCTTAATTGTATTTTATTGAAAATAAAAATATATTTTTGATAAAACTTATGATAGAATAAATCAAGCATGTGGCAAATTATAATAAAAAGTTAGTTTTCCACACTATCCACCGACCTTATAATTATTATTTATATAATAAAGAGAAAGGAATTATATATGAGATTCACGATTGTTAGAGAAGAATTTCTTAAAGGCTTATCAATTGCCGCAAGAGCAGTTGGAAGTAAAGTAGCAAACCCAGTATTAGAAAATTTAAAGATTGAATTAGATGATAGAGGATTATTTATCACTGGATCTAATTTTGATTTAACTATTAGAACATTAATTCCTTATAGCTCAAACGATAAAGAAATAATTAGAAATTATAAAGAAGGTGCTACTTTAATTAAGACAAAATTTATTGTTGATATCGTAAGAAAAATGGAATCCGAAGAAATTACATTAGATGTTATTGATTCAACAATTGCAGTAATTAATGACAATAGATCTGAGTTCAAACTTAATTGTGTAAGAGCAGAAGAATATCCAGATCTTGATTTAGATCCATCTGGTACACAATTATCAATCACCAAAGCTGATTTTAGCTTAATTGTTTCTCAAACAGCATTTGCTGCATCTACAAAAGAACAAAGACCTATCCTTACAGCAATCAATTTAGAAGCAGAACAAGGCATTTTAACCGCAACTGCTACCGATTCAGCAAGAATGGCTAGAAAGCAAATTAAAATCCCTGATGGAATTTCATTTATTGCAAACGTACCTGCAAAAATGATGACCGAAGTAGATAAACTCACAGACATGTCTACTGATTTAAACATCTCAATTAGTGATAAGAAGGCATTGTTCTCATTAGGTAGAACTGTAATCGCTACAAGATTAATTGCTGGTGATTATCCAAACACTAAGAAGATTGCAACTAGAGTTTCGAACTATGCTCTTGAAGTAAACTCTGTAGATATCATTAAAGCAATTGATAGAGCTAATATTTTATCTGTTGAAAGAGAAAATGTTGTTGATTTATTAATGAGCGAAAATGGCATTGAAGTTTCTGCTAAAAGCTCACAAATTGGTTCTGCTGTTCAAAAGATAGATGTCTTTAAATATGAAGGTGCTAACTTAAGAGTATCTTTCAATAGTGAATTTGTTCTTTCTGCAATCAGAGCGTTAGATTGTCAAGATGTCACTCTTGCATTTGAAGGCGAAATGAAGCCGTTTGTTGTCAAAAATGCTTTAGATGACTCAGTGGTACAAGTTGTTACACCTGTCAGGACATATTAGGCCAAAAACAGGCAAAAAAACTTAAAAAATAAGAAGGGAATTTATTCCCTTTTTTATTTTCTGTGGTATAATGTCAAAGAAAGGGTTTCGAATATGGCTAAAATAATAAAAATTAGACAAGATGAAGCATACATAACTTTGAATGTTCTTCTTAAAATATCAGGAACAATTCAAACTGGTGGAATGGCAAAAGCGTATTTGGCTGAGAATTACGTTTTAGTCAATGGAGAAAAAGAAAATCGCCGCGGTAGAAAATTATATCCTGGCGATAAAGTGGAGATTGATCAAGAAACCTATCTGGTAGAATGACATGGTTGTCAAATCAATCACACTAAAGAATTTCCGAAACCATTCGTATCTAACTTACAGCTTCTCTCCAAACTTAAATATTCTTACCGGAGATAATGCTGTAGGAAAAACAAATGTAGTTGAAGCAATTTACTTCTTGTCTCTTGCTAAATCATTTAGAACAAGCGAAGAAGTAGAACTAATTCAAAAAGGAAAAGAAAAAGCAGAAATAGAAGCAATTGTTGCTGAAGGCGAATTGAATCGCAAAATACGAGTTATAGTCACTAAAGACGGTAAGCAAATATTTCTAAACAATAAACCTATTTCTCGCCTCTCAGAATTGGCAAAAACTACAAATGTGATACTTTTTGAGCCAAAGGATGTACTCCTATTTAGAGGAACGCCAAAAGCTAGAAGAAACTTCTTGGATATTTCATTATCTAAAAAGAGCCAACTCTATCTCGATTACATTATGAGATATGAAAGGGTTCTAAATGAGAGAAATGAAATATTGAAAGGGGATAAAGTTGATAGAATTTTGTTAGATTCTACAACCGAAATGCTTGTAAAACTATCGGGTCCGATAGTGAGTTACAGGCAGATATACGTCAAGGATATCAATGATATCCTTAATATAATAACGCGCGCACTCACGGGCGAGAATGATAAATTCGAAGTTATCTATAAGCCGTTCATTGAGTACACAGCTGAGTTCTCCAAAAACGCAAAAGAAGCGTTTAACAAGGCATTAGAGAATGATTTAAGAAGAAAAGCAACAACTATAGGAATTCATCGAGAAGATTTCTCAATCGCGCTAAACGGAAGAGATATTGGCGATTATGGATCACAAGGTGAGAATAGGATTGCTGCCTTAGCCTTGAAATTAAGTCCCTATTTCTTAATTGACGATAAGGAAAAGAGACCAATTATTGTCTTAGATGATGTGATGAGTGAATTAGACTATTCACGTCAAACTAGACTAATTAATTTTTTAAAAAAGTTTGAGCAAGTATTTATTACTGCTACCAAACTTGAGATTGATGGTGCAAGCCATTATCAAATAAAGAAGAAAGAAAAGGAGGTCTTCTAAATGGAAGAAGAAAAGAAACCGGTTGCAGAAGAAGCAAAACCAGCTGAAACTCCAGCTCCAGCAGCGCCAGCTATTGAAGTTAAAGTTTCCGAAATGAATGAAGAAGAAGTTCAATTAGAAAAAGCTGATGCAAGCTATACTGCAACAAATATTCAAGTTTTGGAAGGACTTGAAGCTGTTAGAAAAAGACCAGGTATGTACATCGGTACTACTTCAGTAGCTGGTCTTCACCACTTAGTTTGGGAAATTGTTGATAACGCAATTGACGAAGCTTTAGCTGGTTATTGTACTGAAGTTAATGTATCTATTAATCCAGGTGAAACTATTACCGTTGTTGATAACGGTCGTGGTATTCCTGTTGACGTAGTTGCTAAGACCGGAAAATCAGGTGTTGAAACTGTTTACACAGTCTTACATGCTGGTGGTAAATTCGGTGAAGGTGGCGGCTATAAAGTATCTGGTGGTTTACACGGTGTTGGTGCTTCTGTTGTTAACGCATTATCTACATGGTGTGAAGTCACTGTTAAAAAGGAAGGCAAAATCCACTTCATTAGATTCGAAAATGGTGGACATACTGCTGCTCCATTAAAAGTTATTGGTACATGTGAAAAAGAAGATACAGGTACATCTGTTACTTTCCAACCCGATCCAACAATCTTTACAGATACAACTACATATGATTACGAAGTCATTCGTGACAGAATGAGACAAGTTGCTTATTTAAATAGAGGTATTAAGATTTCTGTTGAAGATAAGCGTCCTGGTAAAGAAAGAAGAGAAACTTTCTGCTATAAAGGTGGTATTAAAGAATACGTCTTATTCATTAATAACAACAAAACAAGAATGTTTGATGATGTCATCTATTGTGAAGGTACAGCACCTATTACATTAGCAAGTGGCCATGAAGCACATGTCTATGCTGAAATTGCAATGCAATATGATGATGGATATGCAAATAACGTCTATTCATTCTGTAATAACGTCCATACTCATGAAGGTGGTATGCATGAAACTGGCTTCAAAGACGCATTAAGAAGAGTTATCAATGGTTATGCACGTGATAATAAATTCTTAAAAGATTCAGAAGATGATTTAACATACGATGATATTACTGAAGGCTTAACTGCTGTCATCTCTGTTAAACACCCAAACCCTCAATTCGAAGGACAAACAAAGACAAAGTTAGGTAACTCTGAAGTAAGGAAAATTGTTTCTGGCATTGTTGGCGAACAATTAAACCGCTTCTTGATGGAAAATCCTCAATTAGCAAGAGTTATTATGGATAAAATTGTCATGGCTGCAAATGCACGTTTAGCTGCTAGAAAAGCACGTGAAGCTGTGAGAAAAACAGGTGTTGAACTTACAACTCTTCCAGGTAAGTTGGCAGACTGTTCAAGTAAAAAACCAGAAGAATGCGAATTGTACATCGTCGAAGGTAACTCCGCTGGTGGTTCTGCAAAGAATGGCCGTAATAGAGAAACTCAAGCTATTCTCCCACTACGTGGTAAAATCCTTAACGTCGAAAAAGCACAAGCAAAGAGAATCTTCGCTAATGCTGAAATTGGTAACATGATTACCGCTATCGGTGGTGGTATTGATCCTGAATTTGATATTTCTAAGATTAGATATCATAAAGTCGTTATCATGACCGATGCTGACGTCGATGGCTCACATATTCGTATCTTATTATTAACATTCTTCTATAGATTTATGCGCCCATTAATTGAAAATGGTTACGTATATATCGCACAACCTCCTCTATATAAAGTTGAATACCATGGTAAACAATACTATGCGTATAACGATGATCAACTCGAATTGATCAAAAAGAAATTAAATCTCAAACCTGGATATCCATTCCAACGTTATAAAGGTCTTGGTGAAATGGACGCTATCCAACTTTGGGAAACAACAATGGACCCAGCAAACAGAAAAATGCTTCGTGTCACTCTTGAAGACGGCATTAAAGCAGAACAAATCTTCACTGATTTAATGGGCGACAATGTTGAACCACGTAAACAGTTCATTCACGAAAATGCAAAATTCGTTAAGAACCTTGATATTTAATAAGGAGGAAAATTTCTATGTTATTTGAAGAAGAAAAAGTAATTAATGAAACTACTGAAGAATCTGAAGAAACAGAAGTTTCCGCTGAAGAAGAAGCAGCTCTTGAATCAGGTATTGTTGCTGGTTTAACAGATGTTGATACTGTTGGCTTAGTCAAGGAATCATTCTTAGACTACGCTATGTCAGTTATCGTTGCTCGTGCTATCCCTGATGTTAGAGATGGTATGAAGCCAGTTCATAGACGTATTGTTTATTCAATGAGTGAAACGGGTAATACACCAGATAAGCCATTTAAAAAGTGTGCTCGTATCGTTGGTGACGTCATGGGAAAATATCACCCTCATGGTGACTCTGCAATTTATGGTGCTTTAGTTAGATTAGCTCAACCTTTCTCAATGAGATATACACTTGTTGAAGGTCATGGTAACTTCGGTTCCATCGATGGTGATGAACCTGCTGCTTATCGTTATACTGAAGCAAGAATGGCTAAATTAGCACTTGAAATGGTTAGAGATATCAACTGCAATGTTGTTAATTTTATGGATAACTATGATGGTGTTGACCAAGAGCCTACTGTTTTACCATCAAGAATCCCTAACTTATTAGTCAATGGTTCATCTGGTATTGCTGTTGGTATGGCTACAAATATTCCACCACATAACTTAAACGAAGTTGTTGATGGTATTGTTGCTTTATCTCAAAATCCAGAAATCACTACTGATGAATTAATGCAATATGTTAAAGGACCTGACTTCCCTACTGGTGCTATGATTTTAGGTCGTAGTGGTATTAGAGATGCGTATGAAACAGGTACTGGTACAATTGCCATTCGTTCTAAATGCCATATTGAAGATCGTGGATCTACAGGTGGCTTAAAACAAATTGTCGTTGATGAAGTTCCTTATGGCATCAACAAAGCTTTAATGATTGAAAACATGGCTACATTGGTCAGAGATAAAGTCATTGAAGGCATTGCTGATATTAGAGATGAATCCAATAAAGACGGTATCCGTGTTGTTATCGAAGTTAAAAGAGATGCAATTCCAGAAGTCTTATTGAATCAATTATATAAATTAACAAACTTACAAGTAAGTTTTGGTATTATTAACCTCTGTCTTGTTGATGGAGCTCCAAAGGTTGCTTCATTAAAAGATATGCTCCAACATTACCTCGATTTCCAAATCGAAGTTATTGCTAGACGTACAAAATTCTTATTAGACAAAGATGCAGCTAGATTACATATTGTTGTCGGTTTAATTAAATGTCATGACAACATTGATGAAATTGTCGACATCATCAAAGACAGTGATACTCCAGAAGAAGCTACAACTGTCTTAGAAGAAAAATTCGGTTTCACAGATTTACAAGTTCAAGCTATCTTGGCAATGACATTACGTCGTTTAACAGGTATCGAAACAGGCAAATTAGAAGCTGAAATGCATCAACTTGAAGAAAATATCAAGGTTTACAATCACATCCTTGAATCTCGTGAAAACGAACAAGAAGTTGTCATTGCTGAATTAAATGAAATCAAAGAAAAATTCGGCGATGAAAGAAGAACAGAAATCACAAATAGTGATGCTTCTATTGATGATGAAGATCTCATCCCAGAAGAAGATATTGTCGTTACATTATCTAGAAATGGCTATGTTAAGAGATTAACTTCTGACTCATTCAAAGCTCAACACCGTGGAGGTCGTGGAGTCCGTGGCACATCATTAAATGAAAACGATGTTGTTGATTTAATGGTCTACACAAAAACACATACAGACTTATTATTCTTCACAGATTTAGGTAAGGTTTATCGTATCCGTGGTTATATGATTCCAGAATATAACAAAGGATCAAAAGGTATTCCAGTTATTAACTTAATCAACATTGAAAAAGGTGAAAAAGTTGAAACAATCATTTCTGTTGATGAATATAAAGATGATAGATTCCTCTTATTCTTCACAAAGAATGGTTTAGTTAAGAGAACACCTATTCAAGAATACGAATCAATCCGTCAAAGCGGTAAAATTGCAATCACATTAAAAGATGATGATGCTTTACTTGGTGTTAAAGAAGTCCAAGAAAAGATGGCTGACTCTGATGAAGATATGATTGTTGGTATTGCTGCTGATAATGGCAAAATGGTTAACTTCCCTGTTGCTGAAGTTCGTCCAATGGGTAGAACTGCAACTGGTGTTAAAGGTATTGAATTATGTGAAGGCGCTTCTGCAATTGGATCATGCGCTAGATACGAAGGCGACTATATTCTTTGTGTAACTGATAAAGGTTACGGAAAGATGACAAAATTTGTCGACGATGATGGTGAACTCACATACCGTTTAACAAAACGTGGTGCGAAAGGTGTTTCTACATTAAAAGCAAGCGATAAAGTTGGCAACTTAGTTGCAATCCGCGCTGTTAACCCTGAGGATGACTTAATGGTTATCACATCTGCTGGTATTGTTATCAGAACCCCATTAAATCAAATTAGAATCGCTGGTAGAAATACACAAGGTGTTAAGATTATTAACCTTGAAGGAAGACAAAAAGTTGCTTCTATTGCAATTGTCCCTCATGAAGATGAAACTGCAGAAGATGCTGTTGAATTAGATGAAGAAGGCAATCCAATTGTTGCTGAAGTTGAAGCGGAAGCAGTTGAAACTTCTGAAGAAGTTAAAGAATAATAAACATAAATGTTTATGGGTGGGTAAATCCACCCATAACTTATGCTTATAAATTATTTAAGGAGACATTTATGTTAGACATTAAATTTGTTAGAGAAAATCCTGAAGTTGTTAAAGAAAATATCAAGAAAAAATTCCAGGATGCTAAACTCCCATTAGTTGATGAAGTAATCGCTTTAGATGCTAAAATCAGAGCTTTAAAAGTTGAAGGCGGCGATCTTCGTGCTGAAAGAAATTCAACATCTGCTGCTATTGGCTTATTAATGAGAGAAAAGAAGATTGAAGAAGCTAATGCTAAGAAAGCAAGAGTTGTCGAAATCAACGCAAAACTTGTAGATATTGAAAAAGAAGAAGCAGAATTATCACAAGCATTAAAAGAAAAAATGATGGTTATTCCAAACATTGTTGATGCTAGTGTTCCTGTTGGTAAAGATGATTCTGAAAACGTTGAAAATACAAGATATGGCGAACCTGTTGTTCCTAGCTATGAAATTCCATATCACGCAGATATCATTGCAAGATTTAACGGCTTAGATAAAGATGCATCTGGTAGAACTTCTGGCAATGGTTTCTATTACTTAATGGGACCTATCGCTAGATTACATAGTGCAATGCTCTCATATGCTAGAGATTTCATGATTAATAAAGGATTCGTTTACTGCATTCCTCCATTCATGATTCATAGTGATGTTGTTACTGGCGTTATGTCATTCGCTGAAATGGAAAACATGATGTATAAAATTGAAGGCGAAGACTTATATTTAATTGGTACATCTGAACACTCAATGATTGGTAAGTTCAAAGGTCAAATTGTTAAAGAAAGTGAACTTCCAATTACCTTAACTTCATATTCTCCATGCTTTAGAAAAGAAGTTGGAGCACATGGTATTGAAGAAAGAGGCATTTACAGAGTTCACCAATTTGAAAAACAAGAAATGGTAGTTCTTTGTAAACCAGAAGAATCAATGGAATGGTACAACAAAATGTGGTCATATTCAGTTGAATTCTTCCGTAGTTTAGATGTTCCAGTTAGAACACTTGAATGCTGCACAGGCGACTTAGCTGACCTTAAGGTCAAATCGTGTGACGTTGAAGCTTGGTCACCAAGACAACAAAAATACTTCGAAGTTGGTTCTTGCTCAACATTAGGCGACGCTCAAGCAAGAAGACTTGGTATTAGAGCTAAAGGTGAAAAAGAAAATTATCTCGTTCACACTTTAAATAACACAGTTCTTGCTACACCTAGAGGTTTAATTGCTGTTATTGAAAACAATTATCAAGAAGATGGATCTATTTTGGTTCCTGAAGCACTTCAACCATATATGGGTGGCTTAAAGGTTTTAAAACCTGTCAAATAATCATATTCATTATGTAAAAATGTCTCATCTTATGATGGGACTTTTTTATTAAATAATTTATGTTATAATACAAATGCCATCGCGATGGGTATCTTCGAACCAGGTCAGGACAGGAATGTAGCAGCCTTAAGATGTTTATTCATGTGCGGTGGTTTGTTCGTTATGGAAAATAGTCAAATTAAATTCATGAAAGCAGCCTATAAAGAAGCTTTAAAAGCTTTGAAGATAGATGAAGTTCCTATTGGCTGCGTTATTGTTAAAAACAATAAGATTATCGCTAGAAGCTATAACAAAAAAGAAATTACACAAGATCCAACAGGCCATGCAGAAATAATAGCAATCAAAAAAGCATCAAAAAAATTAAACAATTGGAGACTTGAAGATTGTGATATTTATGTGACATTAGAGCCTTGCATTATGTGTAGTGGAGCAATTATTCAATCTCGAATAAAAAACATCTATTTCGGGGCATATGACCCTAAAGGCGGGGCGCTTGTTTCTTCCATCAATGTATTAGAGGCTGAAAAGATAAATCATCACCCAAATGTTGAGGGTGGAATATTACAAAATGAGTGCTCAATACTTCTTACTAATTACTTTAAAAGTAAAAGAGAAAGCAAAAAAAGTAATTAAAACTTGGAATAATTACCAAGTTTTTTTATTATTTAATCGTGCATATGAAAAAGAATAGTCAAGAAAAAGCGGAAATTAAACGATACTATCCGGATATTAATATTGGTTTAAACGATATTTTAGTTGATGAAAGAAAACTATCTAAATTAACCAATAAAGCTAAGCATGCGGTAGGTAAGTCATATTTAGAAATTGTTATGACTGATGTTTTCTCTTTCTTTAATATCATCCTTTTTGTTATCGCTGGATTAATGATTTACGGAAAACTTTATGATGGATTATTTTTCCTTGCTGTCATTATTCCAAATATGCTTATTGGTCTATATGAAGATATCAAAGCAAGAATTCTTTTGGGTAAATTAAATTTATTAACTCAACCAAAAGCAACAGTTATCAGAAATTCTACAAAACAAGTAATAAATTCAAACGATGTTGTTTTGGATGATGTTATATATTTACATGGTGAAGCTCAAATTTGCGTTGATGGTGAAATTGCTAGTGGTGAAGTATTCGTTAATGAATCTGCATTGACTGGTGAATCAATTCAAATTTTAAAGAAAAAAGGCGAAAAACTCTTTGCAGGTAGCTACATTACTGGTGGCGAAGCGATCATGAGAGCGGATGTAGTTGGTCAAGAATGTTTTATTAATCAATTACAAGAAAAGGCAAACAAGTTCCATAGATCGCCATCACAAATTTTAAAATCACTCAAATTATTATTTAGAGTTATTGGGGTAATTGTTGTTGTTACTTTTGTTGGTACGCTTGCTATTTACGCATCTCAAGGAAGATTTGCAAATCTTAATGAATTTAATAAAACTATTCCATCTATTGCAGGAAGCTTGGTTGGAATGATTCCTTCTGGATTATATTTACTTACTTCCATGACTCTTGCAGCAGCAGTTTTAACATTAGGTAAAAAGAAAGCACAAGTTCAAGACTTCTATTCTGTTGAAATGCTCGCAAGAACCAATGTTTTATGTGTTGATAAAACAGGAACAATTACAGATGGAACGTTGCAAGTTAGACACATTACTTTATTAGATACAGCGTTTAATAAACAACAAGTTGAGCAAATTATTGCAAATATCGTTAAATCAACAAATGACAACAATGCAACCGCGAATGCGTTAAGAAAAGCTTATGGTTTTGAACAAACAGCAACTGCAAGTGAGACATTACCATTTAGTAGTGAAAATAAGTATTCTGGTGCATCTTTTGGTAGTTATGGAACATATGTAATAGGTGCAGCTGAATTCATCCCATTAGTTAATAAAGAAGGAGTTGTTAGAAGAACAGCCGAATATACTTCGCAAGGTTTAAGAGTAATTGTTGTAGCAAGAGTTCCTTCTGGATTTGCTGATAGAAAAATTAATGGCCTAGCAGAAGCGGTTGCCCTAATCATTCTTGATGACCATATAAAAGAAGACGCAGTTGAAACATTTAGATGGTTTAAAGAAAACGGCGTTGATATCAAGGTCATCTCTGGAGATAACGCATTAACTGTTAGTAAAATTGCTGAACAAGCGGGTATTGAAAATGCAAATTCATTTATATCTTTAGAAGGTAAAACTAATGAAGAAGTAAGAGAAGCAGCAATGAAATATTCTGTCTTTGGTAGAGTAACTCCAGAACAAAAAGAAATCATTATTATGACATTAAAAGACTATGGCAAAACCGTTGCTATGACTGGCGATGGTGTTAATGATATCTTAGCTTTAAAACGTGCAGATTGTTCGATTGCAATGGCAAGCGGAAGTGATGCAGCAAGAAATGTATCTCATATTGTTTTAATGGATTCTAATTTCTCCCGTTTGCCTGATATTGTTGGACAAGGTAGAAGAGTAGTTAATAACTTACAAAGAACCTGCTCTTTATTCTTAGCAAAAACATTATTTGCTGTTGTTGCTGCTTGGACATTCTTAATTATTAGTTTAGCTTCAAAAGACACATCTATTAGTTATCCATTCTTAACTAACCATTTGTATCTATGGGAGATTTTAGGTATTGGTATGTCTGCTTTCTTCTTATCGTTCCAACCAAATCAAGAACCACTTAAAGGTAAATTCCTTTCAAACATTCTTAGAAAAGCAATCCCTGGTGGAGTAACTGTTATTATTGCTGTGGCTCTTTGCTATATTGCGTATATAGTTAACGATAGTGGTGCTTTCTATACAAGTGTTGATTCTTTAGAGATTGCTAAAAACATGGCGGTTGTTTGTTTATCAACACTCAGTTTAGTTATTTTATATAAAGTCTGTGATCCACTTAATAAATATCGTGGAATAGTATTTGGCTCAGCGGTTGCTTCATATATCGGCATTATTGCTCTTTCATATTACATCTCGGTTACCAAATCAGTTGACGCATCGATATTAAAAATTGATTTTGGTTCACTCACTGGTGAAAATTGGTTTATTACCGGACTCATTATATTCTTGTTAGCGGGTGTCTATTTAATTGTTAACCAAATCATTGAAATAGCGACAGGGGAGGATGTGCAAAATGAAAATAAATAGTGAAGTATTAGAAGCCTTAAAAAACAATAAACCAGTTGTTGCTCTTGAGAGTACTATTATTTCTCATGGAATGCCTTATCCTAAAAATGTTCAAACTGCGTTAGCGGTAGAAAAAGTAATTAGAGATAACGGAGCAGTTCCTGCAACTATCGGCATTATTGATGGTGAACCCGTTGTTGGAATGACACCTGAAGAAATAGAAGAGTTTGGCAAAAGAAAAGGCGTATTAAAAGTGTCCAGAAGAGATTTACCTGTTGTTTATGCTAAGAAATTATGGGGTGCAACAACAGTTGCTACAACCATGATTATTGCTAATCAAGCAGGTATTGAAGTGTTTGTTACTGGTGGAATTGGAGGAGTTCATAGAGGTGCGACAGAAACTATGGATATATCCGCTGATTTACAGGAACTCGCAAAAACAAATGTCACTGTTATTTGTGCAGGGGCAAAAGCAATTCTAGATTTACCACTTACATTAGAATATTTAGAAACTATGGGTGTTCCAGTTTTAGGATATAAAACAAATGAATTACCTGCATTTTATACAGCGCATTCTGGTTTAAAAGTTGATTATAAAATCGAAGATGAAAAAGACGCCGCTAACATTATTAAACAAAAAAGAATTAATCACATTGATGGTGGTATTTTAATTACTAACCCAATTCCTGAAGAATACGCGATGGATAAGGATGTAATTAACGCTGCTATAGAAAACGCCTTAAAACTTGCTGATGAACAAGGCATTAAAGGAAAAGAAATTACCCCATTCCTATTAAAAACAATTACAGAAATAACAGGTGGAGATTCATTAGAATCAAATATCAAGCTTGTGTTAAATAACGCAAAAGCTGGAGCACTTATCGCAAAGGAATATTGCTTAATCAAATGAAAACGGAATATAGATTAGCTGAAGCACTTAAGAATATGATGGCGGAAATACCAATTGATGAAATCTCAGTAACCGCTATCGCAAAGAAATGTCATGTAAATAGACAGACTTTTTACTATCACTTTCATGACATTTACGATCTTTTAACTTTGGTCTTTTTAAATGAACAAGTTGCTAATTTAAACAACGCTAAAAACCTAGCAGAAATGGTTGGTTGTATTTATAAATATTATGTAAAGAATTCTAGCTTTATTGATGCGACATTAGACTCAGCTGGTAAAGATTTATTTAAAGAACTTATCTATAACTCATGCTATCAAACTATTAATAGATTTATTGATGGTATTTATGAAAGTAAAACCTTAAAAGAAAATGATAAAAAAGCAATCATTAGATTCTATGCTTTAGCGTATTCTAATGCGATTGTTTATTATCTATCAAACTTCAAAACAAAATCACTCGATGGTTTAATGATGAGTTTCTGTTTTATTGGCGATGATAACTTAGTTAATTCAGTTCACAAAATGATGTATGTAAGGAATAAAAAGAAATGATAGATTTTGATTTTATTAGTCCAACAAAAATATTTTTTGGCAAAAACAAAGAACTTCTTATCGGTGATATTTGCTTAGAACATAACTATAAGAAAGTACTTATTGTTATTGGTAAAGGCTCCGTTAAAAGAAGCGGATTATTTGACAAAGTTTTAGATATCCTTAATCAAAAACAAATTGATTACAGAGTTTTAGAAGGCGTTAGAGCTAATCCAACAATTGAGAAGGTAAGAGAAGGAGTTAAACTTGCCAAAGAATACAATCCGGATTTAATCCTTGCAATAGGTGGTGGATCTGTTTGTGATACATCAAAAAATATTGCTGTCAGCTATTATTATGATGGTGATCCATTTGATTTTAATTTAGGCAAGACCATTGCTAAAAAAGCATTACCTGTTGGGGTCATTTTAACGATATCAGCTTCTGGTAGTGAACTATCTACATCATGTGTTATTCAAGATGATACATTAGGAATTAAAAACGGTTTTAATACAGATTTAGTTAGACCAGTATTTGCAATTGAAAATCCAGAATTAACTTATTCAGTAAATAAAGAACAAACAGCGTATGGTGTTGTTGATATCATGATGCACACATTAGAAAGATATTTCCAAAAATCTTCTGATAACGAACCTGCTGACGGATTTGCTGAGGCTTTACTTAGAAGTGTAATTGAAGCTGGCAAAAAAGTTATGGAAGATCCTTGTGATTATGAATCAAGAGCAGTATTGATGCTTATGTCTTCTTATTCTCATAACGGATTAACAAATTTAGGAAAAACTAAGGGTATGCCAGTGCATAAATTAGAACATGCATTATCTGGTGTATACCCATCCGTTGCCCACGCGGCTGGATTATCAGTTATATTCCCTAAATGGGCTAGATATTATGTCGAATATGATGTTGATAAGTTCGATAGTTTAGCAAAAAATGTATTCAATTTACATAATAGTGATAAAATGATTAATGCCTTAGATGGAATCAAAACTATTGAAGATTTATTTTCTTCAATGGGTATGCCTCTTTCTTTTAAAGATTTAGGGCTTAATGATGTTGATGTAGATAAGTTAGTGAATATAGCCACTAACAATGGTACTCGCGTTGTAGATCACTACATCAAACCACTAGATAAAGATGGTGCTAGAAAAATATATTCTATGTGCCTATAGAAAGAAGGTAAAAACATGAAAAAAGAAGATGTTTCTGGGGTAATTGTTTACTTACTTATCCTTGTATTAGCAGTAGTCTTTGGCTTAACAGTTTTACAAAAACACCAAGCCGAATCTTATTTTGACGGACAAGGCTTATTTATCCTATATATTATTATATCTATAGTAATAGGCGTAATTTTCAACGCTGTTATATTTGAATTAGGACATATCATTGGTGCTAAAGTTGGAGGATATTTTATTACATCCACAAGTATCCTTGGTTTTACTTTCTTTAGAAATGAAAATAACGAAAGAAAATTTAAAATTGGTAATTTTGACGGATTGACTGGTGAAACAAAAATTGTTCCTAATTACAAAAACAAAAAAGGCAAAGAACCAAACCCAATGGCATACCTTTGGTTTGGAACATTATTCTTTGTTATTGAAATTGTTTTAATTATCGCAGCCTTTGTTTTCTTAAATAGTGCAGCTGTTAAATATGGTGATGCTGATAAAGCGGCAATTCTTAAAGATGCAGCTTATTTCTTACTTATTGTTGGTGTTATTGGATTTATGATTCTTATCTATAACATTCTTCCATTTAAGCTTGATGCTATGACAGACGGCTATAGATTAACGCTTGTATCTAATCCTAAAAACAAAGTTGCTTTTAATGAACTTTTAAGAGTAGAACACGAAATAGAACTAGGCAATGCAAATGTTGAAATTAAAACATTTGATGAGATTACAAATTTCACTGCTGATCTAAATTTAAATAAAGTGTATATCTTATTAGATAATAATAAATTCCAAGAAGCAGAAGAACTTATTGATATGATTATTAACAGTAAAGATTCTGTTTCTGAAAAAGTTTACATCCGTGCAAAAGCACAAAAAGTCTATATCAATTTAATGACTAAAGAAATTGAAGATGCTAAAGCGTTTTATAAAGAAACTTTAGATGTATCTGAAACAAGAATTATTGCTAATGATGCATCTATGGCATCTATAAGAGCGTACTTATTAGTCTCTGGTTTATTAGATAAATCTAGATCAGAATGCGTTGTTGCTTTAGATAAAGTTGGCAAAGCATTTAAACACACCCCTAAAAATAGACAAAAGACAGAATTAATGCTATTCAATTCTGCTCTTAAAAAAGTATGTGAAGCTCATCCATCTTGGGAATTAGAAGATTACATGCTTGTTGAAAATAAAAAGTAAAAACACAACACTTAAATAAACTTTAAAAAACAACATTCATTAGACTTATGAGGTGTGATTGAATGTTGTTTTCTTTATTTGTGAATTATATGATTTAACTAAGGAATAAACATGAAACCAAAAAGCAATAAAATCCTTACTATTATTCTTTCATTTATACTAATTCCTTTAACTTGCCTTACTGCCTATGAAGTTATAGATGGGCAAAAGTTTAAAGATGAAATGTATAGAAGAACATCAAAGGATGACTTATTATCAGTTTTTAATTTTTTTAATTCCTCGGAAAAAAAGAAAATCAAATTTAAATCTAATAATGAATACGACATTGAAAATCAGTATTGTCACTCTTTATACACTGAAACAATTTTTATTAAAAAGACGCTATCTTATGATGAAGAGTTCATATGGCAAGAGATTAATAATTATTTAAAAATAGAAATTAAAGATAATAAACATAGTCTCTTTATATATAAGGATAATAGAGCAAAATTTATTTATTCCAATAATAGTGAAAAATTGTATTGTTACTATACTTGGAATTCAAGAATCGAGAATGATATTTATTATTTATTATCTCATTACTTCGGAGAGCCTGTATGATAAAACATGAGCTAGATAAGCGTTTAATAGTTCTTGTATCTCTAACAGCATTGATGTCTGTTTTATGTATTTCTCTATGTATTAAAAATTCGACTCATAACTCAAATTTAATAAAGAGGTATAAATCAGATTCCACCATTGAATATTACATTAACAACAAACTTATGACCTGTGATGATATTAGAATAGATGGAATTCTTTATAAATCAGATTCTTATTATAACGTTAGTGTTTTTTCTAATATAAAATTCAGTAAATGCGAATCTATCGAAATTACAAATACAACAAAGTCCATATTGATTAAGGGATACGGAACAGAATTTTTCTTTTATGAAAACAACTATTGTATTTTGAAATCATCATACTATTACCACAGAAACTCCTTCAATGAATATACATGCATTAACAAATATTCATGGGTGTGTGACACTGGCGACATTTTCAACGAAATCATCACTTACTATAATTCTATAATATAAATCTGAGCACAATAAAACCCTTGGAGTCAAGTGATGCCAAGGGTTTTAATTTGCCTTAATTATTTTCCAGATACAACAATCTTTTTAATCATGACTGATGGAGCTGAAACACCAGAAGGTGATGTTTCTACATCGCTTCCAACTTCAACAACATCTTTGAAGATATCAACTAAGTTACCAGATACTGTAATAATATCTAAACCTCTATCTTTTTTGCCATCTTTAATTAAGAAGCCGGTTGATTGTAAAGAGAAGTTACCAGATTGTGCATTTAAGCCTGCGTGAAGGCCTTGTACATCACTGATGTAAACTCCATCACCTACTTGCTTGAATAACTCTTCTTGGTTCTTTTTGCCTGGCTTAAGTACTAAATAGCAAGGAGAGACTCCCATCTTGCCGCCTGCTTTAACACCATTACCTGTAGATTCAACGCCTTCTTTAGCTGCGGTTGTTAAGTTATAGAGGTATGTTTTAAGAACACCATTTTTAACAATTGCTTTATTATATGTAGCTACACCTTCGTCATCAAATCCTCTAGCAAATAATGTTTTATCTAAAGGTTTATCTTCAATTGTAACTTTGCTTGATGCAACCTTTTGATCTAATTTGCCGATGAATAAAGAAGATTTCTTTTGAACTTCTTCTGCATCCGCTGAGTTAATATAGGCACTCATTAAGGCTCTAACAACACCAGGTGCTAAAACTGCTTTATATGTAGCTGATTCACAAGCTTCGCCTCCTAATTGATCTAAAGCGCCTTGTGCAACTTTCTTAACAAATGAATCGATATCAAATTCTTCAAATTTATTACCTAAAAACACATCGTAATTTGTTTTAATTTGTTCGCCTTCTTTAGCAGCAACTTGTGCAACATAAACAAAGTAATTTGATTTTTGTACAAGCTTTAAACCTTTTGAATTCATGATAGTGGTAACACTCTTTGATTCAGAATATTCAACCCCACCTACTTCGATGATTCTTGGGTCATATTCTTTAAGTTTTCTTTCCATTTCATATAACTTGGCCATCTTGTCATCGATAGAAACTTTTTCTAAATCTTTGTTATATGTAGAGACCTTTTTGTATTTAGGGCTACCAGGGAAAATAACAACTGGATCCAATGATTCAATAACTTTTGCGTTTGCAACAATTTCGTTAACTAAGTATTTAGCCTTTTCATTTGACCAAACATCACATGAAGCAGCACCTGCTTTTCCGTTGATGATACCTCTTGCAGAAATACCGAATGAGTTATTGTTTGAATAGTTATCTACTTCTCCATGGAATAAGGAGACTGATAAATCATATGATTGACCAATATATAAGTCTGCATCTTCGATGCCTGCTTCTTTTGCTAAAGCAAAGAATTTATCGTATTTCATTATTTTAACTCCCCTCCGCGACCACCGACGGTGATTTCGCTAATTCTAATTGTTGGTTGACCAACATTAGTTCTAATAGAACCACTAGAAGCTCCACACATACCTTGGCCTAAGTCTAAGTCATTAGCGACCATATCAATGTTCTTTAAGACTTCTTCGCCCTTACCAATTAATGTAGCGCCTTTTACTGGTTCACAGATTTTACCATCTCTAATGATGTATGCTTCACTACAACCGAAGTTGAATTCTCCTGTTGTAGGATCAACAGAACCACCGTTAAATCCAACTGCGTATAAACCAAGTTTTGTAGCAGCGATGATTTCTTCTGGTGTGCTCTTACCGTTTGCAATATATGTATTACTCATACGAGATGTTGGAACGTAACGATAATTTTGTCTACGGCAAGAACCGTTACCTTCTCTATTCATTCTTCTACCATTTAAATCATCAATCATGAAATCTTTAAGAACACCATTCTTGATTAACACGCGTTTTGTACCTAAATTACCTTCATCATCGATATCAATTGATCCCCAAGCTGATGGCATAGTGGAATCATCAATTGCTGTAACTAATTTAGAAGCAATGAGTTGGCCTTCTTTGCCTGAGAAACAAGATAAGTTTCTAGAAACAGCACTTGCTTCTAATGCATGGCCACAAGCTTCGTGGAATAAAACACCACCCCATCCAGCTCCAACAACAACCGGCATCTTTCCTGATGGACATTCTTTTGCACCTAACATTAATAATGCTGTTTTTGCTGCCTTAAGTGCTTTTTCTTTTGCGTTAACTTTAGTTTTGAAATAAGAGATATCTTGTTGAGCACCAGGTCCTTCAAACGCTGTTTCAAAACCATTTTGATCAGCGGCAACAACCATAAATGCTAATCTACCAAATTCAGTATGGCGTTTAAACCATTTGCCTTTACTGTTGAATACTGAAACAAAACGATAATTAGAGCCAAATGAACCAATCGTTCTAACGATTCTTGAATCGTTTAATTCTGCAATTGCATCAGTACCTTCTTTAATTAATGCAATTTTTTCTTCTCTAGTAACATCATCGTAACTATTAATAACTGGGTTACGATTTTTACATTTAATCATATCTAATTTTGTTACCGTGATTAATCTTTCACCATGGAATGATTTGCTTAAAGAGTTTGCTAAAGCAAATAATCCTGTTTTAGATAAATCATTTGTATAACCATAGATACATTGATTTTCTTTTAATAAACGGATAGCTACACCACAGATGGATGAAGATGAACTAGTTTCAACTCTACCGTTTTCTACAGATAAACCTTGTGAATGGCTATCTTCATAGAATATTTCAGCGTAGTCTGCACCAGTAGCAAGAGCTTCATTTAATACATCTATAGCTAATTTCTTACCTATCATATTAAGACCTCCTTATGTAAATTAAAATTATGTCTATATATTAGCATAGACATAATGAATTTTAATAATATTAATATATTTAGTAATTATTTTTTTGCTGAAAATTGAATAAATTTTATGATTTTAAGAAGATACATACAAAGCTTCTATGCTTTAAGTATATATTGAAAGTTTCAATTTTCACATAGATACAAGAAATTGATATATAATGTACATATGGAAAAATTAAGAATTAATATGTTATCTCAAGCCACATCTGTTGATGGACAAGGTGTTGGTAGTGCTTATGTTGAACAAGTTGCTTTATGCAAAGGATGTGAAGATATCTTTGAAGTTGCTGAAAACTCTAGAAAGAGCAACTTTGATATCTATCATATGCATACAGTCAATTTACGTTATAACTTAAGATTTAATAAGCGTCATGTTAATGTCGCATATGTTCATTTCATACCATCCACGTTAGATGGTTCAATTAAGATGCCAAAACCTATTTTCTGGATCTTTAAAAAATATGTTATTAGCACTTATAGAAAAGCTGATGAAATTGTTGTAGTTAATCCTTCATTTATTCCTCCTTTAAAAGAATTAGGAATTAAAGAAGAAAATGTAACTTACATCCCTAACTTCGTTGACCACGAAAAATTCCATTCTTTATCAATTGAAGAAAGAAATTTAATTAGAGATAAATACAATATTCCTCATGATAAATTTGTCGTTCTTGGTTGTGGACAAGTTCAAACAAGAAAAGGTGTATTAGATTATGTTGAATGTGCAAAAAGAAATCCTGACAAAGTATTTGTTTGGGCAGGAGGTTTCTCTTTTGGAGCAGTCACTGATGGATATAAAGAATTAAAAGCTATTATGGATAATCCACCTGAAAACGTTAAGTTTATTGGCATCATTCCAAGAAAAGAAATGAATGATATATTCAATATGTCTGATATCTTATTCATGCCTTCACTTAGTGAATTATTCCCTATGTCTATTCTTGAAGCTGTTAATTCTAAAAAACCAGTTTTATTAAGAAACTTAGACTTATATGAAGAAATCTTATTCAATGACAAAGACTGCTATGCAAAAGGTAGTAATGTTGATGAATTTGATGAACAAATTAAAAAACTTGCTAGTGATCAAGCTTATTACAAGCATTATTCAGATGGTTCACAAATTATATCTGACTTCTATTCAAAAGAACATGTTACTGAACTATGGAGAGAATACTATCCACGTATTTATAATAAGTGGAAAGATAAAAAGAAAATCAAACCAGTAAAGGCAAAATAAAAAGAAGGGCAACAACCTTCTTTTTTACTTAATGAAATCAATAATCGTTTTATCGTATTCTTCTTCGTTATGATATCTCACGTGTGAATGAACACCTTTATCAAACCAGTGAATTTGCTTTTCGCTTTTGGTTGATTCATATAAATCCATTGATTTTTTAGCGCGTGAATATTTATCTTCTCTACTATATAAATATAAAATCTTTGGCTTTAATTTATGAACATATCTATTTGGATATGACTTTTTAATAGATACTTTGTTTTTGACATAGAACAAAATCCACACTTCATAAAACACAGGGAATAACTTATGTCCGGATTCTTTAAAGTGGTCTGCGTATATGTCTTTAAATGATGAAAATAATCCATCAACAATTATAGCCTTGTAATAATCAGGAGTGTTTTCTTTACATCCTGCTAAGACAGAGGCTGCACCTCCAACACAAATACCGTGACATATAATTTCTTCTTGTTTTAATTCATTATGTAAATATTCCATCCACGCGATTAAATCATCTGATTCTTTAATGCCACATGAGTTATATTTGCCCTCGCTATTACCATGTGCTCTAGCATCGATTACGAGTACATTATATCCGCATTCTCTATATGGCTTTGCATAGTAATATGAATACCATAAATTGTCAGTTCTTCCATGTACTATAATTACTGCTTTATTATTACCAAAATCAAAGAATTCTCCGCATAACTTAAGTGTTTTATTGGAAATTGATACTTCTTTTTTAAATTCTTGATTTTCTTTTCCCCATATTAATCCAATTTCCCACATCTTTGCATTTTCTTCGTTTTCTGGGAACGGACATGTTCTTGCCCATGTATCTTTATTAACTCTTACAAGTGTGCCTTTAAACACTTGATTTGCTATATACATAGTTAAAACAATTCCGGCGATTAAACCAAGGAATAAGACGATTCCAACTACGAGAATTATGATTTGATGTGGTTCCATTATTTACCTAATATTTTTGATAAGATTTTTGCTTCTTCAACGCATCCTGTACTTGTTGGTTTATCACCAGCATAGAATGTTGCACATAATCCAGGTCCAACATTTGCTCCATTTAATTGTCCTAAAGAAACAAATAGTACTTCGCATTCTGGATATGTTTCTTTTAACCAAGCTTCCATCTTGCGAGCGTTCTCTTCTCTTAATGAGTGAGTGACAATAATAATTTTTCCTTCTGTAGATCCAATTGTAGCTTGGACATATTCTTTATATGCTTTAAGAAAGTTCTTATTGCCCTTTGCTTTACCAATAACGATTGATTTACCTGATTCGTTATCAAAATCCGCCATTGGTTTAATACCAATTAATGTACCCATAACAGCAGCAGTTTTTGAAACTCTTCCTGCTCTATGAAGGTAATATAAATCATCTAAAGCACCACATTGGTGGATAGTTAATTTTAATTCTTCGATTTTTTCAACAACTTCATCAAATGTATATCCTTCACTTCTGAACTTTGAAGCATATACTGCGTTTAATGCAATTGCGCCGCCATAACGACGTGAGTCAACAATATGGATTTTGTTACCGTATTTTTCCATTAATTCTTTTGATGTTTGGAAAATAACACTATATGTACCGCTTAAGCTACCAGAAAGAGTAGTGATTAAAATATTTTTGCCTTCTTTACAGAATGGTTCTAAAGCATCTAAGATTCTGCCTGGTGAAGGCAATGACGACTTAAAGAAATTGTTTTTATTAGTCATCAATTTAAAGTATTCATCAGGTGTTATATTAGTCCAATATGGATCTGATTCTCTTTCAACTCCATCGTGCCAAACAACCGTAGCCCCGATTGGTTCTTCAATACCGTATTTTTGTCTTTGCTCTTTGGTTAAATCACCGCAACCATCTGTAACAATAACGAAATTATCCATTTTGTTTCTTATACTCCTTTTTCATTTTTCTAAATTTGCTTAAATGCATGATGTATGCAAGTACAAAGTTAACGAATACTGAAATAATACAAGCAAACAGCAAACTTAAAAATCCATTAATTGATAACAATTCATGGAATATGTAACTTAGCCCAAAAATGATGGTGCCTCTAGTGGTTGCGAATATAGCTTCCATTAAAGTTCTTCTTCCCATTTTTTTAGTTGGATAGAAGATACTTAATATACCTACATTACAGCAGTAATAGAAGACAGTCGCGTATATAACAGAAAGTAGAAATGAAATTTTTAAGAAATCAGAAGCAAGCGCAACTACACCCCAATAACCTAATGTTAAAAACATTGAAATTAATGCAGGAAAACAATGTGAAAATATTGCTCTTTGAATTCTAAAGGTATCTCCTCCTGGATGGAAGTGACTTGACTTGTTGTTGTCTAAATATATTGTGTCGATAATAATTTCGTATATTGGTAATTTTTTCATTTGAAATGAGCTAACAATGTTCATTTCATACTCATATCTACCACCTTGTGTTGAGATTAAGTCATCTAAATACCTAAAAGGAAATCCTCTTAATCCGCATTGGTCGTCTTGAATAAATTCTTTTGTAATAGTGGTTCTCCATAAACGAGACATGTTGTTTCCAACTTTACTTCTGTGTGGGGTGCCTTTACCAAATTCTCTTACGCCGAAAACAGTTTCTTTTGTTTTGTGCATTTTTTCATCGACTCTAACGATATCTTTGACTGCATGTTGTCCATCACCATCGCAAGTAATGACATAGTTGCAGTTTAAATTATCAAAAGTTAGATATGAGAATCCGTGTTTTAAAGCGATTCCTTTGCCTTTGTTTTTTGGATGCTTTAAATAAACAACTTTCTCTTTAACTTGATTGAATATACTATCAAAACTATCTTTTGAACCATCGTTAACAACAATAATT
The DNA here is from genome assembly GCA_045600585.1 of Bacilli bacterium. GTDB lineage: Bacteria > Bacillota_I > Bacilli_A > RFN20 > CAG-826 > JAZRYE01. Next base: position 5,826 of record JAZRYE010000018.1, on the reverse strand, counting down.
GGATATTTCAAATTCAACAACTCATCAACTAATGTGATGAGTCTTTCATCAGGCTCGTATGAAGGTATTAATATAACAGTGTCTTTTTTCATTATTTACATTTTAGAAAAAAACGAAATATTTTCAAATATATAAATATATTTTTAGCGTTTTAAGAGTAGAATATATTACAAAGGAGTCAAAAATGATTAACTTTTCAGAACAAATATTACAAAAATTAGAAAATTTCAAAGGTGGAGAAAAGTATGTTCTTGCCTCTATTTTTGAAAATGAGAAAAACAAAATATTAAAAATGATTATTCTTCCAGGTGCAAGTATTGGTATGCATACACATACAGATTCATCTGAAATTATTTATATCATCAAAGGCAAAGCTAAATTTGTCATTGATGGCAAAACCGAATATGTATGTGAAGGGGATTGCCATGTCTGCCCTCAAGGTTCTTCCCATACTTTAATTAACGATACAGATACTGGAATCGAAATTTTAGGTATCATTTCAAAGCAATAAAACTATGGATAATAATGATTCATTGAAGGATAAAATTATTAACACCATATTTCACGCGAAAAAGAGTGAAGTATATTTTTATAATTACATGACTGATGAGATCATTGTAGAAAATAAAAATAGATATAAAAAGTTTATTAAAAAATATGAGGTTACTGATGGAAGTGATCTCACTAGAAAAGAATGGGATTATGTCTATATATTAGAAAGTCAAAACATTTTTCAAATTCCTGAATACAAAGATTATCGACTTATTCGTAATAACTTTATTAAAGAGAATAATTTACCATTTAGCTCAAAAATTTCTCAAAAAGAATTTTTAAATTATTTAGCTAATAATAAGAACTTAGAAAACCAATGGGAAGACTATTATAAGTACTCTAAATATCTTGATGTAGTAAATTGGATTTGTGAAAAAAACTTGGCTTTTTACGAGACTGTTGATGAGATGTACCAATCTATTCTTAATTTTGCTATGGATATTTATAAAAACAAAACATGGAAAAAATTTCATTCTTCAGACATTATTCATGGAACATATGGATCAAGAGATTTTTATTATTGCTTGATGGGTAATTCTTATTCTTCACAAGGACTTATGATCTATGAGGGAGAAGAAGGATTAAATGCATTACAGACAATGTTATCTAGTGGTGATGATAATGTTGATAAAACCTTAATTCTCACACATCAAAATAATTACTGTATTTACTATCAAAACGCGAAAGATGTTACCGAGGAAGAATTAGATTTTTTTGATAGTTTTGATATTGAAAATGACGTACCTGATATGGTGTGTAAAATATTTAGATATGGCAAATGTTTCTCTGCTATTAATAGGTTAAATATCCAAGAGGCAAAAACCATGTATGTTGCCCTTCTTTCATTATGCAAATTTTTCAAGACATATGAATCGATGAGAAAAATGCATAATTCTAATAAAAAGAAGTTTGTTCATTTCACATATAACTATCTTATTTCCGATAAGGTTGATATTTGCTTAGATGAAAAAGATTTATTAGCTAAACCTTCAAAACCTCTTTGGAGTCCTAGAGGATTTATGACATGTAAACCAACTGTTAAATCTTTAAATAAGGAATATGAATTTAGAGTAGCAGGCATGCCACTTATGCCAGATCCAAATGAAAACGGATTAATGAGAACATTGTTTATGTGTATGATTGCTGATCATAAAAAAGGCGAAATACTTAATACTTATTTTACAGGTAGTAAAAGATATTTAAACCCTATGGAAGATGTAGCTGATTATTATTCATCTTATTTTAATAAGAATGGTGTAGCAAAAGTTATGATTGTAGATAATCAATCTGACTATGCGCTTCTTAGAACTATTCTTCCTAATAAGATAGAAGTTAGAATAGATAAATTTTTACCAGAGATAGATAATGAAATAGAAAGTGTTGTCGATGATTCTATAGTTAATCATTCGGCGTAGGTGATATTATGGCAATTGAAGATTTTGATGAAGTGAATTACAAAGTAAGATGTCCTATTTGTGGACAATTTTACTCATACCGATATGAGAAAATGAAATTTAAAGATGAATATCCTCTTGGGTATACAAATTGTCCAATGTGTGGAGGAGAAACTTCTCATACATCTGCAATAATTGATAATCAAGAACCAGATCAACAAAACAAGTAATGAATCATGGCAGGAATGCCATTTTTCTTTACATCTTTTAGATAGTGTTTACTAGTTATTTGCTATATTTTCAATGTGTTGTTAAAATGCTTGAACCCAAAAAGGGAGAAGCTTTTATGAAAAATAAATACGCACCAACGGATATGGGTAAGAAACCACGTAAACCATCGTGGTACTTAAAACTTGTTGAATACGGACTAATGATTTTCTATTCCAGTTCAACAAAAATAACCAAACATGGTGATTTTAATTTTAAAGAACCTACTTTAGTTATTTGTAACCACGCCTCATTTACTGATTTTGGTAATATTAATAAATTAATGTTTCCTAAAATCCCTAACTATGTAACATCTATTGATGAATTTTTAGGTATGGAATGGCTTATGAGACATATTGGATGTTTCCCAAAACGTAAATTTACAAACGATTTCTTTACACCTAGACATTTCAATACAGTCGTTAATAAAAACAAAAACTCAATTGTTTTATTCCCAGAAGTTAGATTTTCTTTTTGTGGGGTTGATGAAAGAATTGATAAAGGCATCGGTAAATTAGCGAAAATGCTTAGATGCCAGGTAGTTTTAATTCATCAAAAAGGTAACTTCTTAAAATCTCCTCAATGGAATAAAAGACCATATCGTAAAGTTAAAAATTATGTAGATGCATATCTCATTGCTTCAAAAGAAGATGCTTATAAATTACCTGCTGATAAAATTCAAAAAAGAATAGAAGATTTATTCCCATATGATGAATATAAATGGCAAAGAGATGAGAAAATAAAGATCACATCAAAAGTTAGAGCAAAAAATATCGATCGCATCCTATACAAATGTCCTAGTTGTGGCGTTGAAGGAGAAATGTCTTCTACAGGAACTTCTATTACTTGTAATCATTGCCATACAACTTGGGAAATGGATGAATATGGTTTGCTCCATCAAGATAATGGAGAAGCAAGATTTCCTCTTGTAAGCGATTGGTATAGATGGCAAAGAGAAGAAGTATATAACGAAGTTAATTCAAATAAATTTGTCTTTGAAGACGAGGTTGTTGTTAAACATTTTGTTAACTGTAAAGTTGGATTGAAAACTTTAGGAAAAGCAATATTTAGACAAGATGATAACGGAATCCGTGTTGAAGGAATAATGGATAATGGAGAAAAATTTGAAATGCATAAGTCTCCTGAATCAACAACATCATTACACGTAGAATTTGATTATCGAAAGCAAGGCGCGGCAATTGATTTTAATACTGTTACTGATACTTGGTTTTTATTCCCAGTCTATAAATCTAAGTCTCTTATCAAGCTTAATTTCTCTACAGAAGCCTTGTACGACAAACATTACAAGTAATATTTGATATATTCACTTGAATAATTAACCTTTTCTTGGTAATATCATTAAGCAAACTTTCTTTGAACGACATACTGTTCAAGGCGGAAGGAGAACAAAACAGATGAAAAAAGGTATTCACCCAGCTTACAATCGTTGTGTTGTCACATGCATTTCTTGCGGATCTACATTCGAAACAGGTTCCGTATTAAAAGAAATCAAAGTTGATACATGTGCTAACTGCCACCCATTCTATACTGGCAAACAAAGATTCGTACAATCTGATGGTCGTGTTGACAGATTCAATCGTAAATACGGCTTAAGCGAAAAGAAATAAGTTATCGATTAAGATTATAAAAGCTCCAAAAATTGGAGCTTTTAATTTGCTCATTTTGGATTTTGAAATTGTTAAGCTTTTTCAAATTCACATATATGTAAGCATTATATAAATTATGCTTGTAAGCTTTGTTATTATAATTTTAAAATTATATTTGCAAACGGAGGCTCATTTGCCATGGAAAAGAAAAGATTTTATATCACAACCCCAATTTATTACCCAAGTGCTAAACTTCACATTGGTCATGCTTATTGCACAACATTAACTGATGTTTTTGCACGTTATAAAAGACTTAGAGGATTCGAATGTTATTTCCTTACAGGTGCAGACGAACACGGTCTTAAAATCGAAAAGAATGCAGCTGCAGCTGGAAAGACTCCTCAAGAATTCGTCGATGGTATTGTTGAAGGATTCTATAAGTTATGGGATTTATTAAAAATTTCTAACGACGATTTCATTAGAACAACTCAAGAAAGACATACAAAAGTTGTACAAGACATCTTTACAAAGATGTTAAATCAAGGAGATATTTATCTCGGTAAATATAGTGGATGGTACTGTACACCATGTGAATCTTTCTGGACAGATACACAAGTAGGTCCTGATCATGTCTGCCCTGATTGTGGTAGACCAGTCCAATTAGCAGAAGAAGAATCTTATTTCTTTAAGACAAGTAAATATGTCGATAAGCTATTAGAATTTTACGATCAAAACCCAGGCTTCTTAACACCTGAATCAAGAAAGAATGAAATGATTAACACATTCATCAAACCAGGTCTTGATGATTTATGTGTTTCTAGAACAAGTTTTACTTGGGGTGTACAAATTAGAGAAAATCCTAAACATGTTATCTATGTTTGGCTTGATGCTTTAACAAACTACATCACTGCTTTAGGATATGATTCTGAGAATCCGGAAAAGTTCAACAAATTCTGGCAGGACCCAGAATGTGAAATTATTCATATTTTAGGTGCTGATATTACAAGATTCCACGCTATCTACTGGCCAATGTTCCTTGAATCATTAGGATTAAGAAAACCTGATAGAGAATTTGTTCACGGTTTATTAATGATGAAAGATACAAAGATGTCTAAATCTAAAGGCAACGTCGTTGACCCATTCCCATTAGTAGAAAGATATGGAGTTGATGCAGTTAGATACTATTTAGCTAGAGAAGTAGTTTTTGGATCAGATGGCTCATTCTCTCCAGAACAATTCGTTGAAAGAATTAACCAAGACTTAGCTAACGCATTAGGTAATTTGTTAAATAGAACCGTTTCAATGGTTATTAAATATTTCGGTGGTGTTGTTCCTCAATATCAAGGTAGAGTCACAGAATTTGATAGAGACTTAGAATTAACAGCAAAAACTGCAATTGAAAGCTATGAAACAAACCTTGATGATTTAAAGATTACAGATGCGATTGTTGCTGCTAACGAATTAGTATTTAGAGCAAATAAATACATCGATGAAACTCAACCTTGGGCTTTAGCTAAAGATCCATCTAAGGTTCACGAACTCGAAAGTGTTATGACTCACTTAGTAAACTCTTTATACATCGCTGGTATGTTATTAAAGCCTGTTTTAGTAACAGCTTCCGATAAGTTGTTTGAACAAATTGGTGTTTCCGGTGATTTAGCTAAGTATGAGAACATTTATAACTATGGATGTGTTGGTGGCTTAACAGTTGTTAAGAAAGATCAACTATTCCCTAGACTTGATGCTGCTATTGAAGTTCCATATATTCAAGAACTCATGGGCGGAAACAAGTAATTAGATCAATCTTTTATAGAGGGGGCTGTTGAAAAACCTAAAAGGTGAATAACAGTCCTTTTCTTTTGGCGTTTTTAACCTGCAAAGTGTATACTTACTTCAATCAACATTAATATTAATGTTGAAAAACCTACTTATAATATTTACCCCTTATTTTATTTCCTTTTTTAGACAGCCTTTTCCAAGATGGCTTTTTGAATTCTTCTTTTTTA
>JAZRYE010000017.1:0-27228 GCA_045600585.1 Bacilli bacterium | reverse complement strand
TTCAAGTGTAAAATAAGGCATACAATACCTCCTTGGACAAGAGTATTGTAGCAAAAAGATGCGATTTCTTGCGATTTCGCATCTTTTTTGCACAAGAAAAGGGTGTTTACTCAACCTATTGGTTTTTCAACATCCCCTTTTTATATATTTTTGTCGAATTTGTACAATTGTTAACTCTTGCATATTAAATAATATTTAATTAATATGGTAGAGCGAAGGAACAATATGTATTATTTAATTCTATTAGCTGCATTTATTATATTCGCTGGTGCTATTGCATTAGTGCATTTTGTTTTTAAGAAACACGAGCACTTAATAATAGAGCGAATTATTCCTTTTGTTGTTATCGGAATCTTTATTGTTAGATTTATGTGCTACAACGATGTTCAAGTCGTTGATGAGAACTTCCATATATTTGAACATTTTGGTGGATATTCTAATAAATTCATTAATACCATTGGTGAATTATGCTTATGGTTTGAAATTACCGCTGCACTAATGGTAATGATGAAGCCGTTCTTCCACTTTAAGACAGCAATGTTCTATAACAAATTTATTGCTTTGCCTGTTTTATTTGTTTCAGCAATTGCGTTAAAGCCAATGCTACTTCAAATGCAAGGACATGATAATTGGTCAACTTTAACAGTAATGCTACCTATTGAAATAGGATCATTAATTGCTTTATCTACATATTTCTTATCAAAAGAATGGAAAATTAGAATCGCAAAGCATTCTTATGCAGAAGTTGCGGTGTTCTCTGTTTTAGTTAATTTTGCAACAATGCCTGCATTCATTCCAATGTTCTTCTTTGGATTAGGTAACATTCATCATAATATTTATGATTTTTCTATTTACCATAGATTGGTTTTATATTTTGTAATCGCAATTATCCCATTATCAATTTATTTTGCGTTTAGAAATTGCAACAAGGATAAAATCAGATACGGTTTGTTATTTATTGTTTATGGAACTCTATTAAACTTCATGGTCTATACAAGATGGGATGATATCCTTCAGCCATGGAATTGGCCTTTCCATTTATGTAATTTAGCTATGATTTTATTTGCATTATGTTTCACGTTTAAGCTAAATAAACTTTTCTATTTCACATATTTCATCAATGTTTTTGGTGCAATATTAGCTATGTTGATGCCTAACTATTCTGAAACTGCAACAGTGTGGGATCCTAGTATTGTTCAATTCTGGTATAACCATGCGATGGCTTATATGCTTCCTATTTTAGGTGTTGCATTATATGAGTTTGATCGACCAAAACTAAAACAATACGGTTATTCTATGATTGGATTTGCTTTTTACTTTGTTTTAGTTCTTGTCTTAAATACTGTATTTACAGGATTAGCAACTGAATATGCTTCTGATGGATATACAGTTATTAGAGAAGGTGCTTCTTTTGTAGCGTTTGGTAGAAAGTATTCAGTAAAAGGTACTGACTTCTTCTTTATTAACGGAACGTTTATCGCTGATAAATTAGGTGAATGGGCAAAGAATCTATTTAAGATGTCGTTTACATTTAATATCAATGGAAGGGCTATGACAATTCACCCTATTTACCAAGTAATTTACTTTACTGTATACGCAATTATTGGATTCGGAGTGTGGTTTGTTTATCAAATTGGATTTGATATTGCAGATAGCCACAACGCATTAAGATTAAAACTAAAAGGTATTAGAACTGATAGAATCGCGTTAAGGAACGCACTTGATGGAAGGAGTTTATTTGAACCTATGGATAAAGATGCTGGAGTTAAACTTGAACTTAAGAATTTCTCAAAGAAATACGGATTAAACAAATATTATTCTGTTAAAGATGCAAACCTCGTTGTTAATGGTGGTGAAGTATTTGGTTTCCTTGGCCATAATGGTGCTGGTAAATCTACAATCATTAAATCTATCGTTGGTATTTTACCTATTACTGAAGGTGATATCGAAGTATGCGGATATAATGTTAAGTCCCAACCTGTACAAGCTAAATCATTAATTGGCTTCGTTCCTGATCACTATGCTTTATACGAAAAATTAACAGCTAGAGAATACTTAAACTATATTGCTGATATTTATGAAGTCAGCAAAGAAGATAGAGACGCTAGATTAGATGAATACGTCAAATTATTTGAATTAGAATCTGCAATTGATAACCAAATTAAGACATACTCACATGGCATGAAACAAAAGGTAACAATTATTGCTGCTTTAATTCATAACCCTAAGGTATGGATTTTGGATGAACCTTTAACTGGTTTAGACCCAACATCTATTTTCCAAGTTAAAGAATGTATGAGAAGACACGCTCAAGCGGGAAACATTGTTTTCTTCTCTTCTCATATGATTGATATTGTTGAAAAGTTATGTGACAGAATCGCTATTATCAAACATGGCGTTATTCAAACTGTTAATTCAGTTAAAGAAATTGAAGATTCAGGTGTTTCACTTGAAGAATTCTACTTATCAAAAATAGGAGACATGAAGAAAGAATAGTTGAACTATGAAAAACTTTTGGCCATTAGTAAAAATTCAACTTAAGGACAAAATAAATCTTTCTTGGATTAATAAGAAATCAACATTAATCCAAAAGATAGTTTTTGGAATACTTAAATTTGTCCTTGTCGCGGGCATTACTTTTGGCATTCTTTTCTTAGCAAACTTCTTTAGATTTATTTCTAATAAAGAGTTTGTAAACCTTTTGGTTTCTTTCTCTGCTATATACTTTATTTTAAATTTAATATCTTGCTCATATTCATTAATGAAGAGCTTATATTTAGCGGAAGATAATAAATTACTTGTTACTTATCCAGTTTCTGCTGGTCAATTATTTATATCTAAATTGGTTGTATCATTCATTTTTGAATTAAAGAAATGCCTTAATATATTTATTCCTGTTGCTTTTGGCTTTCTTATTGCCTTAGTTACATTAGGTAACCAAGCAAGTAGCACGGATCCAACTATCATTACATCTATCACAGGTGCTTCTTTTGCAATGTTCCCTATCGCAGTACTTATCTATGTGTTATTTACTGTTTTATTAGGTGCATTATTATCTGTTCCATTCCTTTATGGATTTACATTTATTAAAAGGTATCCTGTTTTAGAACTCGTTTTAACTTTATTTTTAGTTACAGGATTTATCTTCCTTTGTATCTACGCGATTAGACTTATTCCAAACCAAATTGACTTAGATACTCAATTCCAAAGCATTACGCATGCCGCTAAAGAATTTATTAATAAATTCGGTTCATATGCAATCCCAATCAACCACAATATTATGATTTGTACCGGTGAGCTTGTTGAATACGGTATTTACCGTATTAGCATTATGACTTTATTTAAGACATTAATTGCTATTGCAGGTATTGCTTTAATCCTTGTTTTAGACTATCTAGTCATTCGTAAGTTCTATTTCTACATGATGACTCGTGGTTCTGAATTTGATGGGGCTAAAAACGATAAAAATAAGAGAAATATTGTTAGAAGAAAATATGTTACTTTCGCTAACAAAGAAATGAAATTATCTTTTAGAGATATCGAGATTTCTGGTTCTTATCTATCTGTTTATATTCTTACACCTATCCTTCTCTTCTTTATGGATGCAATATTTAGTGCAATTTCAACAAGACTTGAAGGTGATATGATGACATATTCCTTTAACATTTTGCTCGTTTTGTTACCTTTACTTGCATCAAATTCTATGATTGCATCTTTATATTCAAAAGAAGGTAGAGCAGCATATATTAAGAAAACAAAACCAATTGATCCATTGATTCCTTTGATTAGTAAGTTAATATTTAATCTTATTTTCTCAATTCCTTCTATTGGATTCTGTGCCTATGTTTTCAATGACTTCTCTGGAGTATCTTGGTGGGCTACAATTCTATTAGCTTTAACTGTTTTATTCCTCCAATACGCACATATTTTCTATTCTGCTTCTTTAGATATTATGAACCCTCAAAACGAAGCATACGCAACCGATGGTTCATTAGAGCATAACCCAAATGAAAATATGTCTACTGCAGCAGCGTTTATTGCATCGTTTATCTTTGCATTAATTAGCTTTTTCATGTTCAAAGACAGCTACAAAACATATTTAAACCTCAATGCAGCATTTATTAAAATGTTTGTAATTAGCTTAGTTGCATTGGGTGCGATGATATATCTATTTATGATGAAAATTAAGGCCTATTACTACGAGAAATAATTATGAAAAAATCAGTTATATTTGCACTTGCTATTATTTATATCGTATCAATCGTTGTGGTTGGTTTATTTGGTGCTTCTATTAGAGGTGCTGCACCAACTATATACTGCGATTCAATTCAAATTGTCGATCCTACAAACTCTATTTTAACTTCTATGAAGGTTAATGGAGCAGATTATGGATTTATGATTGATTATCAAGAAAATCTTTCATTCTCTATTCAAGCCAAGGTTATGCCAACAAACTGCTCATTTCCGGCTGTAGAATATTTCTACAATACAGACCAAGACCAGTATATAATTGAACAAGAGAATGATAACGTAGCTACTATAAAGCTAACCGATAAAGCAGAATCTGGATGTTTAATTGATGGTTATGCTCAATCAACTGACGGTAAGAAACTTACTGTCAAATTTGTTATTTACGCATTGTAATTTAGGAGGATATTCGTATGAAATCTAAAAAAATGCCTTTTGCGCTCACGATGTTAATGGCTTTATCATTAACCGCTTGTGGTGGAGGTTCAAACAGCGATTCAAATACTGAATCAGAAATTGATGATTTTTCTTCAATTGTTGAGATGGTAAAAATTTCACAAAGAAAATCATTCACAATGTTTAACGCAAACAAGAAAGAAAAAGAAAACAAACTTGAAGAATTTGCTGATAGAACTTGTGTATATGAAGCAGGTACAGATAATGCATTTAAATTATCTCCAGGTCTTGCATTCAAAGCTTATGAAAAAGAAGGCGATACTGAAACAACTCTTTTCTTAAAAGAAGATGCTGCTAATTTATGGAAAGCAGGATGGTCTGCTTCTGTTAAAGAAAACGGTATTAATGTTGATGCTGACTTATATGAATTTGATGAAAAGACATGTGAAATTGTTTTCTCAGAAGGCTTAATTGGTAAAACACTTGAACTCACAGTTAAAGCAAATATCGATGCTCAAAGAGGTGTTACAGAAGAAAAAGCAGCTCAATGGGCTCAATCATTCACTGTTAAAGTTATTTCTGGTGTTAACGTCTATGAACCAAAAGAATTAATGTATTTTGATGATAGAGACGAAAATGATGGAAATACATGGGGCCAAGGTGCTGGCGATTGCAACAATTTATTAGTTCCAGTAAAGAAATTCAAAATTGATAATGGCTTGGATGCAAGTTTAACTCCAGATGCATTAGTCTTCCATGAAGATATGAACATTACTAAAGATGATGTTCCAAGTGAATTCTTCTACACTGCTGAAGAATTAACAGGTTTAACTCCAGCTCAACAAGAAGCTGCTGTTGGTTCAAATAAAGACTATACATTTATGTATATGCATACAATGAGCAAAGACATCACTGTTAGTGGCAACTACTATAACTTAGACTTCTCTGCTATTCCTTTAGCTGTTCGCCACCTCGGTAAAAATGAAATTATGGGTGAAGGCGGAGCTGTTTCTCACTCAAGTTTCTTCAAAGTTGGTGATGGTAATGTTTCATTTAAGAATTTAAATGTTACAGGCAATGCTAAAAACTATGTTGATGAAGGCGATCAAAAATACGCTGGCGGTGAAATCTTCATCAAGGCATACAACAAAACAACAAGCGTTACATTTGATAATGTTTTAATGAGACAAAACTTCATTACATTTATGACAGAAAAAGTCCAAGAAGGACGTGATGCTGTTGAATTCAATATTAATAACGCTATTTGTACAGATAACTACAACTCATTCCTCTATAACTGGGGTGGTGAATTCAATGTTAATAATTCATACTTCGGTGGTTGTGGTGGCCCAGTTGTTATTCAAGACCACGTTGGTGTTGAATCTACAGGTCCATGGGAATCTCAAACTGGTGACTCTGTTTATGGATATGCTCCAAAAACAACATTCACTGATTGTGAATTCAATAACTATGTTACAGGCCAAGAAGCATGGTTCGTTCAATTCGGTGCTAACGGCTTATCACCAATGATTAAAGGTATGTCTGATTTATACTTACAATTTGGTAAATCATTCGTTACTGATGCAGATCACAATGCTGCTATTGCTCAACAATTATCTGCTCAAAGCAAAGCCTCATTCTTCAACTTTATTGCATTAAATAAATCTGGCGATGCTCAAGGTATGACAGTCTATCCAGTTTGTGGTGAAGTTAACTTTGTTAATAACTTAGTAGAAAAGACAACATTCAACTATAGACAAGCAACTGATTTCACAAACTACGCTACACACATGGCTTTAAGACAATTAAATCAAAATGGTGCTCCTGTATTCGAAACAGCTGGTGGTCTTGGTACTATCTTCTCTCAAGATGCTACTGCTATGAGCCCAGTTAACTCAGTTAACGCCCAATTAGCTCCATATTATGACAATGCTTATAAAGTCCTTGATGTCTTATATGTCTTAGATAGTGAAGCATATAAAGGATTATCTATCGAAGAAAAGATTTTAAAAATCCAAAACGATGATGACTATCTCAAAGTTGCATTAACAGAATTATCAGCAATGATGGGTGCTTCATTTGTTGATGGCGTTAGCCAAATGGTTGGTCAAGATATCTTAGCGGGTGTCTTAGCTGCTGCTGGATTAACAAGAGAACAATATGAAGGTTTAGATGATGCAACAAAACAAGCAATCTACTCTCAAGCTGAAACAATTGCTTCTCAAGTAGCTTCTGAACACATCTATCCAGTATTTAGACCAATTGTTAATCTTGCTTACTTATTACAAACTGGCAAGATCTACACATATGACATTGGTTTAGTTGACATCGTTGATTTATATAGAGGCCAAGAAGGTATTTCTAAAGAAGTTGATATCACAATTTCTGAAGCTGTTAACAATATCTTCAAAGGCAAAGAAGGCTACGCTGATTACATCACAATTGCTGAATTAGCAAACAAGATGCATGATGCAAAGACAACAGTATTAGCTGCATATCAATTATCACAACAACTCGGTGGTGGTGATGCATCAACTAAATATTTTGGTGAACAAGCTACTGGTTATACAGCAATTTACTATAACGGCATGATGCTTGTTATGGGATTAAAAGATATTAACCTTGCTTAATAATCAAACACAAATCACTGAAAATAAGCTCGGATTTTCCGAGCTTTTTAATATTTATTTTGCAAAATATTAAATATATTGATAATGTTTTTACATGAACAAAAGAAGTAAAAATATACTTGGTAAATCATTATTTATTTCAGGCTTATCTTTTGTGTGCCTTTCTATAGTTCTACCAAATGTAAAATCATATGGTTTGTATGGTCAAGAATGTAACCATAGTGGTAATCATTATTTAGCGAAAGAAGCAACTTGTGGAGAAGCTGGAAATAAAGAATTTTATGCATGTTGCAAATGTGTAGAACAATTCCTCACCTATCCAGGCGGATCTTTTAAAGAAGCTGGTCAATATAACGAACCATTAAATCAAAGCCATATTGCCTATGTTGCGCCTACTGGAAACCACCCTTCTTTTGATGATGAAGGACATTGCACTAATGGATGTGGAGCAACATTAAAAGATGCTTATGGTTTTTCTACTGGGGAGGGTTCTAGTTCAACATCAGTTACCTTATCTGATATCGGGTTAAACTATACAGATTATCAAAACTTGCCATCATCAAATACATCACATCTTTGGGGCGATTATAATTATGTTGGTAATAATGGCATTGATTTAACTTTTGATTATTCTTATACGTATAACAATACTGATTCATGGATGTATTACTACTTATTTAATGCGTCTAATGAAGATGGAATAGTAATTAGAATAAATACATTAGCAATAGATGGAACTATCACTGGATACATCTATTCACAAGAAGTTCAATATGAAGGAAATTTACCATATAAAGCAGGTTCAGTTGGTTCTTATTTCACCTGTAATGCTGAATTTGATGGTGAGGGATATGTGAGAACTGTTGCTACATTAGTTAATCCAACCACTAATGAGGTAAATGTTAAATTATATTTTGGAAGCTTATCTGATAACGAAGATCATCCAGCATTAATAAATGGTAATCCTTTAAATATTAATGTCGTATTAGGCGAGAATTATTTTGCAGATAACACTCATCAAAAAATTCGTATTTCCAATCATGGTAGCAATGGAAAAATCAAATCACATGTCATTGGCCATGTCGCTGCTTATAAAAATGAAAGCGGAACTATCTATGGTAATAAATCTATTACTAACGGAATTGAAATTCCAGTAATGGAAAAAGACGGATACGAATTCCTTGGTTGGTATGATCAAGACAATAAACTTGTTTCTCAAGGTTCTATCTATGATAAAGACATTACATTGACAGCAAAGTATGTTCAATATACTGATTTATTAACTAATCAACAAATATCAATCTCACCAAACGCAACACAAACAATAACTATTAATACATCTATTGGAACTAATAATTTCTTAAAACTTTTATATTCATCAAATCAACCATTAAAAGGTGTATTTAATATTACATATTATTCTATGTCTCGTAATGAGCCATTCTATTTAGATAATAAAGAACATGAATTTAGAACTTTCTTAGATGTCTTCCGTACAGGTGGATATTCTAAAGGAACAAGAAAATTTGCTTCTATATCATTAACTAATATTGGAAGTGAAGAAGCTATTGTTACTATTGATAAATTATCTCATTCAGCAAGAAACTGCACTTATTCTGATGTTTTATATCTCAAAGATGATTCTATTAGATTAGGTGTTTCATTATCCCTAGGTGGTGCGATTTCATCATTACAAAATATTAATAAGAATACTGTTGAATACATCAATGATAATAATGAAGTTAAGATTCGTTCTAGAAGTAAAATTACTGACGGAATTAAAAAAGAAATCGCTACAAATCCTAACTTAATCAATATTCATGATGTTGGTAGAGAAGTTCAACAATCTTATTACTTTAACGTCGATAGCGAGAACGGCTATACAAGAGCGAACTATTTAGGTGCGCCTTGCCAATATAATCCAGTTCAATCTGGTGACCAATATAATAATCAATCAAAGATTATTGATTTTAAACAGACAACAAAATCATTATGGATTAAGGTTCAATCTTTAGACTGGGCTCAAAAAAATAGTTTATCCAAAGCATATATGACAAATACATATACAGTTAAGAATGGTTTAGTGTATGTCCATAACACATTTATCAACTGGTTTGGATTTACTGATTACACAGTACCTACTAGTGGCTATGCCGCTACATCTACTCCACATTTTGCTATTCAAGAATTACCTGCTGTTTATACAGTTCATCCATTAGATTATTTCTCTAGTGTATTTGATGGCAAAGAAATCTTTGATAATAGACTTGGTTGGAACGTTGGAACAACTGCGATTGAATCAGTTTCAAAATTAACAGTTAACAATGGTGATGGAACTTATCGTCCTGATTTAGAAGAAGGCACTTACCATTATGAATTTAGAAAGCATTCTAATAACTGGTGTGGTTATCTAAATGAAGATAAATTTGGTGTTGCTGTTTATATGAATGCCGGAAACTATAACCATGATTCTATTGATAGACACGTTTATATTGCTGGTAACTATAAGAACACTCATAACATTTCTGATAGCTACAACCGTTCATATTTAAATTCTTCGAATAAGTCTACAACCCCAACTGAAACTTCTTTCTTATCTAATCCAATTCCATCTTATAAGATTGATAATACAAACTATATTTCTACTGCTCTAGGATTCTTCCCACAAGAATTTGATGAATTATCCTGGGATTATGCGATTGGTGCTGATGATTTATCAGTATTAAAAACAAAGTTTGCTACAGTAAAAGCAAACAATGAATTATATAACGATTTCACTAAATGGGCTGGCGCATTAATTTAGGTTTTAATATTTCTAATAAAGATTTGAGAAGAATTTTATCCAACCGTTTTGATAAATGCATTAATAAAAAACTTTATTCAGAGATATATAAAAAACATATTAAATATTGAGAACACATCAAATACCAAATTTGTTTACATATCTTAAAAAAATTAAATATAAGTCGCATTCATTCTACTTTTCTTGATTGGTAAAATATTATCGTTCGAGGTAATGATTATGGAAAAAGTAGAATGTAAACATATTGTTCAATATTACGAAACTGATAAGATGGGAATCACCCATCATTCTAACTATATAAGATGGATGGAAGAAGCAAGAGTATCTTTCTTAGAAAAGATTGGTTTAGGCTATTCCAAATTAGAAGCTCAAGGCGTCATATCTCCAGTTGTTAATGTTGAATGCAATTACAAAAAACCAACAACTTTTTCTGATGAAGTTACTATTACTACTTATATAGCGGAATATAACGGTATCAAATTCATTTTTAAATATGAAATGAAAAATGCGAAAGGTGAGCTTGTTGCGGAAGGAAAATCTATTCACGTATTTGTTGATAATAATAACAAAGTTGTTTTCATCGATAAAAAATACCCTGATTTACACAAGGTATTTTCTTCTTTAATTTAAATGATTATTTGATCCACTTTAATTCGTGACTTGTAAGATGTTCTTTTTTCTTATTTCCATCAATTGTGTAATAAGTGACATCTTGTTCTTCATCTATGTTATTTAATAATGCGTATGTATTAGTATCTTCGTAATAATAGATATCCACAAATGGGTTCTCGCTATAGCAAGTTGCGGCTAAATATTCTTTATTAGCAGCCCACGCTAATAGTCTATAAATCAATTTATATCCTTCATAAGTTTCATATAATCCTGATACATAAACGGATCTACCTTTACCGTATTCATTTACTGATAAATTGATATTTCCTACTGGTCTAACAGCATCTGGTAATACTGGTCCAGAATTACTATCTTGTTTATCGCATATAATCTTTGCTGTTAATGGATAAACTTGGCTATTACCTTCATAGAATTTAACATTTGTCATATCAACTCCATCAGTGATGAAGTGGCTCTTTTCTAGAGCTCTTGATTGTTTCTTTTCATGGAGATTTAAATCGACATCTTTTTGGACACCAAGAACATCTTCTAATTGGAAGAACTTACCTTGATATTGATAGCCAGATGGATCCATAAATCCAACAAATGAACCACCGTTATAGACATATTCCCTAATCTTAGTAACAACTTCTGGTTTTGACCAATAGAAGTCACCCTGTCTTGATGTTCCTTTAACGCCTGTATTAATCAATACATCGTATTTAGATAAATCGGCTTCTAACATGTCATCAAAAGAGATGAAATCAACATCAACTGGTTGACCTGCTAAAGCCGCTAATAAGGCATAGCAAGGTAAACTGTTTGCAGTGTAGTCATCAACAAAGCGACCAAAGAACATCCAAGAATCCATCTTACCCCAGTATGAAACTAAAGCAACTTTTAAGAATGTCTTACATCCTTTGTTACCAGCGTTATATTTTATTTCTCTAAATTCATCGCAAAGGGATTTAACTTTTGCTTTGAAATTTTCATAATTTTCAATTTGTTTTAGATAACCACCAAAGCCAATTCTATCGATTGGTTTTCTAAGCATTCCACGTTTTTCACTGTTCCAGAATAAGGTAATCATCTTTGTACCCATTTCATCACCTGGACATTCATTTGGGAAGAAATATGGTGAGAATCTACCTTCACGATATTTAACACCTGGAATATTAGCAATTTGTTGAATGTAAATGCCATTACTTGGCGCTCCAACAACAGCATCTAAACCAATGTCACTAAAGTATTTGCTATATGGTTCAACACCAATGCGGTGATCGCCATCAAACATCATAGCCTTACGATTGTATTTATGGCATAAATCGACAAATTGTTTAGCCCATATAGAACAACGTTTTTGAACATAGTCGATATATTTTCTAGCATTTTCGCTAGGTATCTTATTTTTACCTAAGTAGTGGCCTTCATTAATGATATCTTCGAGTTTAATTTGAATACCTGTATCTTTAACAAAGTCATCAAACATTTTTGGCGATGCTGTCATTGCATAGTTATGCCAATCCCAATATTTTTGAACAGTGCCTGTTTTACAAACAATAAAGAAGTTATAGAAGAATGTTGTGAATCTTAAAACAGTTACATCTGGATTAGCGATTAACCAACTTTCTAATCTTTCAAGCATGTGTTCTCTTGCTTCATCATAGACTGGATCTAAATCGACATCTTTTTCACAAGTCCAATTGTTAACATGATAGTTATAAATTTGAACTGGATCCCAAGTAATCTTTGCAAAGAAACTTACTGTATATTGATGGAATGGAGTGGTGTTATTGATTCTAACTAAGTTATTACCTAAATATTCAAAATCAGTTACTTCTTTTCCTGATGTTCTATCATATACTTGCCAATACTTTTTATAGTTATAATCATTGACTTGGAATCCTTCGGTAAAGAGTTCTTCCATTAAATCAACAGTTAAACTATTTTCAGTTGCAGTTTTTCTTTCTGTAGATAATGCAGTATTTTGTAAGAATTCAGGATGCTTTTTAGCATAATCATGATCTTCTCTAACAATAAAATATGCTTTATAAACATCAGAGTTAAATTGTTTTAAATCTTTAGGAAGGCTAACTCCATCGCAATCTCTAATCGCGTCAGCTCCCCAAAGCTCCATAAATTTTTTAGTTCCTTCGACGTAATTTTCGTCAGTTGGAATAGTAACAAAGCCTTTTGACATAATAAGTACCTCAAAATAATTATAGAATACTCTTTTAATTAGAGCATTCTAATTTCTTAAGATTTTTCTTTCACAAATTATAAAAAAACGAATATGTTTGAGTGATTCAATATAATTTGAAATAAAGAACATAACATCATATCTTTTTTAGGTATTGTAACAATTTAATCTATAGTTCTTTGAAACCCATTTTTTATAAGTTATTATCAAATTGTTCAATAGAACAGGGAGATAAACATTATGTCAAACAGATTCATGTTAAACGAAACTTCTTATCATGGTCATGGAGCAATTGAAAATATTGTTCCAGAAATCAAAGCAAGAGGATTTAAAAAAGTATTAGTGTGTACAGACCCAGATTTATTAAGATTTGGTGTCACTTCTAAAGTTACTAGTTTATTAGATATGGCAAATATTGCTTATGAAATATATTCGAATATTAAAGCAAACCCAACCATCGAAAATGTTAAACAAGGTGTTGTAACTTGTAAAATAGCGAAAGCTGATGCGATTGTCGCTATCGGTGGTGGTTCAGCAATGGATACTTCAAAAGCCATCGGTATCATCATGACTAACCCAAAATTTTCTGATGTTCGTTCATTAGAGGGAGTTGCTCCAACTGAAAATCCATGCTTACCAATTATTGCTGTTGCAACAACTGCAGGTACCGCTGCTGAAGTTACAATTAACTATGTTATTACTGATGTAGAAAAGAAGAGAAAATTCGTTTGTGTTGATCCACACGATATGCCAATAGTCGCTATTGTTGACCCAGATATGATGGCATCAATGCCAAAAGGATTAACTGCCGCAACTGGTATGGATGCATTAACTCATGCGATTGAAGGATATATTACTCGTGGAGCATGGGAAATGTCAGATATGTTCCATCTTAAAGCTATTGAATTAATCTCTAAATCATTAAGAGGTGCAGTAGCAAATACACCAGAAGGTAGAGAAGGAATGGCTTTAGGTCAATATATTGCTGGTATGTGCTTCTCAAACGTTGGTTTAGGTGTTGACCACTCTATGGCGCATACATTATCTGCTTATTATGATGTCCCACATGGTGTTGCATGTGCTATGTTCCTTCCAATCGTCATGGAATATAACAAAGATGTATCTGGTACAAAATATGCTGATATTGCTAGAGCAATGGGCGTAAAGAACGTTGATTCTATGACTCAAGAAGAATATAGAAAAGCCGCCATTGACGCTGTTAAACAATTAAGCGTTGATGTTGGCATTCCAACTAAATGCGAAAAGATTAGAGAAGAAGATCTCGATGCATTAACTAGAGATGCACTTGCTGATGCATGTTGCCCAGGCAATCCTCGTGAAGCAACTTATCACGATGTCTTAGCAATGTTCAAAAAGCTAATGTAATTAAGTAACATGATGACGTGTATGCATTGCAAATATGCACGTTTTTCATCTTGGGAGCATTGCAAATATGCACGTTTTTACTCTTTTTAGCATTGCAAATATGCACGAGAGCAATTATAATTTTTGCAAAACAGGTACAATTATATGTTTAAACGAAAAGTGACGGATGAGCTTCTAAAATGGAAACAGACTTACAATGGAAAATACGCGGTGCTCTTACAAGGAGCAAGGCGTGTTGGCAAAAGTACCATAGTTGAAAATTTTGCTAAAGAAAATTATCAGAGTTATATTCTTGTCGATTTCTCGAATATATCTAGTGAACTGCAAAAAGTATTTGATGACATTTCAAATTTAGATATTTTCTTTTTAAGATTACAAGCTGTAACCTCGATACAACTGTATGAGAGAAACTCGGTTATTATTTTTGACGAAATTCAATTAGCTCCAAAAGTGCGTCAGGCTATTAAACATTTAGTCAAAGATGGAAGATACGATTACATTGAAACGGGGTCTCTTATTAGCATTCGCAAGAACATTAAAAATATTTTGATTCCATCAGAAGAAATTAAAATCGATGTATATCCAATGGATTATGAGGAATTCAACTGGGCATGTAATAAAGATTATTCTATTATTGAAAAAATATACATGTGCAAAACAAGCTTAGGACAATCTGCTAATAGAACACTCATGAGAGATTTCAGAATATATATGGCTGTAGGAGGAATGCCTCAGGCTGTCGAAGCTTATGTTAATAAAAAATCTTTTCAAGAAATTGATTTGATAAAAAAAGAAATTATTGATTTATATAAGGACGACTTTAAAAAAATAGATCCAACTGGAAGAGTATCTTCTATTTTTGAATCAATCCCAAGTCAATTAGCTTTACATAAGAATAGATTTTTTATTAGTAAAGCAACAAATAGTAGGAAAAAAAGTAAAGATGAAGAATATCTTTCTGATTTGATTGACTCTAAAACGGTGTTACTTTGTAATAACATCAAAGATCCTTCTATAGCGTTAAATTTAACCAAAGATTTTGATTCCTATAAATTATATTTTGCTGATATCGGATTATTTGTTACTCAAATTTTCAATAGCAAATCAACAGTGGACGAAAACATTTATATCAAACTTTTAGGCGATAAACTTGATGCTAATTTAGGTTATATATACGAGAATGCGGCTGCTCAAATTATCAAATCTAGTGGAAGAGAACTAGTATATTATACTTGGAAAGAGAACAATCAAACGCATTCATATGAAATTGATTTTCTGATCGATGAAAAAGCAAAATTGATCCCAATTGAGATAAAGTCATCAGAAATAAACAATCACAAATCAATTAATGAATTTGCTGAAAAGTACTCATCAAAAATTTCTAGAAGAGTTTTGTTTTCTCAAAGTGATGTTTCACACGAAGGCATGCTGGAATTAAAACCAATTTATTTATTGCCGACATTCCTGGAAAAATTGAAAGATTAACAATTATTTATAGCCATTATCAATTGGCTCATTATGTTTCTCGGACTTTTGATTCTAGAAACATTTTCCGTTTCTTTTCTTTTTGCAGTTTTGTTGATTACCACATTGATAACAAATTTCATTGCTAACATTTGGCTTTTCAGAAAAGAAATCGTCAATATTTTGCATTGTTGTGGTTGCTATATTTGATAAAGCTTCTTGTGTTAAGAATGCTTGATGCGATGTGACTATGACATTTGGCATAGATATCAAACTTCTCAATGTCTCATCATCAAGAATGTG
Organism: Bacilli bacterium; assembly: GCA_045600585.1. Classification (GTDB taxonomy): domain Bacteria; phylum Bacillota_I; class Bacilli_A; order RFN20; family CAG-826; genus JAZRYE01. The sequence continues at coordinate 11,186 of JAZRYE010000017.1, read as the reverse complement.
GTTACTCCTATCGCTATAGAAGATATCACTTTCTTCCTCGTAAACGTCTAAACATGCAGCACCTACCTGTCTAGATTTAATAGCGCCTAATAAGGCTTTAGAATCAATTAATCCGCCACGAGAAGTATTTATAATAGTTACGCCTTTTTTCATCTTAGAAAGGCTATTTTCATTAATTGTGTGACGATTATCTTCTGTTAATGGGCAGTGGAGCGAGATGATATCACTCTTTTCAAATAATTCATCGATTGAAACATAGTTAATATCGCTATTAGGGATTGGATATGGATCATACGCTAAAACATTCATATGGAAACCTTTACAAATATCGATAAAAATGCGACCAATCTTACCTGTTCCAATAACACCAACTGTTTTGTTATTTAAATCAAATCCTGTTAGTGTTTCTAATGAGAAGTTATATTCTCTTGTTCTGTTATATGCTTTGTGAATTCTTCTAACTACTGTTAATAATAATGCCATTGCGTGTTCTGCAATTGCATATGGAGAATAAGCTGGAACTCTATATACGTGGATTTTGTTTTTAAAGCATTCAACTAAAGAAACATTATTAAAACCAGCACATCTTAAAAACACAGCTTTTATACCATAAGAAGCAAGTGTCTTAATAACGTTATCAGATAAGGAATCGTTAACGAAAACAATAATAGCGTCAAAACCTTGTGCTAATTTCACAGTGTCTTCATTTAAGCGAACATCAAAGTACTTAATACAATATTTATTTGTATCAACTACTGATTTGAAAGATTGAACATCATATTCTTTTGAATCAAAAAATGCTAAACGGATCATAGTTATCCTCCTCCAGTTCCATATTATCACAAAAATTATATGCGCACTAAAAAAGAGCCTAAATAATAGACTCTTTTAGAAACATGTTAATGATTAAGCAACTTTTGTAACACTTGCGTAGCTGTAATCTTCGAAATCGTAAGTGAATGTTCCACTATAAGAAGAACCATTCTTAGTAATTGTATAATCTTCGTAGTTATATACGAATGATAATGTATTACCGTTTACTGTATATGTAATTGGACTACCAGCAAATGTACCTGTTCCATCAGCGTTGATAACTAATACAGTAGTTGAACCTGCATATACAAGGTTATATGTTCCAACAAATGAATCATCAGTAGGAGTAGTGGTACCTGTATTTGTTCCACCTTGTTCTTCTCCGCCTTCTTTTGTTAATTTTTTACCATCAACTTTGTATTCAGTTCCATCAATTGTAATTGTTGCGTCTTTTGTGACATCACCTGTGACAGTTTTTGTTGTTAATTCATTATTGATGATGACAAGAGTTTCACCATTATAGATAGTGACTTTTGTCGAACCGTCTTCAGTTGAATAAGTAATAATACCTTCTTCACGAGCAAATACTGTTGTTTCACCAATTAATAAATCTTTAGTAGGTTCATAGACAAATGTTGTTGCAGGTAATCTACCATATGCCGACATTGTGTAAGTGCCATCACCATTAACAAGAACACCACCAAAGTAATGGACTTGTGAAGCTTTTGGATCAACATAACGAGATTTTACTAAACCATTTCTTGTAATTTCTACATAGTTAGTTTCGTTATACCAAACACCTGTAATTTTGCTATCTTCACCTAAATCAACAAATGTTGTTGTATTGCTTGTTTTTACTGCTTTATATTCACAAGAATCATCGTTGATATCTAAACCTTTGATTGATCCATCAGCTTGTAAAGCAAAGATTTCATAAGCATATCCACCAAAGGATGATTCCCATTCGCCTAAATAGTTTTTAATGAAGATATGTTTACCATCAAATACATAGTTATATGCACTTGAACCGCCATCTTTATAGTTCCAATAGAAGTGAGTTTCATCAAATGACCACTTACCAGCAGATGCACTTGTTGAATAATAGAATGAAGTGACATTATATGTACCAATTAATGGAGTTACATCAGCGTATGCTGCATATAAGGTTACATCGTTAGTAACAGGTGTATACCATCTCCACATATCTTGGCCTTCAGGTTTGACAGAAATACCATACATTGAATAACCAGCTTTATGGTTTGTATATCTATCAACTAAGCTATATGTTTTAGCAATATCGCCTTTCATTCTTACTTGTAATACGACATCTTCTGCATCGCCTCCATTGGAGTTAACAGTGATGTTGCATGTTAAGTTAGTAACACTCTTAGGTAAGACGCTTTCAAAATCCCATGCTTCGTTATTGAAATTTGCTGCGGTTAATGCATCAGCATTGAGTGCAGTAATTTTATTTGCTTCTGGGACTGTATTATCTGCTGATAATGTTGCACCTGTTGCGTAGTTATTGAATACTAAAGCACCTGCTTCATCGTAGAGTTCATCATATTCATCTTTAGCAGCGTATCCGACGATATCACCAACATAAGATTTATATGTACTATTTGATTTATTTGCTTTGATAGTTGTAACTTCAGCAATATTTCCTGTAACTGATGAATCTGATACAGCTTGTCCAATAATACCACCGGCATATGAATAAGAATTGCCATATGTAGTAATTGATTCTGATTTAACAACGTTATTTGCTAATCCGACATATGCTGTATTTGTACCGATAATACCTCCGACATATGTTCCACCTTCGATAATACCTTCGAATTTGTTGTTAACGATTGATGATTGTCCGTAAAAATATCCAGTATTGATATAGCCAATAACACCTCCAACTGCAGCGGTAGGTGTCTTATCTGCGGAAAGACGGATATTACCTTTAACCGAGTTGTTTGAGTTATATGAGGTCATGATTGCATTACCAGTTGGATCATAATATTGAGCGTACGCCATTAAACCACCGACATAAATACTCGCGCCACTTGCTGGTTGGTTAGATGCAATTTTACCTTTCAAGATATTAACTGAACAGTTATCGACGATTGTATTGTCACCAAAAGCAACGATGCTACCGATATATGCTTCCTCACATAATTTACTAATAGTTAAATCAATTGTTACACTGACAGATAAATCGTGAATATAAGAAGAAGCTGCTATTCCAAAGAATCCAACTAATCCTTCTTCATTTGTTGCTGTAAATTTAAGGTTTGTAATTGAATGACCATTACCATCGAAATAACCAAAGAATTCGCCATCGTCATCTTCAGTTCCAGTACCAATTGGTGACCATGTATTGTTGTAATTAATATCAGCGGTCAACTTATAATAACTACCTGGATGTTCTGCATATGTAGCGGCAAAGTCTTCTAATTGATCAATATTACCAATGGTATATGGATCTTCTTCAGTTCCAGTTCCTTCCATTGTTTTTGCATCAGAGATAGAGGCAGATGTATCTTCACTTTTGCCTTCTGAAGCAGATGTGCTTCCCTTTCCTCCACATGAAGTGAGTAAGGCTGCTAAGAGAATAATGCTATAAAATCCTTTTTTTGACATAGTTTTACTCCTTTTTGTTAAATAAAATACCCCATTATTATAATGAGGTATTTATTCTTAAATCAATTGATTAAATGATTAAGCTTGTTTTGTAAGTGTTTGAATTACTGTGTTTTCGTAATATTCATCATCAAGGTGAACTGTGATTGTTCCGTCATCGTTATATTTGAGTGTGTTTTCAGAACCATCAAACGCACCGAAAGGAGCAATGATACCTTGTTTAGTATTTGCATCAAATGTGAATGTGAATGCGACACCATTCCAAGTACCAGTTTTTGCTGTTGCATCAAGTACCATAGTATTTGATCCGTTTTCCCATGTACCATTTAAGTAAGAGACATCAGATGGAGTATCTTCTGGGATATTCCATTCAGCAACTCTTTCACCATTCTTAATGACATAGAATGAAGCATCTTCTGCAACTTCTTGTTTAGCACCAACGAATTCGAATGTAACGTTCAAATAGTTAGTACCATTGACTCTTGCGAAGTTAGCAACTTGTTGACTATCTGCTTTGTCTGTGAATGTTAAGACGCATAATTGTTTATTCATAGCGCCAACTTTAGCAACATTCATTGTATCTGAACTGTAGTCTTTAACAGCTAAGTAGATATCGTTTGTAGCACTTGTTGAAGATGAACCATATGTATACCAAATGATGTTTGTATCATAGTGGAGCTTCCAACCAGCATTTGTACCGATTTGTAATGTTTTGTTTGTTTCATCTAATTCAGATAATGCACCAACATTAGAACCGCTCTTTGTGAATGAACCATCACCAGAAATGACAAATGTTGTACTGCCACTGAATTCACCTGAACCATAGAAGTTACAACCTTTGAATGTACCGACGAATTCTTTGCCGGCATAAACATTTTCTTTAAGGTCGAGTTTGAATTCTAAGCCACCAGCATAGTTTGTGAATGTTGTGACTGTATATGACCACATCATTTCTTCACCAGAAACAGCTGTTGCCATAGAGCTTGATGGAGCACTTGCTTTTAATGAGTATCCAGAATATGTTGCATAAGACATTGAAGCACCTTTGATGAAGAATTGTTCTTCTTCGCCTGGTTTAACTACTGCTCTAACATAGACTGTATGTCCACCTTTAACAGCAGTTGTTGGAACGTATTCGCCATCTTCGTCTTTTTCTAAGACTTCAGCGACATAGTGTTCGTTTGCTTCAACTGATACTGGGATTAAAGCTTCTTCACAAGAAACTTCTAATTCAACGTTTTTATTAGGCATAACAAATGCATATGTGTTGTATGTATTTGTAACTTCGCCTTCATCGTTTTTAATTTCGACTGCTTCATAAGTTGCTGCTTCGCCATTGACTTTAACAACGACGTCAGTTGCTGTAGCGATTGTGTTAACTAAAACGTTAACTTTTTCACCAGCTCTCATGAATGCTTTTTGACCAGTGACAACACCTTCACCTTCAGACATAAAGCCTGCGATGAAATCACTGTTCTTTTTAGCAGTTGCTGTTGACCATTCAGGTTTGAAAACTTCAACTGCTGGATCACATGCAACTTTGAAATAAGCACCTAATGCTGTCGCAGTAATTTCAACTGCTTCTTCTGGCATAACGAAGCTAAAGCCTTCGTCTAAGTTACCTGCAAGAGTTACTTCAGCTGCTTCTGTTTCTGCTTCAACAGCTGTAATTTCATAACCAGATTTTGCAGCGACTTTAAAGCTAACTGTTTCGCCTGCTTCAGCTAATTCTGGTAAGCCGATTGCGTAAGCTACATCATTGCCCTCGAATGAGATAGCTAATCTTGTGTCTACTTCTTCACTGGATTCTTCTGTAGTAATGTCAACTGTTGTTTCACTTGTTGTTGCTTCTTCAGTTGTTGTACCTGTTTGACCACAGCCAGTTAAGAAAGCTAACGCTAAAAATGGGATAAAATATTTAGCGGATTTTACTTTCATATTTAATTCCTCCTTTTATCATGATAAATATAAAATTGTTTAAATAATATCACTCAAGTTTTAAAAATTAAATAATTTTTTACATAAAATAAAAAAGCCCCAATGGGGAGTGCTGTAAGCGAGGGTAAGTAAAAAACCTCATCCAAGAGTTAATAGCTCAAGGGTGAGGCATTTTTGTTATGAGCGATACCTATTCCAAACAAGTCCATCTAACGAAGCGACTGTTACATTTGGATATACTTCTCTTATTATATCTACAGCTTCTGTAAATAATGTTTGGCATTCTTCATTTGAAACATCAAAACCAATAGCATCTCTTATGCAATGATGAATATGAACATCAGGTTTTACTCTAGATGAATCGCCTGCAAGCATAAATAAATAATTTGCGGCAGCATCACCGACACCTTTTACTCCCCTAATAGCATTTTCAATCTCATTTTTATCACTTTTGGAAAAATCTTCTTTTGTTTGTATTCCTAAACTAATTAGTTTATCAGCAATTTCTAAACACACTTCTGACTTTCTTCTGCCACAAAGTACTTGTCTATTTTTTAATATGTTTGCTGAAAAAGGTTCAGTACCACCAGCTTCTCTAATATGACTTATAAAATCATCTAAAGTGTATCCTTCGGCATGGACGTCACCATTCATGTATCTTTCACCATACCTCTCCATTAAAGGTACAACAACAGAAAAATACTTTGCTTGGAGAGAATAAATACAATCTAAAATACAAGGGCCTAGCGATTTATATGGTTCGGCATAATGTTCAGCATCCAAATTCAAATTGTTTAAGCACCAATCAGCTAATTTTCTTGAATTTGGTGGGGATGGAGGGTTTTCTATTTCTCTTGTTTTTAGGTTCATAAATTCACCTTCTGGATACTTATTCAAGTTTTTAATTAATTTTGTATTAATTATTTCATCCATATCAAAGCTGTAATAATCTGACATCATTTGACAATAGATTAGGACGTCAGCCAATTCCTCTTTTATGGAATCTATCTTACTTAACCTATCAACATCCTCTGAGCTCCATTGAAAGCATTCTAACAATTCATTTGCCTCTAAAGAAATAGAGATAGCTAAATCCTTGCCATTATGGAATTTCTTCCAATCACGGTCATCTCTAAATTTTAGAATATTCTTTTCTGTTTCTTTTGAAATCATCGATTAGCCCTCCTTATATGCGCTTGGAGATATCCTAGCAATTTCATACCTTACAAATGGGCTATCTGTTTTCCAGTTCCATCCGTTTGGCATAACGATTCCTCTGACTCTATTTTCCAATTTTATCTTGAAGAAATTTTCTAACGTCTATTAATTTTTCTAAAACATTGTTATCTAAATCATTTAAATTATATAAATTATCTAAAACATCAAAAGTCTCTTCCAAATTGTGCTTAGCTGTATTCCACCCGATTCCATCAGTAAACCAAACAAATTCAAAACCATTAATACCTTTGGATTCCAAAGTTAAAGTCTTATAGCTTCTTGCAGTTTCGTTTAGTTTTGAACCTCCGCCACTATAGAAGTTGCATTCGCAACCATATACAGTTCCCATTGCACCAACAAATACAAAATCAAATCTTTTTTCGGCCTTACCATCATTACTGATTGAAGAAAGATTTAATCCGAATTTCTTTTCCACTTCAGATTGATACATTTCTTTAAAGTAAGTTTTGCCTTTTACTAAACCTGCTTTTATTAAGTAGGATTCAACTAAATCCTCCATAACATCGCCAGTTCTATTTTTTCTACCATTTGTATCCATTCCGACTTCAACACCCATAACGTAATCGACTAAATTATTGATGATGTGGTTTTGAAGTAAATCAAAAAGTCCGCTATTCTTCATAAACAACGCATATTGCTCAATGGTATAGTTCATTTTAACAAAATTAAAAACATAGTTTTGAGTAGAATCGTTAACTTTAATTTCTTTTTCTCTCTTAGCTAAAAGGATAGGTATTGCTTTGATAACATTAGGGTATTCTGTAATTATTGAAATAAATTCATTTTCGATATTTTTAGAACCTATCAAGCTATTCAAAATGTTTAGTTCAATTTTAATTTTTGAAACATTCTCATATACTTTTTCAAAATCAGTATAGTATGACCATGTAGCAATGCTATCTTTCATAGTTGATAGCCATGTATTAAAGTTTCTTTTCATTTTTAACCTCCTCAAATCGTTTTATTGTGATAGACAAATAATCTGCAGATGTGTCAATTCCGATGTATTTTCGACCTAATTTATATGCAACTACACCAGTTGTTCCACTTCCATTAAAGGGGTCTAACACTAAGTCATCTTCGTTAGTCGAAGCTAATATAATTCTCTCAAGAACACTCTCTGGTTTTTGTGTTGGATGTTTCCCGTATTTCTTTTCGCTTTTTTTGGGAAGAGGCAGAAGCCAAACATCCTTCATTTGCTTACCATTATTAATTGATTTCATTAGATCGTAGTTAAATGTGTGTTTTCCTCGTTTTTTATTAGCTAATTGCTTTCTTGCCCAAAGAATAGTCTCTGTAGAATTAGTGAAGCATCTACAAGCAAGGTTTGGAGCTGGATTGGGTTTTTGCCAAGTAATATTGTTTATTATAGAAAAACCTTCAAGTTCAAGGGCGACACCAATTGTATATATGTTATGAAATGTCCCGCTTATCCAAATGGTCCCATTATCCTTTAATGCTTTTCTACATTTTTTTATCCATTTTCTATTAAATTTTATTTTTTCCTCCAAGGAAATTGTCTTGTCCCAATCACCTTTATTAACACTGATTTGTTTACCTGAGTGGCAAGAAATGCCTCCACTTGATAAAAAATAAGGTGGGTCAGCAAATATCATGTCTATCGAATTGGGTTCGACTCTCGATAGTGCTTTTACACAATCATCGTTTATTAAAGAGAATCCGTCATTATCATAGAAAATCTTATTTTTCATAATTTGTAATAATCACTTCCTCAACATCGCCACGTCCTGAGGCTTTAGAATTTATCATTCTTTTAGCAGGAACAACATAGATATTAAAATCTTTATATAACTCCCTAATGTAGTTAGTATTATGATTACTTACCATAAATTTTACGCCTCTTTGCGAAAGGGATTTACATACATCTGATAAGCGTTTTTGTTCATCTTTACCAAACGGATTCTTTGCATAAGAAGTAAACGATTCTTTATCATCCCATGTATCATATGGAGGGTCGAAATATACAAAATCTCCTTCTTGCGCCTCTTTTACAGACTCCTCAAAATCCCCGTTTAAAATCATATGTTTGGTTGACAAAAAGAAATCTGTAATCTCTTTAAAATTTGTTTCATCAAAGCAAGATACAATCTTTTTCTTGCCCGAAGGAACATTGAAGTAACCTTTGGCATTAACTCTATACAATCCGTTAAAACAAGCTTTGTTTAAATAAATCATTCTCCCAGCTCTAACCTCAGGAGCTAATGAAGTAAAAGATATGTCTCTATCCATATTACGCACTTCGTAGTAATGCTCTTCAGAATGAGATGATTCATGTTTAATTAGTTCGAGTTTTAGTTTTTCGCACTTTTCATATGATTCAAAACACAAATACGCTTGAATGAGTTCTGAATTAAAATCGTTTATAGTGAATTTGTTAGGCTTTACATGAAATAATAAAGCGCCACCGCCAATAAATGGTTCATAGTAGTGATTATATTTTTCAGGCATATGCTCGATAAGCTTATCCATTAATTGTGTTTTTCCACCTGCCCATTTTACAAAAGGATGCATATTATCTGTCCTCCAGTTCAATATTGTTTTCTTTACATAATTCGACAATTTTTCTTTTTATTTTTGTTGTAGGAGAGTACTTTCCTGTCTCCCATCTATTAATTGAAGCAAAAGATACTCCTAGTAACTCTGCAAATTCAGATTGAGTCAAAATGAGTTTCGCTCTTAATTTTTTTACCAATAATGAATAATTCATAATTATACCTCACTCACTTATCACAATTATATCACTTTTTACGTTAGAAGTCTATTATTCGACACAGTATTCTTCAACAATACTCACAATTTTCTCAGATTCGTCCCTGATTAATTTCAGGGATTTTTCTTTTTTACAGGAAAAGTTGCTCGAAACAATAACATTTTTTCATCTAACTACTAGAAAAGATAAATTTCTTTTCAAAAAGTAAAACATTTGGTCAAAAAATGCCGCCTTAGATGTGAGGAGGGAAAAAGTCTTTTAAAATCCCGAACTTCAAGGCAAAAAATCGGTCCCAAGACTTAAGAAAGAAAAAAGTTAGATATTTTTTCGACCAAAAACGACTTTTCTGTCCAAGGGGTACTAGAAGGAAATATTTATCGTTTCCTTTTGGCAAAATCTCGTCGACTTCCCATTTGACTATCAGAAACTGAAAAAAGTTTCGCCAGGTAAGCATCGTTTGGTCCATTGACTATTGAAGGAAGTGAAAAAGATTTCTTCAAAACCCGAACTTTCGGTTCAAAAGTGCCGCCTAAGACTTGGGGAGGAAAAAAGTTCAGGAAATTTTTGGCAGATTGGCGATACGTTGCCATAAACCTATGAGGGTAAAAGAAATTTCACTTGATTTCGTTTTTTCAGGACTCGATTTCCCATTTGTCTATTGGAGGCAAGCAAGACATCAAAATAAAAATTTACCAGATGTCGGATACATTGCCATAAACAGGTGAAAGAATAAAAAGCCTCAAGAAAATTTTGGCAGAACATCGATACACTGCCATATACCTCTGAAGGCAAATAAAAAGTTTCAAGGTTTGCCGGCAAAAATGGAAACTGCTCGCCATTAAAGGAGTGGGAAGACAAAAATCTGACTTTTCGATGAATGCAGTCGTTAAAGAACATTCATAAGGAATAAATGCACTGGCCAGTCAATTACTCCGCTACTACTCATGAAAGAGAGGATTAAAACATGTATGAAATTTAAATTCAAATTAAGTCCTAGCAATGCATATCAAAAGCAATTCAACTCGGATTATCTAAATCCTGAGGATGTTGATTCCCTAGATGCATTCAAAGGCATATGTACACACGATTACGTATGTGCGTCCTATAAGGATAATCATAGATGCAAGGAAAACTTCCTATCAGCCACCTGCGTTCCATTCGATATCGACAACGATCATTCGGATAAACCAGAGGATTGGCTTGATATTAAGGATGTAGCTAATTTCTTCTATGGCGTTCCGTTTCTAGTGCAGTACAGCCGTCATCACATGAAGCAAAAGGGTGCAAAGTCGCCTAGACCAAGATTCCACGTGATATTCCCAATCGATGAAATCACAAATGAGGAAGAATACAGAAACCTTAAAGTCAGGATTCACTCAATCTTCCCTTACGTGGATGTACAAGCACTAGACTCAGCTAGATTCTTCTATGGGACCGATAATCCTGAAGTTGACTATGTTGACGGGGATAGGAACCTTACCGATTTCCTAAGGGAATTAGATGAAGCCGATGCATTCGCTGGTTTTGATGATGGTTCAACAATACTAGAAGGCTCTAGGAATTCCACGATGCATAAGTTCGCAGTCAAGATTCTTAAACGTTATGGATTATCTGAAGAGGCAAAGGAACAATACCGACTTGAAGCCAGCAAATGTATTCCACCTTTAGAAAAGAATGAGCTAAATACCATCTGGAAGTCTGCTCTCAAGTATTATCAAACAGCAATAGCGACCAATCCTAGCTACGTTAAACCAGACGAATACAACAACCCTAGCTGGGATGAAATCATACCGCTTGATGATGTAAATCTACCATCATTCCCTATAGATGCCTT
>JAZRYE010000016.1:0-3266 GCA_045600585.1 Bacilli bacterium | reverse complement strand
GACCCTAACGATGAACCAGCATCTGTCCTTCTAGAACGTATAAAAGCTGAGAAAGAAAAACTAATTAAAGAGGGTAAAATTAAGAAAGACAAGAATGAATCAGTAATCTTCCAAGGTGATGATAAAAATTATTATGAGAAGATTGGAAAGCGTGTAAGTATTTTATCTGTTCCATTCAATTCTAATAAATGTATTTGGACAAAATTAAAAAACATTTCTTTTATTACTAAATTGGCTGGATTTGAGTACTCTGAATATATTAATCCTAATCTTAGAACTTCTGGAGTGCCTTTATTTAAAGGAAAAAACATTCAAGATTCGAAAGTGGTTTATGAATTTGAAGGATACATTCCTTTAGAACTTTCAAATCAACTAAAACGTAGCCAAGTTAATAGAAAATGTTTATTAACTCCATATGTAGGAACTATTGGTAATGTTGGCATTCACGAAAAAGAAGGAATCTATCATCTTGGATCTAATGTCGGTAAAATAGAAATATATAATAATTTTTCATTAAATGTCATGGAGGAGTTTGTTTTCTATTATCTCAAATCATACACTGGTTACAATGAATTAACAAAATTTAAGAAAGCTACTGCTCAAGAAAGTATTTCTATCGATGCTATTAGAGAAACAATGATACCAATATATTCATTAAGAGAACAAAATATAATTCATGGAAAAATTATAAAAATTAGTCAATTAATTGAAAAATCATATTGATTTTTTCAACGATTTTATTTTGTTCATTAAAAGGTGGAACAGGGATTCCAATTGATGATATTTTGTCATTTGACATATGAACAATAATGTCACCAGTTGCTAGTTTCCTTTTAATGTTTATTCCATAAGGTGAATTTAAACAATAAACTATGTAGAGAGGATTCATTTGATGATTTGATAAACAAGTCATATCTCCACCCATAGCAATGTCTTCATTTCCAAGGTATGCTAATCCCTTTGATATATCTTCTTTGTTTTCTCCAGTAAGAGACATTAAAACATCACCTTTATGAATTTTATAAGATTTATTGAATATGCTTAGTGACGTATGGGATTTTGCATTATAAAAACTAGTTTTGTATGTTGTATATAATTCACCATATCGTATGCAAGGATAACCGTTTTCACATATTTCGGAGCGTTTTATACCAGAACCTCTTGTTAAAATTCCTATCTTTCCTAGCGGAACAAACTGCCACTTATTTGGCAAGTTCTCATAATAATTTTTGTGTGCTTAAAATTTTATTTTAATTAAGACTATTTTTCATTGTTTATGATATCAAATATACGAGGAGGTCATAGACAAATGAAAGAATTTAAAACATTTTTAATTGGCTCAAACTTAGCAGCCAACACAGTATCTGCATACTTAGTTGCTATTAAAGGCTACTTTGATATGTATGATGAAATCAGCAAACATAATTTATTGGAATGGAAGGTTTATTTAATTGAGAACTTTAAAGCAAAAACAGTTAATTTAAAGATTCAAGCAATGAATAAGTATCTTGAATTTATTAAAAAGACAAACTTAAGAATCAAAGCTGTAAAAGTTCAACAACGAACATTTCTAGAGAACGTAATTAGTGATGCTGATTACGTTTTTTTAAAGAAAAAATTAAAACAAGAAGAAAACAAAGAATGGTATTTTATTGTAAGATTTCTTTGTGCTACAGGAGCAAGAATTAGTGAACTTATCAAAATAAAAGTTGAGCATGTATCTGTTGGTTACATTGATTTGTATACTAAGGGTGGAAAAATAAGAAGAATCTATATACCACTTGCACTAAGAAAAGAAACTTTAATTTGGATTAAAGAAACTTTACAAATCGAAACCGGATACATATTTCTCAATAGATTTGGAGATAGAATTACCACAAGAGGAATTTCTCAACAATTAAAGAACTTTGCTATTAAATTTGGTATAGATCCTAAAGTTGTATATCCGCATTCTTTCAGACACCGTTTTGCTAAAAACTTTCTTGATAAATATAATGATATTGCACTATTAGCTGATTTAATGGGACATGAGTCAATTGAAACAACAAGAATTTATCTTAGAAAAACTGCTAGTGAACAACAAGAAATTGTTGATAAAATAGTTACTTGGTAAATGAAAACAGGGTTCGTTTTGAGCCCTGTTATTTTACTTATAGAAATTATTATGAGAACTTACCATCAGGATGGTCTATTTGCACATTAAATGACGTGGCGTTTTACAAGAAAGGACCATTTGGAAGTTCTTTGACAAAAGGTATGTTTGTTACTGAATCAACACCTAATAGAGTTAAAGTGTATGAACAAAAGAATGCTATTCAGCATAATGCAAATATTGGAAATTATTATATTTCACAGCAAAAATACAATGAGATGCAATGTTTCAAAGTAAATGAACTAGATTTTATTGTTAGTTGTGCAGGTACAATAGGTGAAGTATTTAAATTACCTTATGGATCACCAATTGGCATCATAAATCAAGCGTTAATGAAAGCAACGTTATTTAATGAAGAAATATCGGATTATTTTGAAATAGTTTTTTATGATATTCTTCATAAATTATCTGAAAAATCCAAAGGAACAGCAATTAAAAATATTCCTCCTTTTGATGTCTTGAAACCTGCAATAATAATGATTCCCCCATTACAAGAGCAGAAAAGAATATTAAAAAGTCTTAATTTGATTAACTCATTATTAGATTGTTGAAAATGAAGTCCAATTTTATAGCAACTTTCTTTTGCTCATTTAGTGAAAGAATAGGAATAATCGTATTTGCTACTTTATCACTGTTTAAGTTTTTTACAACTGAACCACCAACTGTCGAGCAAAAAGATTTATAAACATATGGTGAAGAAAGCAAATAATAAAGGAAATCTTTATCATACGCATTAAATAAATCTGAAAGAACCAGCCAACCGTCATGAATACATCCATCAATTGCTAATATATATGGATGACCAAAACTCATTGAATTTGTTAGCAAGAAATCTCCTTTATGAACAAATCTCGTTTTATACAACCCTTCTTTTTTGATTTTTTCTTTGCATGAATAAATATATTTGCTATTTAAATTTGTATCACCAATTTTTATCCAATTTAGCCCATTCGAGTCTGAAGTTATATAATCTTGAATTGGTCTAGGAGAGCCGCCTCTAGCAACTGATATTACTTCGGATATTTTAATGTAACTCCATGAAGGTGGAATATCAAAAAGACCTTCAATTTGGTTTAGTGAATTTCCAACCTTCTCATAATAATTTTTATCATCA
>JAZRYE010000015.1:0-2395 GCA_045600585.1 Bacilli bacterium | reverse complement strand
TGTAACCTCGAAGGAATCGTTAATGTTGTTCTCAATTAATAATTCTCCAAAACAAAAATCATCTATTTATTATAATTGTTCTTAATTTTTGCATGAAAAAAGGGCTTCTACTTACCCATAGGTTTTCGAACAGCCCCTTTTCTTATCTTTCAATGTTCTTAATACTTTTAAGTATTTCTTCTACTTCGTCTAACGGAATTGATTTAATGAATTCATTATCTTTAGTCTCAAAGATAAGAGAATTCTTTTTTATCTTTATATCAACTAACTCATTTAATTCTATTTCGTATAGATCATCACTCGCCATTACTTGAATTGATTTATTTTCTTCATCGTATGCAACTGCTACGCTTGGTAATTTAGAATAGTTAATCAGCTTCTTTAATATTATCCAGGCTAATACGACACATATAATAAACGGAACTACTAATGTGAATAACGGAACATAATAATTATCCATTCCATATTTCAAATAAAGGTTGATGTATGTAATAATCCCAGAAGTCATTAATATAGCGACTACTAATAATAGAATTAATAGATATCGCATTCCTGGTATATCTTTTTTATTTCCTAATGCATTTAATCCCATAGCAATATTCTATTTCTTAATGTCTTTCCGGAGAAGAAAAAGTTTCTGCCCATCTACCCATGAATGATGGTTCTAAATTTTCTCTTCTTAAATGCTCAACATTTGAATATTCAAGCATTCTAAATTGAGCAATACCTTGTTCTCTTTCTTCAGACACAAGTAAAGTTACTCCACTTGGATAGCAGCATGTATGTTGAGCTATTTGTGAATAAGGTATATTAAGTAATCTAGATAAAAGAACACTCATCATACCAAAATGACAAACAAATAATAACGTATCTTCATTTTCTTTAATTACCTTATATGAATTACGTTCTCTTACATAACCATTCTTTGCTAATTCTTCATCGAATTTATTTATAACGATTTCGTATTCTTCTTTTGCATTAGCTTCTTTTAATACAGGTTCTTCAAATAAATCTTTTGATTGAATTATTTCATTATCATCAAAGAATGATGGCATATAATCCCAAGAACAATGCCAAATATTATTTGTAAATACACGAGGTTTAAACTCTTGAAGCCAATCGCAAAAGTGAATTTCTTTTTCACCTTTAACAATAGCTTCACAAGTATATTTTGCCCTATTTAATGTTGAACAATAGATTTCTTTAAACATAGAAGCATTATAGTATTTGCCTAACGCCTCTGCTTCTTTAAATCCTTTTTCGGTAAGAGTGTTATTCTCATAATCAGGTTCTGCGTGTCTAATAATTACAATCTTCATAAAAGTTCCCAATATAAAACCTGTAAGTGAAAAGATTAATTAATCTAATGGTAAGGTTACTTCATTACCTGTTTTGATGTCAGAAACATTAAATGTATCTTCATATGTATTTTCTTCATATGTAACAATTTGTTTATATTTAAGATTAATCTTTAATGTATCATCGACTGAGAAAATAACAGGACACCCTTCAATAAATTCATATTTATAAGATGTACATTCTCTACCAAGATAGAATTCATTACCAGTAATTTTAGCTTCATCTAAGAAGTCATAATATGCAAATAGACGGCCTTCAAACATATTTAAATTTGTTGTATATTCACTATCAAATTCAGATGTTGAGACTTCTTCTGATTCACTACTAACTACACCATAGGCATCAACATCATAATATAAATAGCCATCACCATTTTTCTTATATACTGAGCCAGAGAATGTTCCGTTGATTGATTGAATATACCAGAAGCCGTCATTATTAACGCCAAAACTAAATGTATAGAAAGATTCTAACATACTGAATGAACCATTAGCTTTGATTGAGAAACCACTTTTAATAGTTGATTCAAAGTTTTCTACAGTTTGTTGGAATGATGCAGTTTCATTTCCGCTATTACCGCCTGTAGAGTTATCATGGTTACCACTTTCTTCGCCACCATGATTGTTGTTACCGCTATCTTTTGGAGTTGAACCGCATGATGCTAAAGAAAGGCCTAAAAGTCCTGTAAACAAAATTAATCCGATTTTTTTCATATTTTTTTCCTTGTATTAATAAATAATAATTTAATTTTATAAAAATAGATAATAGATATCAAGAAATCAGATTAAAAGAAAAAAGAAAAGGGGCTGTTGAAAAACCTAAAAGGTGAATAACAGTCCTTTTCTTTTGGCGTTTTTAACCTGCAAAGTGTTTACTTACTTCAATCAACATTAAAATTAATGTTGAAAAACCTACTTATAATATTTACCCCTTATTTTATTTCCTTTTTTAGACAGCCTTTTCCAAGATGGCTTTTTGAATTCTTCTTTTTTAAGACCTTCTGGTGGCGTCCAATATCTATTGAGCTTGCCAGTTT
>JAZRYE010000014.1:0-60427 GCA_045600585.1 Bacilli bacterium | reverse complement strand
GAATGACAAGGTTAGAATATTTTTAGAAAAAGCGGTTAAAAATAGAACTATTTTGAGATATAGAGATGCAATAAAGAAAAAGTAAGACATAGTCTTACTGTTCAACATCTTTATCACTCACCTGCAAATATGGATATTTTTTACAATTTTACATTAGGATATCTTTCTTTAAACTCTTCTTCGCTCAAGCGATTCTTACTTCCAGCAAGCATTGCCTTATATAAAACATTATCTTTATCAAATTGAAGATATCTTGCATGGCCCTTATTTGTGTAAAAACAAATTGTCTTTTTCTTTTCTGATTGCTTTATGTCGATATAAACTACATCGCTATAGTAATAGACAAGTTCTTTTCTGCCTCTTACCACAGTTACATATTTTCTATTAACAATGTAGTAATTTCTTTTTATAGACATTAATAAAAATACAATAGAAAAAACAATAACTGATCCAATAATAACCGGTTGTCTCCAGTCCCATTCACTTCTTAAAAATAAGCCACTAAAGAGAAAGAAAAACGCTACTGCTAAGATTACTGTAGCAATTGCGAAACTAATCAGCGTTCTCCAAAAAGGGACTCTAACTTTCATAATGAAAATATTATATAAATATAAAAAGGTAAATAAAATAGAATTTTGTTATTCACTTTTCACGCGTACGCTTGTTAAAATATATGCGAGCGTAAAAGGAGAAAATTATGCCAAATAAAGTAGTTGCGATGATCCTTGCTGGCGGTAAGGGTACTCGTTTAGAAGCATTAACTAAGAAGATGGCTAAACCAGCTGTCTCATTTGCGGCAAAATACCGCATTATTGATTTCCCACTCAGCAACTGTGTAAACAGTGGTATTAATACCATCGGAGTTCTTACACAATATGAATCTACAGCCTTAGATGGCTACCTTGGAAATGGTGAAAAATGGGGCCTTAATGGTGTTCACTCACAAATGGCAACATTAGCACCAAGACAAACAGAAGAAGGCGCTAACTGGTATCGTGGAACAGCAGATGCTATTACACAAAACATCGACTTCCTTGATAGTGTTTCACCTGATTATGTTGTTATTCTTTCAGGTGACCACATTTATAAAACAACTTATAACGAAATGATTGACTTGCATATTTCGAGAAAAGCAGATGCAACTATTTCTGTTATTGAAGTCGATCCAAAAGAAGCAAGTAGATTTGGTATTATGGCAGTCGATGAAACTGATAGAATTACCGAATTCCAAGAAAAGCCAAAGAAACCAAAGAGCAATTTAGCTTCTATGGGTGTATATGTATTTACATGGAAAACATTAAGAGCTTATTTAAAAGCAGATGATAAAAATCCTGAATCAGAACACGATTTTGGTAAAAACATCATTCCTACAATGTTAAACGATGGCTTAAAACTACAGGCATATCGTTTTAAAGGATATTGGAGAGATGTTGGAACATTAGCTTCTTTACACGAAGCAAATATGGATGTTGCTTTAGATAGATGTGATTTGGATTTATATAATCGCGTTGATATGAGAACAAGAATCTTCACGGAAGATAACTATAGTGTTCCTCAATACGTTGGACCTCAGGGTTCAATTAAAAGAAGCATCGCTAATCAAGGCGCAATTGTCTTAGGTGAAGTTGATTCATGTGTCATCTCAAACGAGGCAATTATTGAAGAAGGCGCTGTTTGTAATAGATGCGTTATTATGTCAGGCGCTCGCATATGCAAGAATGCAAAAGTTAGCAATGCAATCATTGCACCTGATGTAGTCGTTGAAGAAGGATGCGAAGTCAACGTCGATAGCGATGAAATTGTTTTAATCTCAAGGAGGGTTGAAAAATAATGAATAACGTAATTGGTATTTGTAATTTATACGATGAACCTAAACTTGGTGAATTAAATACAAATAGATCTTTAGGCTCTGTTACCTTCTTAGGCCGTTATGGTTTAATGGATTTCACTCTTTCAAATTTCTCTAACTCTGGAATTGATAAGATGTATGTCTTATGCTCTAGTGGTGCTCAAACAATTAGAAATCACGTTGGTTCCGGTAATATTTGGATTAACAATACAAAAAATGGATATTTAAGATTATTAATGAATGAAAAGGTATCTCAAACATCCAAATTCAATACTGATATTTCATGTGTTCTTGCAAACTATGCTTATTTTGAACACAGTGAAGCTGATTATATTGTTGTTGCTCCAACATTCTTCCTTATGTCTTATGATTATCGTGCAGCAATTTCAGCACACGTTAAAAGTGGGGCAGATGTAAGCGTTGTTTATACACATACAACTAATGCTGATAAAGAATATTTAAATTGTGACTTATTAACAATTAACAATAGAAAAGACATTATCGATTTCAAAACAAATAATGGCGATCAAACTGAAGCAAACGTTTCTCTTGAGTCATTTATCTTTAGTAAGAAATCATTTGAAAACATGATTCAAAAATCAAAAGAAGTTTCTCAACTCTATACAATTAGAAAAATGATTGTCTATGCAGTCAAAAATAAATTAGCTAAAGTTAAAGCTCTTCGCTTTGATGGATACGTCGCTCCATTATTATCATTTGATAGTTATGTTAAGTATTCAGAAGAATTATTGTCTTATGAAACAAGACGCAAATTATTCTTAGAAGATTGGCCGGTTTATACAACTACACATAACACTCCTCCAGCAATTTATGGAGAAAACGCAGTTGTTAGCAATTCATTCGTTGCTAATGGCTCATTAATTAAAGGTAAAGTTATCAACTCTATCATCTCTCGTGATGTCACAATCGAAGAAGGTGCTGTTGTTGAAAACTCAATTCTCTTCACAAGAACATATGTTGGTAATGATGTTCATGTTAAAAATGTCGTTACAGATAAAAATGTTCACATCGATGTCGTAAAGGATGTCCATGGTAATGAAGAAGAAACATTATTTATAGAAACAGGAGCAAAAATATAACATGAATATTTTAATGGTTGCTAGTGAAGCTACTCCGTTTATTAAAACAGGAGGGTTAGCTGATGTTGCTGGTTCCTTATCTAAGGAATTAGCTAAAACTCAATCCGTAAGTATTATTCTTCCTTTATATAGCAAGGTTAAAGCTAAGTTTGGAAAGCAAATGGCAAAAGTTGCATCATTTAATGTAACTATGTCATGGAGAAAAAATAAAGCAACTGTCTATTCTTTAAATCAAAACAATGTCGATTATTATTTCATTGATAATGAACAATATTTTAATCGTGATAATGTTTATGGTTATTACGATGATGGCGAGCGTTTTGCATTTTATTGTTTAGCAGTAGCGGAATTCATTTATAGGAAAGGCATGAAGCCAAATATCATTCATACACATGACTGGCATACAGGTATGCTTGCATGCATATGTAAAGAGACTCCTATATATGTTGATTATTTCAAAAATTCAAAATTCATATTTACTATTCATAATCCGGCATTCCAAGGATTACTTGATCCATATGCAATAGGGGATTTATTCAATTTACCAGAAGAAGTATATACAAGCGGAAAAGTTCGCTTTAAAGAAAGAATTTCTACTTTGAAAGCAGGAATTATCTATAGTGATAGAATCACTACAGTATCCCCAACTCATAGAAACGAATTATTGAATCCAGTTACATCAATGGAACTTGATACTGTTCTTCGCTTCCGTGAATTTGACTTCAAGGGAATTTTAAATGGAATTGATTACGTAGAATTTAATCCATCAAAAGAGACAATTATTCCTAATCAATTTAACGCAGTAAATTATTTCAAACAAAAGTATTTAAATAAGGAAAAATTATTTGCTGAACTAAATATTAAAAATTTAGGTAAACCATTATTTTCAATGGTAAGTAGAGTAACATGGCAAAAAGGTATGGACCTTGCTATGGCGGCTTTTGAAGAAATGGCAAAAAGAGGATGTAACGTCATCATTCTTGGCTCTGGTGAATCAAAATATGAAGAAGCAATGCAAAGCTTGAGAGATAGATATCCTGATAGAGTTGCGGTTTATATTGGTTATAACGATGCACTTGCTCATAAGATTTATGCAGCATCCGATTACTTCCTTATGCCTTCTCTTTTTGAACCATGTGGCTTAGGCCAAATGATTGCTCAAAGATATGGTACTCTTCCAATTGTTCGTAGAACAGGTGGATTAAGAGACTCAGTTATTAATTTTGACGGAAGCAATTTAGAAACATCAAATGGCTATGGTTTTGATGCATTTGAAGTTGATGAATGCGTTAGAACTTGTGCATATGCATACGACAATTGGTTCAATCTAAAAGAAAGAAAACAATTAATGAAGAATGCAATGCAAACAGACAACTCTTGGAAAAAGAGCGCAGAAGAGTATTTAAGATTATATAAAGTAGTGAGGTAATTTGTATGGGATTCGATCATGCAAAAGTTGAAAAGAAATGGCAAAAATATTGGGAAGATAATAATACATTTAAATGTGATGTTTGGGATTTTTCTAAACCAAAATATTACATCTTAGATATGTTTCCATATCCATCAGGTGTCGGCTTACATGCTGGCCACCCAGAAGGATATACCGCAACCGATATTGTTAGCCGTATGAAGAGAATGCAAGGATTTAACGTCCTTCACCCAATGGGATACGATTCTTTTGGCTTGCCTGCTGAACAATATGCAATTACAACAGGTAATCATCCAGAAGGTTTTACACAAAGAAATATCGAGACTTTCTCAAAGCAATTAAAAGAATTAGGTTTTGATTATGACTGGAGTAAAGTTATCGCAACTAGTGACCCAAAATTCTATCATTGGACGCAATGGATATTTAAAAATTTATTCTTAGATGGCTATGCAAAATATATCGATATGCCTGTAAACTGGTGTGAAGAACTCGGAACAGTTTTATCTAATGACGAAGTCATTGATGGTAAGAGCGAAAGAGGCGGATACCCAGTTATTAGAAAGAATCTTAAACAATGGGTTATTGATCAAGCAGCATTTGGTGATGCATTACTCGAAGGATTGAATCGTATTGATTGGCCTGAATCTACAAAAGAAATTCAAAGAAACTGGATTGGTCGTAGTGAAGGTGCATTAGTTGATTTTGCTGTCGCAGGAACTAAATTTAAATTTACGGTATTCACAACTAGATGTGACACTTTATTTGGTGCAACATATTGCGTTCTTTCTCCTGAGCATGAACTTGTTAAAAAGATTGCTAGTAAAGAACAATTAAAAGCAGTAGAAGCTTATATTGAAGAAGCAAGCAAGAAATCAGAACTCGAAAGAACTTCTACAAATAAAGATAAAACTGGCTGTTTTACTGGTGCATATGCAGTTAATCCAATTAATGGTAAACAAATCCCTATTTATATCTCTGATTATGTTTTAGCAAGCTATGGTACAGGCGCCATTATGGCAGTTCCAGCTCACGATGATAGAGACTATGCTTTTGCTAAGAAATTCAATCTTGAAATCATCCAAGTATTAGAAGGTGGAGACATTTCTAAAGAAGCCTGGACACAAGATGGCACTCATATTAATTCTGGATTCCTTAATGGAATGAATAAGCAAGACGCTATTAAAGCAATGCTTAATTATTTAGAAGAAAAAGGAATCGGCAAAAAGAAAGTTAACTTCAAATTCAGAGAATGGATCTTTGCTAGACAAAGATATTGGGGTGAACCTGTTCCAACAGTTAAATTGGAAGATGGATCTATTTATGCATTACCTGATGATGAACTTCCACTTGTTTTACCTGAACTTGAAGACTACAAAGGTAGAAATGGTAAGGCTCCATTAGATAACGCAACTGAATGGAAGAAATATGATAAAAATGGCGTAAAAGGTGAGAGAGAAACTTCCACAATGCCTGGTAGTGCTGGTTCATCATGGTATTTCATCCGTTATATTGATCCAAATAATGATAAAGAAATGTGTGATAAGAGATTAGCAGATCACTGGTTACCTGTAGACTTATACATTGGTGGACCAGAACACGCTGTTGGTCACTTAATTTATTCCCGTGTTTGGACAAAATACTTATATAACAAAGGATATATTTCTTGTGATGAACCATTCCAAAAATTAGTTCACCAAGGAATGATTTTAGGCGCAAATGGTATTAAGATGGGCAAACGTTTCCCAGAATTCGTTATTAACCCAAGTGATATTGTTAGAGAATATGGCGCTGATACATTAAGACTTTATGAAATGTTCATGGGACCTCTTGAAGCAAGCAAACCATGGTCAAATCAAGGCGTTGAAGGCGCGAAACGTTGGCTTGATAGAGTTTATCGTTTAATTGCTGAAAGCGGTCTTGTTGTAAACGAAAATACACCAGAACTTGATGTTGTATATAACCAAACAGTTAAGAAGGTTACTGAAGATTATCAAAACCTTGCTTTCAATACTGCAATTTCACAAATGATGATCTTTGTAAACGAAGTTTATAAGGTTAATAAAATTTCAAAAGAATACGCTGAAGGATTTATCAAAATGCTTTATTGTATTACCCCTCATATCGGTGAAGAAATGTGGGAATTACTTGGTCATACAAATACTATTACATTTGAACCATGGCCAACATTTGATGAATCAAAAACAGTACTAAATACTGTTAAAATGGCTGTTTCTGTTAATGGTAAAGTTAGAGGAACTATTGAAGTTGAACTTGATAGTGACGAAGAAAAAGTAAAAGCTTTAGCGTTAGATTTAGAAAATGTTAAACGTAACATGGAAAGAAAACAAATTCGCAAAATTATCGTTGTTAAAAATAAAATTGTGAATATTGTTGTTGGTTAATATGAATCTTTGTGTTGATGTTGGCAATACATCAGTTAAAGTTGGACTATTTGATGAAGATAATCTTGTCTCATCATATTCTTTCATTACCGATATAAATAAAACTGAAGATGAATATGAGGCAATTATTAGAAATCAAATAAGAAATAAAAACATCTCAATTAAGGATATTGAGAACGTTATATATTCTTCTGTTGTACCTGAAATAAATTATTCTTTAAAAACTGCAATCGAGGCAGTAACAAACAAAAAACCATTAATTTTATGTCCTGGAATTAAAACAGGAATCCGCATGGTTGTCGATAATCCAAACGAAGTTGGTAGTGATTTAATAGCTGATGTTGTTGGCGCTAAAGAAAAATATGGATATCCAACAATTATTGCTGATTTAGGTACAGCAACAAAAATGTTATTAATTGATAGGGATGGAAACTTCTCAAGTGCATTAATTATGCCTGGTATTTCTATTAGTTCTGCTAACTTATCAAATAAGGCGGCATTACTTCCTAGTGTTTCTTTAGAAACACCTAAATCAGTAATTGCTAGAAATACAATTGATTGTATGAATGCGGGAATGGTTTATGGACATGCAGATATGATTGTTGGTTTGGCTAATAGAATCGAAAGAGAAATTGGCTATGAATGCGGTAGAATCTTAACTGGTGGTGGAAGCCGTGTATTAGTTGACATTGTTAAAAACGATTATCAATTTGATTCAATTCTTGGTTTATCAGGATTGAATTCTATTTTAAAAAGAAATTTAAAAAAGTAATATCGGAGAACAAAAAAATGAAAAAAATAGGATTTACATTATTAACTGTTGTTGCAGCAATGCTTGCATCATGCGGTAACAAAAACATAGAAAGCAGCGAAACTACTGAAGAACACATTCATGCTTATGATGTTAAAGGACAATGCTCTTGTGGTCATAATGTCGGAAAAACATTATCTTTTGATGAAGCTTTTGGAACGGATTATATTGGATTTGAAGCAGTAGAAAAAACAGTTTATTTTAATTTTGACACTATCTGTAATAGCAAATTTTATGTTGATGATGCATATTATGCCGTTCCATCAACAACAGCGGAAGAAGACTTTAAGCCCGCATTTAGTTCGGTAAAACTTTATAAAGAAGGCGAATTAAACGTAAATGTCTTAGACACAAACGAATTAGGTATCGATTTTGATGATGATGGGGATGAAAAATATTATTTTTATCAATCGACCGACAATTTGGAGCGTAATACTAAATATTATTGTGTGATTACATTCGCCGAAGAACAAGAAGAATATAAAGTTTATATCGACACTGTTTACCCTCATAATGGGGATGTTGCCTCTTGGGAAGATAACAGCGATCACACTAAACGTCATGGCTCTTACGAATGCGAAGAGTGCGGCGAGGAATGTGAAGTTGAAGAAACCTACATTTATGATATTAAGCTTCCTTTATTCCAATTCGAATCAGGTGTTAGTTTAGCTAAAAACTTTGTTAATATCAGTAAAACTGAATTATTCGATGGTGGAGTAGTAATTAGACCATATGGATGTAATGGATGTTCAAATTCTGATATTGCTGATTCTTCAACAATGTATTTCATGAATTTCTATCTCTATATTTTAGGCGATTATTGCTTTGCTAATAGCCTTGTAGTAAGAGATTATCAAATGTTTATAGTCACTCCAACAAGCTCAGGCAGTTATACATTCCAGGCAACCATGCAAGTTGGATGCAAATAGTCCATATTATTTTATATATAAAATAAAAGTAGAGAAAATTCTCTACTTTTTTTCACATTTATTTAATCAATTATTCTGCTTTGTTTCCATGCCTTAATTTAACAGCATTCATAATGTGATTAACTGTTGGAGTTAATATTACAGTAACTGCAAACTCAATTAAAAAATTAATTCCAATCATAGTAAGGAATAAAAACTTAATTGGATCTCCATCTCCTGCCCATTCTTGAATTAATGGAACAAAGAAGACAACAGCGCCGAGAGCAAATAACCCAGTATTAACAATTGGAACTGATAGCCCGCAAATTACTGTTGTTACCTTTTCATTCGCTCTTCTAATAATTTTGTAGATTAACCCACATACAAGTCCAGCCATTCCACCTTTTACTAAGCAAAGAATTACGGTGATAAGTGGATTAAATGTAAGGAATCCTACTGTTGTTGGAGCTGTGAGAACTAAGCCGCCCATAACAAGTCCTAGCCACAAGCCAACGAGTGGGCCATAGAGCATTGCACCTATCGCGATAGGAATCAATGCAAGAGTTATGCTAACTGGTCCGAAGCTAACATAATTGCTGAACAGCTGCAACACGACTACGATAGCGGTGAAGATGCCTGCGCCAGCGATTTTTTTAGTGGTAAATGTACTTTTCATAAAGATCACTTCCTATGTTTGAACATATTATATTACATTTGTCACTTAATTAAAGACTTTTTGTTTTATTACATCGAATGTATAATAAAGGTATCAATTATGCATATATGCTTAATTGAATGGACTTTTATGGAGCTATATTATGAAAAATGTAACACAATATGATTTATTAGTAGAAAAGTATCAAAATGATTTAATTCAATCACTTAAAGAATTTTGTGCGATTGATTCAGTATATGATGAAAATACTATTGATGATGAAAACCCTTTCGGTAAAGGTGTAAGTAAAGCATTGGATTATATTACTGAACTTGCAAGAAAAGATGGTTTTATAGCTACCAACTATGACAATATGGTAGTTGAAATTCTTGCTGGAAAAGGCAAAAAGAATATTACAATCCTTGCTCATGCTGATGTGGTTCCGGTTGGAACAGGATGGGATCAAGATCCTTTTGAAGTTGTTGAAAAGGATGGAGTCTTAACTGGTCGTGGTGTCGCTGATGACAAAGGACCTTTGTTAGCTACTTATTATGCTTTAAAAGCATTAAGAGACAATAATTTATTAGGCGATTATCTTGTTAGATTTATTGTTGGTGGTAATGAAGAAAGCGGCTCACGTGGAGTTGAAAAATATTTCCACGAATTAAAAAAAGAACAACCAACATTAGGCTTTTCTCCTGATGCTGAATTCCCACTTATATTCGCTGAAAAAGGCATCTTCAATTTTCATGTAAGAAAAGGAATTAAATTAGATGAAGTCATCTCTATCAAGGGTGGTGTTGCATCTAACTCTGTTATTGAAAGATGCGAAGTTGTTGTAAAGAACTTCAATGATTTTGTTACTTATTTAAGTAACAATAAATATGATTTCTCTTTGGAAGGGGAAACAATTGTTTTCAATGGCAAGGCTGCACATGGTTCTACTCCTCAACTTGGTGTCAATTCAGGAATGCTTGCATTAAAAGCAATTTCGGAATTTTATAAATCCCTAGATATTACACAAATTGTTGAACAATATAGTGATGTTTATGGTAGAGGCATTAATGCTTATAACTATAGTGAAGAAATGGGAGAGAACTCATTAAATGTCGGATTATTAAGTTATGAAAATGATAAATTCGATATGGTTGTTAACTTCCGCCATGTTGATGTAACTACTCCAGATGAATTAATTAAAAAAATCACTGAAGCGACTAAACCATTTGAAATTGAAGTCGGTGGCATTTCTCCATTGCTTTATTATCCTAAGGATTCTGCTTTAGTTTCAGCTTTATTAAAAGCATATCAAGAAGAAACTGGCGATTATGAAAATAAGCCAAAAGCAATTGGCGGTGGAACCTATGCAAAAGAAGCTGAAAACGTTATTGCATTCGGTATGGAATTTGCTGGATGGGATAGCAAAATGCATTCACCAGGTGAAGGCTGCAAAAAATCTGATTTATTTAAAGGCATGAGTGTTTATGCACGAGCAATTGTCGAGTTAGGAAAAGTATTAAATGAGAACTAAATATAAACCATGGGCTGAGCCTTATGTATTAGAACATACCGAAGTAACTTTACAAGCCGAAGACTTACAAAACTATGATGATTTTTATCTAGAAATCGGTTCTGGAAAGGGTGCTTTCCTTTTAGGAATGGCAATGAACAACCCGGATAAAAAGTTTGTTGGCGTCGAAAGAAATGTCACTTGCTGTGGATTTACCGCTAAAAAATTAGTTGAAGCTGAATGTCAAAATGGCAAACTCATTTTTGATAACGCTGATAGAGTTTTATTAAATATCAAAGATAAATCTGTAGATACTTTGTTTTTAAATTTCTCTGATCCTTGGCCAAAGAAAAGACATTCCAAGAGAAGATTAACAGCAGAAAGCTATTTAGATAGTTACTATAGAATTTTAAAAGATGACGGTAAATTAATTTTCAAAACCGATAACTTTGACTTATTTGAATTTTCAATTGAAAAAATTGAAGAGTCAAAATTCAAAATCATTTCTCGTGATGACAATTATGATGGCTTAGATCCATTTGATGTACAGACAGAATATGAAACAGCTTTCAGAAACGAAGGCCAACCAATTTATAGAGTAATTTTAGGTAAAAAATGATTAAGAAATATTCACTATATTATAGATATTTAAGTAAAGATGATTATCTAATCATTCCTTTTGAGACTTTAAAAGACTACAAAGAAGAGAGAAATGGCAACATTTCTTTATTGAAACATAACGATACATTAGTTGGTTATAAAATCTATGATTTTAAAGAGATTATTAAGATTCGATCAACTGGTTTGATTGCTTTACCAAGCGATAACTTTATAGAGATAATAAACAATATTCTTTTAAACAACAAACTTGAGACATTGGATTCTAAAAATGTATCAGGTTACTTTGTTAGTAACATTATTGAAATCAATAATGATTGCATTAAGTGTCGAATTGGAACTAATATTATCTACTGCCAAAGGGTCGATGACGTAAAAGTTAATGACCAAGTAATCGTGGCAGTTAAAGGAACAGGACTTCCTGATTTATCTTTTATAAATGAAGAAGGACACATATGTTCTTATTTAGATTTAGAAATAAATGATAGCAATGCTACGTTTGTGTTAGATGATAAAGAAGAATGCGGAAATGATTTCTTCCGCATGGAGGAAAAGTAATATGACTGAAATTGAATTGAAAAAACAAGGAAAAATTTCAAGATTAACAAACAAAACTTTCCAATTCGAAAAAGAATTAGGTGATGGCTTTTATTCTGCAAATTACTTTTTAAAAAGTAAAAAGATTGTAGAAGAGAATGAACCAAATCACGTTGTTACAATGCAATGGTTTCAAAGAAGAGACAACTCGATGCTTTGTGGTATTGATGAAGCAATTGCACTTATTCATACTTTTGCTATTCATCCAGAAGATTTAGAAATTGAAGCATTAAATGATGGTGACATCATTCAAAATGGTGAACCTGTATTAAAAGTTACGGGAAAATATGAGAATTTCGGATTCCTTGAATCTGTTATCGATGGAATTTTAGCAAGAAGAACTAGCGTTGCAACAAACGTTAAAGAAGTTCTTGATGTCGCAGGAGATACTCCAGTATTTTCTATGGCCGATAGACAAGATGATTATCACACACAAGTTGGCGATGGCTATGCGACTTATGTTGCTGGCATTACAAAAATTAGCACAGATGCACAAGGATTGTGGTGGGGTGGAAAAGGTATGGGCACTATGCCTCATGCATTAATCCAGATTTGTGGTGGTGATATTTGTCGCGCTGCTGACATCTATTTAAAAACTTTCCCAGAAGAAAAAGTTACTGCTTTAATTGATTATCATAATAATGTTGTTAGAGATTCATTGATGATTGCTAGACATCTTGGAACAAAACTTAAAGGTGTCCGTGTTGATACATCTAAAGCTTTGATTGACCATTAT
The DNA here is from genome assembly GCA_045600585.1 of Bacilli bacterium. Classification (GTDB taxonomy): domain Bacteria; phylum Bacillota_I; class Bacilli_A; order RFN20; family CAG-826; genus JAZRYE01. The sequence goes on along the minus strand of JAZRYE010000014.1, from coordinate 47,815 downwards.
TTTGATGATAAGGACACAAGTGGTTTTAATCCACATGGAGTATGCAAGGAATTGATTATTGCTTTAAGAAATGCTCTTGATGCTGAAGGCTTTAACTATGTTAACATTACTGTTTCTTCATCTTTCAATAAAGAAAAGATTGAGGAATGGCAAAAACTTGGTGTTCCAGTTAGTATGTATGGAGTCGGAACTTCATTCGTTAACAATATGACATGCGGTTTTACTGGAGACTTGGTTGTCCTTGATGGTAGGGGAGAAGCAAAAGAAGGAAGAGCTAATTATAGCAATGCTAAATTAAAGAAAGTTCCTTATCCTATTTATTGATATAAATAAAGATATAAAAAAATCACTTCGCGAAGAAGTGATTTTCTTTTTAGCTTTAGATTAGAGCTTACGGTTGTAGTATTCGACGATTTGTGATTCAGCGATATCTTGTGGTAATTCTTTACGATCAGCTTCACGAACGTATTTACCAGATAACTTTTCTGCATCAACTTCAACCCAACCGACTTTTGTAGCGATAGACTCGAGTGATTCTTTGATAACTTTCATATCTCTGCTATTTTCTCTAACAGCAACAACGTCACCGACAGAGAGAATAACTGATGGGATATCGACTTTCTTACCATTGACTTCGATGTGGCCGTGGCAAACTAATTGTCTTGCACCAGCTCTTGTTCTAGCGAAGCCCATACGGTAAACGATGTTATCAAGACGAGATTCGAGTAATTTCATGAAAGCAACGCCTGTAACTTCTTTAGATTTTAATGCGATCATAAATAAGCGGCGGAATTGTCTTTCATTGACACCATACATTTGTCTGAGTTTTTGTTTTTCAACTAATTGTTTGCCGTATTCGGATTGTTTCTTTTTACGGTTGTTACCATGTTGGCCAGGGCCATATGGACGTTTGGCTAATTCTTTGCCAGTTTCTAAAGTTGAGAAACCTAAACGACGAGATCTTTTCCAATCTGATCCAGTATATCTCATGATATATCCATCCTTTCCTTTATTTTCTTGCAAAATAATGAATAGGTGTAAATCCCTTGTTCCGGATGTTTAGTTATCATTTCACCATTGAGCTTCGGTTACTTTGTTACGTTTCGTACCAAACATCAGACGAACAGTATCTACATGCTGCATTACATGCACTAATAAATATATAGAAAACTTTCAAAGTGTGCAATAAATATTTTTATGATTTTTGAAAAAATGTATATTTCTTCCTATCCATAGGATAGATGTAAATAATTTGCTGACTATTTTCTAAAAATAATAATTTTAAGAAAAATGCATTTCTTTTTTAATCGATTTGCCATTACAATATTAATACTGACTGATAATTATTAAATTATCGTATGTATTTAAAGGAGGTAAAACTATGTTTGCTATATATGCAGTTAATAGGACAGCCCTTGTATTATTTATCGTTTTTGGTGTTATCGCGATTATAGCTTTAGCGTTTTTGTTAAATTACTTTGTTATTTCTCGTTCAAGAATTAAGAAGCAAATGGAAAATTTGCAAAAGAAATTTTCATATTTAGATTCTTTATTGATTGGCCAAGATAGCCAATATATTTCTCGTTTAGAACTCATTTCAAGAACTAACTTACTCTATTTAGATAAATATGATTTCTTCTCAAGAAGATTTAAAGAAGTATATGAAAGCGATGATAAATACGCTGAATCTATGCTTAAGCAACTCAAAGCTTTAATTGATAACAAGCAATATAATTCAATTAAAACCGTTCTTGCAGATACTAAAAAAGCAATCTTATCATTTGAAGAAAAAGTAAACGCTTTAGATAAAGACCTTTATTCTGTTATTAAACCAGAACAAGAGTCTAGACAAACTATTCAACATTTAAAAGAAACATATAGAACAGTAAAGACAAGTTATTATGGAGTTAGTAGTGACCTTGAACTTGTCGCTCCTACTTTTAATATTGTTTTTAACAAACTTGATCAAAACTTTGTTAATTTTGAAAATCATATTGAAAGTGCTGAATACGAAGAAGCTAACGCAATTATCCCTGTTGTTGATAATGTAATTAGAGCGTTAGAAAAAGCAATTACTACTCTTCCTAATTTATGCATTCTTACTACAACAATTATTCCAAACAAGATTTCAGAATTAAAAGAAGAATATTATGCGATTGAAAGAAGAGGTATGCCTTTATTTAATCTTTCATTCAAAACTAGAGTTGAAGATTGGAATAATGCTTTAGAAGAAATTAAAGAAAAACTTTGTAAGTTACAAACTTCTGGTGTCCTTGATGCATTAAACGAGATTCAAAACGAAATTGAAAATGTAAGAGGACAATTAAATGATGAACTTGAGGATAAAGACTTCTTTGAAAAAAACATGAATGAAATTTATGCAAAAGTTATCGAAGTAGAAAAATCTTTCCTTAAAATTTGTTCAATTCTTCCTGAAGTTGACAAGCTTTATATTGTTGACGATGCTCACAAAGAACAAATCGCCTCATTAAGAAAAACAATTGATTCGTTGGGAACAAGTAAAAGAACATTGGATAACTTTATCCACTCTGCAACAAAACAACCATATTCTTTATTAAAGAATAAACTTGATGAATTGAGAAATGATTACGAAATCGCTTATAGTGGAGTTAATGACTTTAAAGCATTCTTAATATCATTAAATCAATCATCAAAAGATGCATATAACTTAGTATTTGTTTACTATTATCGTTTAAAACAAATCGAAAGCGTTCTCAGAGATATCGCTATTGATGAATTTTCTAACAAATATCAATTTGATATTAATCAATGCTATGACTTATTAAATGAAATTGATAAAGGTGTTAAACAAAAGCCAATTGATATTGCTAAAGTTAATGAGGATGTCGAAAACCTCAAACGTATCGCAAACGATTTATTTGATGATGTTGATAATAAATATCGTGAGGAACAACTCGCTGAATCTGCAGTTGTTTATGCAAATAGAGATAGAAAGCATCAAACAGATGTAAATCAACAATTAAGCATGATGGAAGCCCAATTCTTCAAAGGTGACTTTGGAAGAGTCTATCATGAAGCAAATGCATTATATCAACGTATTCACGTTGAAGATGGTTCAAACAATGGATAATAAAATCATATATTTTGATAACGCTGCAACAACAGCTGTTAATCAAGATGTGCTTCATTCATATAATGAAGTTATATCATCATACGTCGGAAACCCTGGTTCTATTCATTTTGAAGGAGCAAAATCTTTTCGCTTATTAGAAAAAGCGAGAAGCCAAATTCTCGACAATTTAAAAATGAAAGATCATCGCCTTATATTTACAAGCGGTGCTACAGAAGCAAATAACTTAACTCTTAAGGGATATGCCTTAAAATTCCGCAATCGTGGAAATCACATTATTGTTTCAGAAATTGAACATCCTTCTATTTTAGAAACTGCTAGACAACTTGAAGAATTTGGATTTGAAGTAACTTATTTAAAAGTTGATGAAAATGGCGTTGTTTCTTTAGAAGAGTTAAAAAAAGCAATTAAGAATGAAACTATTTTAGTTTCAATTATGGCAGTTAATAATGAAATTGGTTCAATTAATCCAATAAATGAAATTGCTTTGCTACTTAAAAAATATCCAAAAATTGTTTTCCACTGTGACGCTGTTCAAGCAATCGGCAAAGTTGACATTGATTATAGCAATGTTGATATGCTAACTTTTACTGGCCATAAAATTCATGGCTTAAAAAGCGGTGGAGCTCTTATTGTAAGAAATAAAATTGAACTCCTTCCTTTACTTACAGGTGGTGGACAAGAAGAAAATATTAGAAGTGGCACTAATGACGTTGCTATGGCGGTTTCGTTAGCGAAAGCACTTAGAATTGCTTTAACTAATCAAAAAAACAATAAAGCTAAAGTTAATGAACTATCTTCAATGCTTTATAAATATTTAAAGGGTAATAGTAGTAGATATGAGATTAACTCATATGAAGGTAATCCATTTGTCATCAACTTCTCTACTAAAGTACATAAAGCCAGCGTTATTGTTGAAGGCTTATCTAATAAAGGCATTATGGTAAGTTCTACTTCAGCTTGCCGTGCAAGAGGTGAGACGGGAAGCTATGTTGTTAAAGCTTTAGGAAAAGACGAAAAAATTTCTCATAACACAATTCGCGTAAGCCTTGATGAAGCAAACACTTTAGATGAAATGAATAAATTTATTGAATCTCTTGAAGAGATAGAAAGGAATATTAAACAATGATCAATTATGACCATATAATGATTCGCTTTGGCGAATTATCAACAAAAGGAAAAAATAAAAAGGATTTTATCCGTGTCCTTTCTAGTAATATCAAACATGCATTAAAAGATTTTTCTGATTTAAAAATAGAAACTAGATATGACCATATCTATATCGGATTAAACGGACAAGACTATGAACCTGTAATCACTAGATTACAAGATGTTTCAGGCATCAAAGGTATGTCTTTGGTTTATAAATCTGAAAGAGATATGGAGATTGTTAAAAAGAACGCTCTTGAATTAATCAATCAAGAAAAAGGAAAAACTTTTAAGATTAAATGCAAAAGAAGTGATAAAAGATTTCCTCTCATCTCTGATGAAATCACAAGAATTGTCGCTGGTCATATTTTAAGAAATACAGAACTTAAAGTTGATGTTCATAATCCTGATATTACTCTTTCTTTAGAAGTTAGAGATGAAGCTACATACATTTTTGCTAAAACATATCCAGGCGCTGGTGGATATCCATTAGGCGTTGGAGGAAAGACAATGCATATGCTTTCTGGCGGAATCGATTCTCCAGTAGCGGCATATCTTATGATGAAAAGAGGCGTTCAAATTGAATGCATTCACTTTGCTTCTCCTCCATATACTCAACAAGCTGTTATTTATAAATTAGAAGACTTATTAAAAGTATTAAACAAATATCAGCCAAAGATTAGACTTCATATTATTCCATTTACAAAAATTCAAGAAGCTATCTACGATCATGTTCCTGAATGTTATTGCATTACCATGATGAGAAGAATGATGTATCGTTTAGCAGACAGACTTGCTCATAGAAGAAACTGTCCAGTCATTAGTAGTGGTGAATCTGTTGGTCAAGTTGCAAGCCAAACACTTCAATCAATCGCAGTTATTAACGAAGTTACAAATACTCCAGTTATTAGACCATGTGCAGTTATGGATAAGACGGATATTATTGATGTTTCAGAAAAAATTGGAACATATGATATTTCAATTCGTCCTTATGAAGACTGCTGCACAATTTTCACCCCTAAAAACCCTAAAACAATGCCTAGATTAGACGAAGTTAAAAAATACGAGGAATTATTCAACTGGGATGAAATGATTGTTGAGGCGGTCAATAATGTTGAAGTTAAGTTTATTTCAGAAGAAAGCGAAGATGATCTTCTTTAATTAATTAAAGACAAAAAGAAAACCTGGAAATTAATCCAGGTTTTAATTTGCTTTCTAGAAAGCTACTTATTTAGCAGCTTTTTTAGCAATCTTGACTAAATCAGCGAATGCTTTTGCGTCATTGATTGCGAGTTCTGAGAGCATTTTACGGTTGACGTTGACATTAGCAACTTTTAAACCGTACATAAATTTGCTGTAAGAAATATCGTTCATACGGCATGCAGCGTTGATACGTCTGATCCATAATTTACGATAATCATTTTTGAGCTTACGTCTGTCATTGTATGCATAACGTAAACTGTGCATTACTTGTTCTTTTGCTGTCTTAAAGAGTAAGTGTTTGCTTCCGAAATAACCGGAGGCTCTCTTTAACATTCTCTTACGACGTGCGTGTGTGACTGTGCCACCTTTAACTCTTGCCATCTTAGATTACCTCCCTTATTTGACGATGAGATACTTAATTCTCTTCATATCTGTCTTGTGGACTGATGTTTGTTTCATTAAGTGTCTCTTTTGCTTTGTTGTTTTGTGTGGGGCTAAATGTGATACATAAGCGTGATGTCTAACGACTTTACCGCTGCCAGTAATTTTGATTCTCTTCATGAGAGCTCTTTTGCTTTTCATTTTTGGCATAATAATTTCCTCCTACTTTCTTTTTGGTGCTAATACTGCGATCATCCACTTACCATCCATTGATGGTTGTTTTTCAACAGTGGCGACTTCGCTTAACAATGAGATGAATTTATCCATGACTTCTTGTCCAACTTCGATGTGAGTCATTTGACGACCTTTGAATCTAACACCAACTTTGACTTTATTGCCATCTGCAATAAAACCATTAGCTGCACGTGCTTTAGTTTCTAAGTCATGACCACCGATTTGTGGAGTTAACTGAATCTCTTTTGTTTCAGTTACATGCTGATTTTTCTTTGCTTCTTTAGCTTTCTTTTGTTGTTCGTATCTATATTTACTATAGTTAAGAATTTTACATACAGGTATTTCTGCATTTGGAGCAACACATAATAAATCTAATTCAAATTCATTAGCTTTAAGTTGTGCTTCTCTAGAAGACATAACACCTAATTGTTCACCGTCTGGACCGATGAGTCGAACTTTTGGGAAGCGTACGGTTTCATTAACCAAATCCCCGTTTGTTTGTTTGGCGACTGGTTTCTTGTTACCCATCGCATTTCTGTTGTCGTAAATAAATATCAACTCCTTTTTGCTAAAAAAAACGGATGCTAGACGCACCCGTTAACATATCTTAGCCCTAAGATTTGTAGCGTTAGCCAATCAACATTTGTCGATCTGGCGAGAAGCGGGTGCCTCTGCTTTCTACCATTTATTTGCAATAAGATATTATCATTATCAATGATATGTGTCAACAAGAAAAAAGATGAGTTTTTACGCTCATCCTTAATCTTATTTCTTTAAGCGAATTTCTTCGTTGAGCAATTGTTTGAATTCTTCAACAGAAACAGTAATTTGATCTTTTTGACCATAACGACGATATGTGACTGTATGATTGTCTCTTTCGGCATCGCCAATAACTAATGTGAATGGAATCTTTCTCATTTGTGAGTTTCTCATACGATAGCCAAGTTTGTCGTTTGAATCATCAACTTTAGAACGATAACCAGCTGCTTTGAATTCTTTGTAAAGCTCATTTGCATACTCTAAATGGAATTCGTTGTTGACTGGTAAAATATTAACCTGCTGTGGTGCTAACCAAGCTGGGAAAGCTCCGCCGTAGTGTTCAATGATAATACCGATGAATCTTTCGATAGAACCTAAGCAAGCTCTATGGAGCATAATTGGTCTTCTCTTTTCACCGTTGTTATCAATATAGTAGCAGTCGAATCTTTCTGGTAAATTCATATCAAGTTGGATAGTGCCGCATTGCCAAATACGACCCATTGAGTCTTTTAACTTAAAGTCTAACTTAGGACCATAGAATGCGCCATCGCCTGGATTGATCTTGAGCTCACGTCCTGTTTTTTCACAAGCTTCTTTAAGAATAGCTTCAGATTTGTTCCAAATGTTGATATCTCCGATATATCCTTCTTCAGGTCTTGTTGATAAAACAATGTAATAATCAAGATTAAATACGCTGTACATTTCTTCGTAGAATTGAAGTAATAGTGAAATTTCTTCAACTAATTGATCTTCTCTACAGAAGATGTGTGCATCATCTTGAGTAAATGCTCTAACTCTAAATAAACCGTTAAGAGCGCCTGATGCTTCGTGTCTATGAACGTGACCTAATTCAGCCATTCTAATTGGCAAATCTTTATAAGAATGTAATGAGTTTTTATAGACAAGAATTGAACCTGGACAGTTCATTGGTTTGATTGCGAATTCTTTTTCGTCAATCTCAGTTGTGTACATGTTATCTTTATAGTGATCCCAGTGACCAGATGTTAACCATAATTCTTTAGATAACATTGTAGGAGTCTTAACTACGACATAGTCGTATTTTTTATGTTGCTCTTTCCAATATTGTTCAATCTGTTCACGTAAAATCATTCCGTTTGGTAACCAAAATGGGAATCCTGGACCATAGTCAGATAACATAAACAATTCGAGTTGTTTACCTAAAATTCTGTGGTCTCTCTTCTTTCTTTCTTCAATGAGATTTAAGTAGTTAGTTAATTCTTCAGCTGACCACCAAGAAGTACCATAGATACGAGTTAATTGTTTGTTTTTACTATCGCCTCTCCAATAAGCACCTGCAAGATTTAATAATTTGAAATGCTTAATTTGTCCTGTAGACATAATGTGAGGACCACGGCATAAGTCGACAAAGTCGCCTTGAGTGAAGATTGTAATATCTTCGTTAATTCCTTCAATTAATTCCAATTTGTAAGGATTGTTTTTAAATACTTCGAGAGCTTCTTCTTTTGTGATTTGCTTACGAACGATTTTTTCATCCTTTTTGGCTAATTCGAGCATCTTCTTCTCAATTGCTGGTAAATCGGCATCAGTAATTGGTTCTTTGAAGTCGATGTCATAGTAGAAACCGTTTTCGATTGAAGGACCGAAACCAAATTTTGCTTCAGGATATATAATTTGGATAGCTTCTGCTAATAAGTGTGAAGTCGAATGGTTCAATACATCCATTGCTTCTTTCGATTGTTTGTCCATTTCAATAATGGATCCGTCATGTTGTTGTACTTTCATTTCCCTACCTCCGCAATACAATAGCGGGCTTTCTAAATAAAATTATATAAATGCACAAAGTGCATAAATACCAAAAGTTTATTGAAGCATATCAATAAGGTCTCTAAGACCATGAGTATGTCTATGCTTCATAGCAAGCGCTTCTTCGATTTCGTAATCAACAATAGCATTGTCTCTAACACCAACGATTCTACCCGTTTCTACTTTATCATTTACTAATAAATCGATCGCACGAGCGCCTAAACGTGCAGCGAGAATTCTATCATGAGCAGTTGGAGAACCACCTCTTTGTAACCTACCTAAGACTTCTGTTCTTGTATCAAAACCTGTTTCAGCTTCGACCTTTTTAGCAAGTTCATTAATGTCATATAAGTTTTCGGAAACAAGAATAATTGCATGGCTCTTATTTTGTGCTTTCATCATTCTTAATTTACGGAATAATACTTCTTCTTTTAATGGGTGCTCAACACAAATAACGCCTTCAGCTCCTTCTGCTAGTGCAGCAAACATTGCTAAGTCACCGCAATCTCTACCCATTACTTCAATTAAAGAACATCTTTGATGTGATCCAGATGTATCTTTTAATTTATCTACGCATTCACAAATTGTGTTTAAAGCTGTTGAGAAACCAATGGTTTCGTCTGTAGAACCGACATCATTATCGATTGTACCTGGAATTCCTACAACTTTAACACCTGCTTTAGCAAGAGCACCTAAACCTTTATAAGTTCCATCTCCACCGATACCGATTAAGGCATCAATTTCAAAGTCTTCTAACATTTCAGCAGCTCTTTTAACTACTTCAGGATTTTTAAATTCAGGTAATCTAGCACTTCTAATAATTGTGCCGCCTCTATTGATGATGTCTTGTGTAAAATCCTTATCAACTTTCTTAATTTCGCCTTCGACTAATCCTCTATATCCGTCATAAACAACGTACATTTCTTTTCCAGCGTATAATCCTGCTCTAATGCAAGCTCTAAGAGCTGCATTCATTCCTGGTGCGTCACCGCCACTTGTTAGGATTGCAATTTTTCTTATCATAAGCAATATCTCCTTATAATAGTTAACTATTATCGCCCTATATTATACACATCTTTCTAAAAGTAGTCCAAAAAAGATTGTTTTTTTCCACAAATTACATTGTGGATAAATATGCATATTCGTGTGTATAAGTGTATGTGATTTATACTTTGTATAAATCTCTTGCATATGCTATGTGGATAAAATTATCCCCATTTTTTTGTTTTCTTTTTCATATTGAAAAGGCTATTTTTCTTTGGCATAATTTTCGGCACCGGGAGGAAATGACGATGAAAGTATTATCTAGCAAGGATTATCTAGAAGTTACTGCAAATTCACTTATTGCAGACTACGATAGAGACATTCTTACAAATTTATACCAACCAATTTTTGGTTATACCGCTCTTTCAGTTTATTTTTCTCTTTGGAGCGAAATGAATAACCAAAAGGTTACATCAATATCAACTCATGAACAATTTTTAGCAAGAATGCAAATGCCAACTGGGGTATTTGTTGATGCAAGAAAATCTTTAGAAGCTTGTGGCTTATTAAGAACCTATGTAGAAGCTGCAGGTGAAGTCAACGTTTATACTTATGAACTATATGCTCCAAAGACACCAAAATTATTTTTTGATAATGCCTTACTTTATGGAATGTTAATAAAATGTATTGGCGAAAATGAAGCAAAAAGGCTTAAATCAATTTATAAAATTGATAATGAAAATGAATTCGGTGAAGAAATATCTGCTCATTTCCATGAAGTATTCCATCCAGAATTTGATGATCCTGCATTTATGATTGCAGCAAAATCAGCTTCTGATTCTATTGGAAGAAATTCATCAAAGATCAAAGGCGAATTCTCTTACGAGACATTCTTTAATTCGTTAAACGAAATATCTCAAATTAAAGAAGACGCTTTTACAAAGAAGGATATGAAGGAACTTGAAAGAATAGCAACTTTATATGGTGTTGATGAAATGGTTGCTGCTAATACTGTTGCCTCTATTTATAATCCAACAGTTTCAAAAGGCAAAAGAATTGATTTTGTAAAATTAACTAAGTTATTCCAAGATGAAACAAATTTTGCATATTTATCTACTAAAAACTATTCTGGTGTAAAAAATCTTGTATCAGGAAAAACTGATTTAGCTTATAAAATCAATATGATGGAAACTAAATCACCAAAAGATTATTTGTCCATTTTACAAAATGGTACAAAACCAGCTGGTGCTGATCTTAGATTAATTGATGATTTATCGAAAAACTTCAATTTAAATAACTCAGTTATTAATGTTATTGTTGATTTCATTCTATCCACAAATAACAATATTTTATCAAGAGCGTTATCAGAAAAGATTGCTGCTTCTATCGCAAGAGAAGGAATTGAAACTGCTGTTGACGCAATGAATTACCTTAAAAAGGTAAGCAAACCAAAAGGACAAAGAAAACAAACTTCAAATATCAAAGTTGAAAACGACGCTGTAGAAGAAAAACAACCAGAAAACAAAAAAGAAAAAGACGAGCCATCTTGGGAACAATTATTAGATGAGCTCGGCTATGGAGGAAACGATGGAAAAGATTAAGACTACTTTAGAAATTAATTCTAACCAATCAATAGAAGAACAAATGATTCAAGCCTATAGAACTTGTTCTGACGCAGTCAAATATTGTAACCAACTTGGTATTTCAAGTGAACAAATTGAAAAAAACATTGTCAAAATCTATGATTTTGTTGCTGACTTAAATTACTGCAAGCATTGTCCTGGTGTTGATAAATGTCAAAAGAACAACCCATGTTTAATTACTGTTCCTACTTATGAACGTGGCTACGTCGACAAGAAAGTAACGCCTTGCAAACAGCTATTGAAAAAAGTTTCTTTTGAAAGACAATTCGTTATAAAAGATTTTGACGAATCTTGGATGAATACAACAATTAAGGATTTAGATTCAAGTAAAGAGAGAAGAACTGTTTTAGACAAATATAATAATTATGTAAAAACTGGAAACTGTGGATGGATCTATATCAATGGTGGTCAAAGTAGTGGTAGAAGTTTCCTTGCTGCTGCGTTAGTAATTGATGCAGCAAAAAGAGATAAAGGCCCAATTTGTTTCTTGAATTCTTCTTTGAGAATTAATGAATTAAAAGAATTAAACAATGCATATAAAAGTGAAGAATTTCAAAAGAAACTTAATTACTACGCTACATGCCCAATTCTTGTATTAGATGATTTTGGCAATGAATATAAAAATGATATGATTCGTGACGCGATTGTCTTCCAAATCATATCGACTAGAGCTAGTAAAAAATTATTTACAATTATCACAAGTGATTTTACTATCTCTGAGATTGAAGCTCTTTACACTACAAGTAAAGCGGGGGAAATCAGAGCTAGACAAATTGCAAAGATAATTAGAAACGCTTCAGGAGAAGAAATTAATCTTGGCGATCTTGCAATTTATTAATAATTGATTTTATTGATTTTTCAAAAGAAGAAAGGCTTGAATTATTAGAAATGATAATGTCGGCCTTCTTTTTATTTGCTTCAAATACATTATTGGAATTGATAGTTTTTAAGTCTTTTGCAGATAATGGATTTCGCTTAATTAATCTTTTTTCTTGTAGGTCAGGATCTATATCAACAGCGATAATATAATCAAACATATTTTCCATTTTTGCTTCAAATAATAATGGTACTTCTGCAACCATGATGCCTTCTTCATTTTTAAAGAATTTTTCAATTTCTTTTATGACCAATGGATGAATCATTCTTTCCAATATTTTTCTATCGTTTGGATGTTTAATTAAATAGTTTCTTAGAATGTCTTTATAAACAAAATTACTGAAAGGTAAATCGAATCTTTTAGCTATTTTGTTAGCTATTTCTTTTGTTTTATATAAATTTGCGACGATTTCATCACTAGAAATTGTTTTAATATTGTTCTTTTTAAATACATCTAAAACAGTTGATTTGCCTGAAGCAATTTTACCTGTAATACCAACTTTTAATGGGCCATATTTTTTGACTTGGCAGTTTGGACAATAGGTTGTGCCTCTTCCCCCAACTCTAATAAATCTAAATGCGTGTCCACAGTTTGGACAATCTTCTCCATTTTTTCCATAAGCTTTTAATGCAAATTGAAATTCTCCGTCAATATTTTTTCCAGGATGGTAACTTCTTATTGTTGAGCCTCCTGCTTCAATGGCTGAGGCTAATATTCTTGAGGCATTTGAAACAATAGTTTCCCATTCCTTTTTGGTTATCTTGTTGCTTGGTGTTAATGGATGAATTTTGCTTGCAAATAATGTCTCATCTACATATATATTTCCTAATCCTGTCATTAATGTTTGATCAAGCAATGTGGACTTGATAGGATTTGTCTTATTCTTAACCTTCTTTACCAAATAATTAACATCTTTTATTTCAAATGGTTCAGGGCCTAATTGTGCTATATCTTTTACTTTTAAATAGTCGTTTTCATTGGAAATTTTCATCATGCCAAAGCATCTAGAATCGTCGTAGCAGATTTTATGATTGTTATTTAAATGAAATACAACTCTTGCGTATTTAGTATTAGGTTCTTGTTCTTCTAACTCAAAGTATTTACCTTCCATTCTAAGATGAGAAATCATTACAACATCATCACTTAAATGGAAAATAAGGAATTTACCAATCCTTGTTATATTAAGAAATGTTTTATTGATTAAAGCACTCTTAAATTCATCGATTGAGGAACCGACAATTGTAGATTTTCTTAATACATCAATAGAAGCAATGGTATTTCCTTTTACTATTGGTATTAATACTTTTTTAACTGTTTCAACTTCTGGCAATTCTGGCATAAAACTATTTGGCGTCGTACCAATCCTTTCCGAAACCACCAGCTACTTCTAGTGGGACATCTAACTCGAGAGATTCCTCCATAATCCTCTTAATAAGAGGATAGACTAAATCTTCTTCTCCATGAGGGACTTTGAAAATAAGTTCATCGTGGATTTGGAGAACCATCTTTGTTTTATATCCGCCTTCTTTTAAGGCTTTATTTACTTTAATCATTGCTATTTTGATTAAATCAGCAGCAGTGCCTTGAATAGGTGCATTCATTGCTGCTCTTTTAGCAAATTCTCTTGTTTGATAATTACTGTCATGTAATTCTCTAAGATATCTTCTACGGCCTAATAATGTAGAAACATAACCGTCATTTAATGCATTGTTAACAATTCCTTGGAAGAATGTTGCTATTTCTGGGAATGATTTATAGAAGCTTGCAATAATCTCTCTAGCTTCGTAATTAGATATTTCTAATTGATCCGCTAAACCCCAATCTGAAATACCATATACAATTCCAAAATTAACTGTTTTTGCTCTTCTTCTTTGTGCAGATGTAGGCTCGCCTTCTAGGTTAAATACTTTCTTTGCTGTCGCACTGTGAATATCTTCACCTGATTCAAAGATTTCTTTAAGTGCCTTACAGTTACTTAAGGATGCTAATACTCTTAATTCAATTTGTGAATAGTCGAGTGAAAGAATGGAATATTCATCATCTTTATAATAGAATGCTTTTCTGATTAATTTTCCTTCTTCATCTCTAACCGATATGTTTTGTAAGTTTGGTTCAGAAGAAGATAATCTGCCTGTTTGAGTAAGAGCTTGATTAAATTTAGCATGTATCTTTCCATCTTTATAAATATGTGCTTTTAAGCCTTCAACATATGTAGAAACGAGCTTGAAGTATTTACGATATTCTAAGATTTTACTGACGATTGGATGCTCATCAACAAGTTCTTTTAAAACATCAACAGAAGTGGACATTTTCTTATTACCCTTTAATCCTAATTTGGTAAATAAGATTTCTCCGATTTGCTTAGGTGAAGCAATATTAAATTTCTCACCAGCCATTTCATAAATTTCGTCTTCTAAAGTTTTCATTTTTGCTTTATAGACATCACCAAATTGATCGAGTACTTCTTTGTCTAAAGGGAAGCCTTCAATTTCCATATCTGCTAAAGTAGTGATTAATGGAATTTCAAGGGTTCTATATAAACCACATGCAGAAATTTTTTCAACCTCTCCCATGACTTTCTTTTCTAAATATTTGCTGAAGAAAGCAATTTTGGCTGTTCTTTTTGGATTATTTTCAGCAAATAAGCCATTTCCTTCATTATTATCACCAAGTTCGACACCATAAACATTCATAACAATGTCGACTTTGTTTTTCAATGAAGAATCAACTAAATAAGAAGCGATGAGTAAGTCAAAATAAACTCCGTCAATTTCGATATTTTCTTTACTTAAACCGACTTTTATTGCCTTGAAATCATAACAATACTTTTTAACGTCTTTGCTTTTTAAAGCTTCTAATAAACTAGCATCTTGTTTTAAATTTTCTAATGAAATGTAATAGTTTTTGTTTCCTATCGAAATTGCTAAACCATAGATAACACTTCTAGTGTAATCTTCGTCTTCAAAATCTACTGCAATACCAATTTCATCAGATAGATTTATATCTTTAAAAGAATCAACTTCTTCATATTCAATTTCCATTGCTGCTAAGTCTTTTTTCTTCCATTTTGGAGAGACTTTATTAATAAACTGTCTTAATCCATATCTTTGACAGAATTCATTGATTTGTTGGAAATCGTATCCTTGATATTGAGTATCAATAACATCAAAAGGAAGTTCGATATCGGTCTTAATAATTGCAAGATCTCTCGAGATTCTTCCAATCTCTTGATTCTCCTGAATTGCTTGTCCTAATTTGCCTTTGATTTCGGAAGCGTGAGCAATGATGTTATCAAATGAACCATATTCTTCAATAAGTTTAACAGCGGTCTTTTCTCCGACTCCTGGAATACCAGGTAGGTTATCGCTTGTATCACCTCTAAGACCTTTATAGTCAATAATTTGTAAAGGCTCAAAGCCGAACGTTTCTTTGACCGTATTTGGTGTCATAGGAACGACATCTGATAAACCTTTTCTAATTATGTTAACAGTAATGTTTTCTGTGACTAATTGGAGAAAATCTCTATCAGAAGTATATAAAGTTACTTGATATCCTTCTTTTTCTGCTAGTTTAGCAACGGTTCCAGCAATATCATCTCCTTCGAATCCGACCTCTTCAAATTGATATACGCCTAGTGCTGATAAAAATTCTCTAACAAGAGGGAATTGCTGAACAAGTTCTTGTGGAGCTGGCTTTCTATTTGCTTTATATGTTTCTAAGGCATCATGACGGAAATTGTGTTTTCCTGCATCA
This sequence comes from Bacilli bacterium, assembly GCA_045600585.1. Lineage (GTDB taxonomy): Bacteria > Bacillota_I > Bacilli_A > RFN20 > CAG-826 > JAZRYE01. The sequence goes on along the minus strand of JAZRYE010000014.1, from coordinate 31,935 downwards.
AATGCAACAAATAAACATTCCTCTTCTTTTAAATCGGAAATGATTTTATTCATCATATTACTGAAAGCAAAAATAGCGTTAGTAGGTGTGCCGTCTTGGCTACGCATAATTTCTGCTCCTGGAAATGCAGTTGCAAAATATGCTCTAAATAATAATGAGTTGCCATCAATAATTGTCAATTTTGGCATAAATTAGTCCTCCAAAAGAGTGATCTCGTCAGCCATGAATGACTGTTCGTCTTCTCTTTGATCAAATTTACCTTTGACTACTAAAATCTTGTTTTTCTCTAAAAGAGAATTAACACTTTCATATAGTCTTGGGAATACTGTTATTTCAAGGTCGCTTGTCTCATCGTAAATTTTAACAAACGCCATTTTTTCATTCTTTTTAGTTGTGATAACCTTTTTATTCTTTAAAATGCCGGATAAAGTATAATTTTGTGAATTAGAACCAACTAAAGCTTCGTTTTTAGCTTCTATGATTGGTTTAACATTATATTTATCCAATTGCTCTTTTTTATAATGCAAAGGGCTATTAGATAACATGAGACCTAAAACATCATATTCTTTTTCCAAGTTGTCTATTGGGGTTTCTTCTTCCTCAACTAACGCTGGTTCAGGTATTGAGCTAAAGACAAAACCGGTTTGACCATCTCTAGGTGAAACGAGTTCTGCATATTGAAGTCCTCTAGCCATACTTGCCATAAGTGAATTTCTATTGCTACATAAAGAATCAAATGTACCGGCATTGATTAATTGTTTTAATTGATCGGCAGTGATTCCTCTAACAAACATTCTTGTAATAAAATCAAAGAAACTTGTGAATTCTTTTTGACTTCTTTCTTCAATAATTTTATTTACCAATTGATCACCAATATTTTTAATTTTTGTTAATGGATATAATAAATTGTTATTATAAATAACAAAGTTATTACTTGATTTATTGATATCGGGAGATGAGATTGAATAGTTTCTCAATTTCATTTCAGCAACATAATCATTAAAAGTAGTGCCATCACTAGATGAACCTGTATCTAAAATAGATGCATAGAATTCTAGTGGGAAGTGGTATTTTAACCAAGCCATACGACATGAGATTATTGAATAAACAACAGAGTGTGATTTATTGAAGCCATATTCCGCGAATTTCATAATATGATTAAAGACATCAACTGCAGTCTTTTCGCTATAGCCTTTTGCCTTTGCACCGTTAATAAAACTTAATCTACCTGACTCTAATTTTTCTTTATCTTTTTTAGAAACTGCTCTTCTAAATAAATCAGCTTCAGCTAAAGAGAAACCTGCCATTATTCTGGCAATATCGTTAATTTGTTCTTGATATACAATAATTCCTTTTGTTGGCTCTAAAACATCCCTTAAATCGTCGGAAATATAAGTGTACTTTTCTTTTCCATCTCTTCTATTGACATATGTTTTGATTGAATCCATAGGGCCAGGTCTAAATAAAGCCAAAAGTTTGACTATTTCATCAAAACTATCTGGTTTGATTATTCTAATAGCTTTTTTCATTCCAGCGCTTTCAAGTTGGAATATACCCATGGTTTGACCAGACGCAATTAATTGATAAACATCTTTTTCATCATATGGAACATGTAGTGGATCTAAATGAATATCAGGATGATTCTTGTTAATTAAATTAACACAGTTATAGATAATCGTGAGATTTTTTAATCCTAAGAAGTCCATCTTTAAGAAGCCTTGTTCTTCTAAATAGCCGGCTTCATATTGTGATTTGTAGTTACCATTAAAATCAATTGAGACAGGAACAGATTCATCTAATGGATTATTATTTAATACAATACCCGCTGCATGCATTCCTTCTTGTCTTGGAAGTCCTTCGATTTTGCTTGCTAATGAAACAATTTCCAAGAAATACTTGTCGGAATCAACTAGTTTTTTAAATTCAGGTAAATATTTATATGATTCTCTAAGAGAATAATCTTTATTTGTTAATTGCTTTGATAATAAAGAAATATGGCTTTCTTTATAGTTATAAACTCTTCCAACATCTCTTAAAGCCTGCTTAGCTAAAATGGTTTGATATGTGACGATATTTGCCACCTTATCAACCCCATATTTATCTCTCATATATTGAACCATTTGATCACGCTTAATATCCATAAAGTCAACGTCAATATCTGGCATTGTTTTACGGAATGGGTTTAAGAAACGTTCAAACTGTAAATTAAAATCCAACGGATCAACTTCTGTGATGTTTAATAAGTAAGAAACAAGACTTCCTGCCGCGCTTCCTCTACCAGGGCCAACTAATATCTCGTTATTTTTTGCATAATTAACGTAATCTTGAACAACCAAAAAATAATCGACATATCCCATGGATGAAATTACTTCTAATTCATAATTTAGTCTATCAATATGTCTTTGATCATTGTCTAGACCTTTTTCTTTTAACTTATTGAAACATAGTTCTTTTAAATAATTTTTTGGATCATCAACGTTTACTTTAACGATTTCTCCGCGTTTTTGATGGAACGAAAATGATGATTTATTGACTATCTTAATAGTGTTTTCTATTTCTTCTTGAGTGTAGATTTTTTTGTAATCTAATTCACTCATGAAATATTCATTGCCTTCAAAACTCTTTATGTCTAAAGTCTCATCTTTATCTATTGCTTCAACAATCTTAAGTGCTATCGCGTCATCTTTTTTGACATATTTGATTCTTGGGAAAGCAACACATTCATAAGTGTATTTTTCTGCGAAATTTCTAACTTTATTAGCATAGCTAATATCATCACGAGAATTTACTTCTATTCCTAAATAGAAGTCATCTTTAAATATCGATGCGTATTGCAATAAATATTTGGTAAAAGAAGTTGTTATCTTTTCTTCTTTTTCAAAATTATCTCTAAATTGACCGTATTTGGTTTCAATAATACAAATTAAGCCTTTACTATGTTGCTTAATGAAATCTAATGTTAATGTTTCTTTTTGTATTTCGGAGTTGATTTTAATTAAATTGCGGTATCCTTCTTCATTTGAAGCATATAAAGAAAGATTGTCCCCGTTGATAGTTATAGTCATTCCAACAATAAATGGCTTGTTAACAGATTCCATTGCTCGAACAAATTGAGCAATTCCATACATAACTTGATTATCAGAAATACCAGCACCATAAAAGTCATTAGCCTTAACAGCTTTTCTTATTTTATCCATGGTTAATCCACTTTGAAGGAAAGAATAACCACTTACAATATGTAAAGGTGCAAAAGTACTCATGCAATTAGTATATAAATATTTTTATATTTTTTAAATAAAAAAGGTACCCAAAGGATACCTTTAATATGTTTTTTGACTTGATTAGAACAATTTATCCAACGCCGCGATAAGTAGTGGAAGTTCTTCGATTTTGTTTAACTTAGCTCCACTTGCTTGTGGGTGACCGCCGCCTCCGAATTCCGCAGCAACTTGATTGATGCATTTTTCTTTGGAACGGATTGAAACTCTCCAACAATTATCTTTAGGATCTTCTGTAATTGAACACCAAGCTCCGATGCCTTCAATATTTGCGAAGACGTTAACATTCTCTTTTCCACGTTCAGTTGTAATCTTGAGTTCTTGTTGAATATTTGCTGGTAAAACATAATATGCAACACCCTTAGGAGAAACGCTAAAGTGGTTTAAAATGTAAGCTGTTACACGTAAGTCATCAATTTGTTTTTGATACATTGCTTGATAAATTTTTGTTATCTCAATTCCACAACTTAATAGGTATTGTGCAATTGCGAATGTATGTCCACTTGTTGAAGAATACATGAATCTTCCAGAATCGCCAACTATGCCACTATAGAAGTAGCTTGCAGCTTCTTTTGACATCATATAATTTCCCTTAAAATTGAGAATTAAATTGACGACATCTTCTGCTGCTGCACATCCTTTTGTGTTGACTACATTGATTTTTGCATAGTCTTCACACCAAGGGTGGTGGTCAATTTTAATTTTGAATTTAGCCTTTTTAAATCTTGGATCTGCAATACGAGATGTGTTTGCTACGTCAACGATAATTGCAAGGAATGGTTCTTTGAACCAATCATCGTTTAATTTATCCATTTCTGGATAGGCACGAGGAGTAAATACAACATGATTATCACCTAATACACGTACTTCCTTATTAGGGAAATTGTCTTTAATCCATGTAGCCAAACCCATTTGAGAACCTAAGGCATCATAATCAGGCATGATATGACGGAAAATTGCAATTCTATCATATCTTTTAATAGCACTAAGGATGCGTTGAACATCCTTTTTATATTCGGAACAGAAATCTTTAAAAATAGGATTAATTTTCGCCATTATTTATTTCCTCCGATTGTTAAAGTATATGCATCGCGAGCGATCATAACTTCTTCATCGGTTGGAATAACAACAACTTTGACTTTGCTTTCTGGAGCAGAGATAACTGCTTCTTTACCACGTGCAGAGTAGTTTAAATCATTATCAATAACAATGCCTAAAGCTTCTGCAACTTTAGCACAAATTTGTTCACGTGATTCTGCAGAGTTTTCACCAATACCAGCAGAGAAGACTAATAAGTCACATCCGCCTAATCTAACGAAGTATTGACCAATGTAATCAGCAATTCTTCTTGTAAAGATTTCGTTTGCTAAGATTGCTCTTTCGTTACCTTCTTTACATGCATTTAAAATATCACGGCTATCGTTTGAAATGCCTGAAACACCTAAGAAGCCTGATTTTTTATTAAACATTGCATAAACTTCATCCATGCTCTTACCAGTTACTTGGCAAACATAAGAGAAGACTGATGGATCCATGTCACCTGTTCTTGTTCCCATCATAATTCCACCTAATGGTGATAAACCCATTGATGTAGCAACACATTTGCCGTTTTTAATAGCAGCTAAAGATGCGCCTGAACCAATATGGCAAGAAATAACCTTTGGTTCTTTAACGCCTTCAAGATATCTATATGATTCTTGTGCTAAGAATTTATGAGATGTACCGTGGAAGCCATATCTTCTAATTTGATATTTTTCTGTTAATTCGTATGGGATTGGATATACGTAATCTTCTGGTGCCATTGTTTGATGGAAAGCAGTATCGAATACAGCAACGCCATCAACGTTTGGTAATACTTCTTTAAATGCTTTGTAGCAAATTAAGTTTGCTGGATTGTGGATTGGTGCTAATGGAATTAATTCTTCAACTTTAGCAACAACTTTTTCGTCAATAACAACGGAAGAAGCATAAGCTGTACCGCCTTGGACGAATCTATGACCAACTGATTTAATTTCGTCATAACTCTTAATGATTCCTTTTTGAATTAAAGAATCGAGAAGTAATCTGACTGCATCTGCGTGAGTCTTGAATACTGGAGTAGTTGATTCTTTTACTCCGTTATATTTAATTGTGAATCCGCCTTCTGGTTCGCCAATTCTTTCTGCAAGACCAGAGCAGATGACCTTTTCTTCTGGCATTTCATATAACTTAAACTTTAAAGATGAAGAGCCAGAGTTAACTGTCATAACTTTTGACATATTTAAATTTCCTCCAAAAAAATCATAGATATTATTGCACACAAAAACTATTCTTTCAATATATTGAAATGAATTGTTATTTATATAAGAATCCTATATAATTTTGGTTAGGTAAAATATATGGCATTCGGACTTTTATATGACTTCTTAATGGGACAAACAACCCAAGCACATCAATACTTTGGTGCTCATTTTATGAAGAATGAGAATGGTGAAGATGGTGTAATCTTTAGACTATATGCCCCAATGGCTGATGATGTTAGTGTCATTGGCGATTTTAATAATTGGAATGTTTTTGCTAATAAAATGACTAAGATTGATGAAAGTGGAGTGTGGGAAACATTTATTCCACATTTATCAAATTATCAATCTTACAAATTCCATTTTAAAAATGCGAAAGGCAAATATGTTGATAAAGCAGACCCGTTTGCTTTCTTTTCAGAAATACGTCCAAACACTTGCTCTCGATTATTCGATAATAGATTCTTTATTTGGCATGATGATGAGTGGCTTAAAAAAAGAACAAGAAATTTTGATAAGCCAATGTCCATCTATGAAATGCATTTAGGGTCTTGGATTGGAAGAAGGGCAAAAGATGATTTTTATTCTTATGAAGAAATTGCAGATTCCCTTATTCCTTATATTAAAAAGATGGGATATACACACGTGGAAGTAATGCCTCTAGTTCAATATCCTTTTGATGGATCTTGGGGCTATCAAGCAACTGGATTTTTCTCGGTCGATTCCCGATATGGAAATCCATTCCAATTAATGTCATTCGTTGATTGTTTACATAAAAATGGAATTGGCGTTATTTTGGATTTTGCTCCCGTACATTTCGCAAAAGATCCGTGGGCATTAGCTGATTATGATGGTAGTAGATTATTTGAATATTCAAATAAATATCGTGTTTCTCCTTGGGGAAGTTACCAATTTGATTTAGGAAAAGATCCTGTTAGAAGCTTCTTAATTTCTGCGGTTAACTATTTCGTTAGCTATTTCCATTTTGATGGAGTGAGAATTGATGCAGTTAGCAATCTTATATATTGGAATGGAAATAAAGAGTTAGGTCAAAATGATGGAGCAATTGAATTTATTAAAAGATTAAATGCCAAAATTCATATTGAACATTCAAGTGTCATGATGATTGCTGAAGACTCATCCGATTATCAAGGCGTTACTAGACCAACAGAACATGGCGGATTAGGATTTGATTATAAATGGGACTTAGGATGGATGAATGATACTTTAAAGTATTATGCGTTAGATCCTATATATAAGAAATATGATCATAACAAACTAACTTTCTCGATGGCATATTTCTATAGCGATAATTTCATGCTTCCTCTTTCTCATGATGAAGTAGTTCATGGTAAAGGCACAATTCTTAACAAGATGTATGGCGATTATTATGAAAAGTTTGCTTTGGTTAGAAATTTATATACATATCAATTCTCTCATCCTGGCAAGAAACTTAACTTTATGGGCAATGAACTAGCATCATTTGATGAATGGAGTGAAGAAAAATCTGTTCCTTGGATGATTACCAAATATCCAGCACATGATTCTATTAAAAGAATGACTCGTGACTTAAACAAAATATATCGCAGAAACAAAGCGATGTATTTTGAAGAACATAACCCATCTCATTTCCATTGGTTAATGGTTGATAACAAAGATGAATCAATCTTTGCTTTTGAAAGAAAAGTTGGAAATGTAACAATGATATTTGTCTTCAACATGACGACAAATTACTATGAATATCACGATATCCCTTTGTTAACAAAGGGAACATACGAAGAAATCTTTAATTCCGATAAAGATGTGTATGGTGGTAATAACCAATACAATGGTTTACCGATTAAAAGTGAAAACGGAAGTTTTGAAGGGCTTCCATATCATATGACGATCAAATTAGCTTCTTTGGGAGCATGTATTTTTAAAAAGATTAAATAGAGTAGAAGGTATTATTTATGTTTAACAATAAGGAAGATTTTAAAAAAGTATTTACAGACAAGATGATGGAACGTTATGGCGTTAAAGTTTCTGATAGCCATATCACTGAACAATATGAAATTCTCGGTGAAATGGTAAGAGATTACGCGAACGTCGACTGGAATAAAACGCATGAAAAAACAGTCAAAGAGCACCAAAAGAATTTAATTTATTTTTCAATGGAGTTCTTAATCGGTAGATTGCTTGTTAACAATATGCAAAACCTCGGTATTTACCAAATTGCTAAAGAAGGCTTATTAGATTTAGGAATTAACATTCATGAATTAGAAGAACAAGAAAGTGATGCTGGTCTTGGTAATGGAGGCCTTGGTCGTCTTGCTGCATGCTTCTTAGATAGTATTGCTTCTTTAGGATATATTGGACACGGTAACTGCATTCGTTATCAATATGGTTTCTTCCGTCAAAAGATTGTTAATGGAAAGCAAATTGAACTTCCTGATCAATGGTTAACAAATGGCAACGTTTGGGAAGTTAGAAAACCTAAACACGCAGTTGAAGTTAAATTCTATGGTTCTCCAGAAACTTTCTTAAAACCTAATGGAAGCTATGGTATTAGAACTGTTAACGCAGTATGCGTTAGAGCGGTTCCATATGATGTTCCAGTTGTTGGCTATCACAATCACGTTACTAATACATTAAGACTTTGGAATGCTGAACCATCTAGTGAAAATCTTCCAAAGAACATGTCATTCAGCGACTATTTAAAAGCATTGAATGAATTATGCCACGGCTTATATCCTGATGATTCAACAGAATCAGGTCGTATTTTAAGATTACGTCAACAATATTTCTTAGTATCAGCTGGCTTACAATGTACATTAAAAAGTTTCTATAACCATAACGGAACTCTTATTGGCATTCATAATGACTACACATTCCAACTTAATGATACACACCCAATTTTAGCTATCCCAGAAATGATGAGAATCATGATGGATGAATACGGAATGGAATGGGATGAATCTTGGAATGAAGTTAGACAATGTATGGCATTCACAAACCACACAGTTATGCCTGAAGCACTTGAAAAGTGGCCTGTTCAATATGTTCAAAATTTGATTCCTCGTTGTTTTATGATTATTGAAGAAATCAATAGACGTTTTAACATCGAAATGACTGAAAGAGGCGTTAATGATGGCCAAAGATGGGCAATGAACATTATTAAAGATGGCCAAATTCACATGTGCAATTTAGCTATTTATACATGTTATAGCGTTAATGGTGTTGCTGCTTTACATACAGATATTTTAAAGAGCATTACTTTTAAAGATTTCTATAATTACATTCCTGAAAAGTTTAATAACAAAACAAATGGTGTAACTCATCGTAGATGGTTACTCAACGCTAACCCAAAATTAGCAGATTTAATCACAAGCAAAATTGGTGATTCTTGGATTACTGATATGCCAAAGATTAAAGAATTTGAAAAATATGAAAACGATGAAGAGGTGTTAAAAGAATTATCTAATATTAAATTAGAGAATAAGAAAGTATTAGCGGACTATATTAAAAAACATAACGATATTGATATTGATGTTAATTCTATATTTGATGTTCAAATCAAACGTTTACACGCCTATAAGAGACAATTATTAAATCTCTTCCACATCATTTATCTCTATCAAAGAATGAAACAAGATCCTAATTTTAGAATCTATCCTCATACATATATCTTTGGTGCAAAAGCTGCTCCTAGCTATGCATACGCAAAGAAAATTATTGAACTTATCCTTGCTGTTTCAGAAGTTATTAATAACGATGAAGATACAAATAAATTCTTAAAAGTAGTTTTCATTGAAAACTATGGTGTTACTCTTGCTGAAATGATTATTCCTGCTGCTGATGTCAGTGAACAAATTTCTACTGCTGGTAAAGAAGCTAGTGGTACATCTAATATGAAACTCATGATGAATGGTGCTGTTACTCTTGGCACACTCGATGGAGCCAACATTGAAATTGTCGATCGTGCAGGTAGAGAAAACAATGTCATATTCGGCATGCTCGATAAAGAAATTGAAGAACATAACCGTAAAGGTGACTATTCTCCATGGGATGTTTATAACTCTGACTGGAGAGTTAAAATGGTTATGGATTCTCTTTCTACAGGTGAATGGGTCAATTACAAACCAGAACGCTTTAGAATGATTTTTGATGAAGTTATGTATGGACATGATCAATTCTATATCCTTGCTGATTTTGCAAGCTATCTCGAAGCTCAAGAAAAGATTAATAATCTTTACCAAGACCAACTCAATTGGCAAAAGATGTGCTTAAAAAATATTGCTAATTCATATTTTTTCACAAGCGATAGAACGATCGAACAATACGCGACAGAAATTTGGAATTTAAAGAAAGTTACAAAGTAAAAAAAGAAACTAGGCATAGCCTAGTTTTCTTATATCTAATTTAATAATAAATTATTGTAATAAGGTTTCGATTTCATCTTCAGAGATGACTTTGATTCCTTTTTTCTCTAATAAGGAAGTAGTGATTCCTTTTCCTTTAATCTTTTTACCAGAGAAGTTTCCATCGTGAATTTCTTTGCTTCCACAAGAAGGAGAACCATCTTTGAGAATAGCAATTTTAATTCCGAGATATTGGCAAATGTTTAAAGCAAGTTCTGCACCTTTTTCGAATTGTCTTGTAACATCTCTACCGTTATTCATTACAACTCTTTCGCCCTTTATTTCGCTTGGGTTTCTTGGTGTTGTTAATCCACCTTCAACTTCAGGACAAAATGGAACGAGTTCATATTGTTCTAATAATTTAATGATGAGAGGAGAGTAATTGCTTCTTCCATCATATCTAACTTTATCGCCGATAAGGCATGCTGAGATTAAAATCTTTTCCATAGTTCAACGCTAAATATTCTATATGTCTAATAATTTTTAATCAAGTTATAATGTATGAGTATGACAAAAGAATTCTTATATTCGTTTAATGATATCGATTATTTAGTAAAAGTTACGTTTAAAAAAGGGATGAGAAGCATTACATATCGTTTTAAAGATGGATGTTTCAAAGTGTCATCTCCTTATTTAGTATCGCTATCAAGAATTAAACAAGGATTGGATAAATACGCTCCTAAACTTCTAAATAGATCATATGAAACAAAAGCAAAAAGCGATAACTTTATTTATATTTTGGGGGTTAAAATTGAAATCGATGAAAAAGGTGATATTACAACTCCTGATGGAATTATAATTTCATATAAGTCAAAAGAAGACTTGGAAAAGAAATTAAGAAAATATTTTCTAGATTTAATGACGAGAAGAGCAAGATATTACGAGACACAAATGAATGTCCCTTCTTATACGATTAGAGTAAAGAATATGACTACGAGATTTGGTAGTAATTCTAAAAAAACAAAAACAATTTATTTTTCGACAATGCTACTCCATTATTCACTCGAACTAATCGATTCTGTTGTCGTTCACGAACTCGCTCATATTTTAGTGTTCAATCACTCAAAAAAGTTTTATGATATAGTATATAAATACTATCCTAATTATGATGCTTGCCACACAAAGCTTAGAAAGGTGGAATTTAAATGATTAATAAAATTACATCAAAAACAAATTCAAAGATCAAATATGCTTATTCCCTTCATCAAGCAAAAGAAAGAAGAGAAAACCACCAATTTTTAGCTGAGGGGTTTAAATCATTAGAATTAGCATTAAAAGCAGGCTTAGTTAAAGAAATTTATACATTAAAGCCTCTTCCTAAAATTGATAAAAGTATTATGCAATATTTGGTTAACGAGGAGATTATCGAAAAGTTAGCTTTCTCTTCTTCTCCGGAAGGTGTTGTCTTTCTTTGTGACATGCCTGTTAATGTTCCATCAAAATTATCAAAAGTAGTGTATTTAGATGGTGTATCTGATCCAGGCAATATGGGTACAATTATCCGCACTGCATTTGCTTTTGGCTATGACGTAGTTATTGTCTCTAATGACTCATGTAATATTTATAATGAAAAAGTAATTGCGGCAAGTAAGGGAAGCATTTTCTTAATGCCTATACTTGAAGGCGGTATTGATAAATATTTATCTAATCAAAAAGTAATTATTTCTACATTAAACGATAAATCGATTTCATTAGATGAAGTTAAAACACCTGAATCTTTCTTCCTTGTTTTAGGTAATGAAGCTCATGGTGTTTCTACTGCCGTAACGGAAAAAGGCGATATCTTTGTCAAAATACCAATGGGCAACATTGATTCTCTTAATGTTTCTATTGCCGGCGGTATCTTAATGTATCATTTAAGATAAACTGTACACGTGATTTTGTAAAACTATATTAAGAAATATATTTCATAATAAGTTTTGTGTGTTATACTTATATCACGTGTTTTTTTATGCACGAGGAGGAAAGCTCATGAAATATCCAAAATTAGAGCAAATTTTATCAGAAGCCCTCAGCGATGTTGAATCTATTAAGACAAGTGAAGACGTAAATGTTATTAGAAATAAATACTTGTCTAAAAAATCGGAATTAATGTCTCTTATGTCTACAATCGGTTCTCTTCCTAACGAAGAAAAGAAAGAATTTGGACAAGAAGTTAATATTGTTAAAACAAGCGTTGCTAAGGCATTAGAAGAAAAAGCTGCAGCTATTCAAGAAGAAGAGCTTAAAGCAAAATTAGAAGCAGAAAAAATCGATGTATCTCTTCCTGGAAGAAACTTCTCTGCTGGTAGTAGAAACCCATTCCACATCATCATTGATGAAATGACTGATATTTTCCTAGGTATGGGATTCGAAGTTGCTGAAGGACCAGAAGTTGAAACAGATAACTTTAACTTTGAATTATTAAATATTCCTAAGGATCACCCAGCTCGTGATATGCAGGATACTTTCTATATTAATGAAAATGAATTATTAAGAACTCATACTTCCCCAGTTCAGGCTAGAACAATGGCTCAAAAACAAGGCCAACCAATCAGAATTATTTGCCCTGGCAAGGTTTATAGAAGAGATGATGATGACGCAACTCACTCACATCAATTTGCTCAAATCGAAGGCCTTGTCATTGACAAAGATATTAATATCGGACATTTAAAAGCAACTCTTGATTTGTTTGCTAAGAAAATGTTTGGTGAAAAAAGAGAAATTAGATTCCGTTCTTCATATTTCCCATTCACAGAACCATCTGTTGAAGTTGATATCACATGCGCTAACTGTGGTGGTAAAGGATGTAACATGTGTAAAGGCACAGGCTACATCGAAATCCTCGGTGGTGGCATGGTCCATCCAAACGTCTTAAAAATGAGTGGATATGACCCAGAAGTTTATAGTGGCTTTGCATTTGGTATTGGTGTTGAAAGAGTCGCAATTCTCCGTTATGGCATTGACGACATCCGTAAATTCTACCAAAACGATGTAAGATTCTTGCATCAATTCAAAAAGAAAATCTAAGGATAGGAGGATAGAAAAATGTTAATTAGTTTAAAAAATATCAATCAATTCGTTTCCTTAGAAGGATTAACTGCTGAACAAATCGCTGATGGCTTAACTTTTGCTGGTGTTGAAGTTGAAGAAATCAATCATCTTGCTAGTGGCACTTGCTTAGTTATCGGTGAAATTGTTGAATGTGTAAATCATCCAGATAGTGATCACTTACATGTTTTACAAGTTAATTTAGGCGAAAAATATGGTGTTACTCAAATCGTTTGTGGAGCACCTAACGCAAGAAAAGGCATCAAAGTCATCGTTTCTAGACCTGGTGCTGTTTTACCAAAAATTGAAATTAAAAAAGGCGTCATTAGAGGCGTTGAATCTAATGGTATGTGTTGCTCACTTGTTGAATTAGGTGTTGATAGCAAATACTTATCAGAAAAACAACTTGCTGGCATCGAAGAATTACCATTAGATGCACCTGTTGGTGAAGAAAATGTTTTAGGTTATTTAGGATTAGATGATGCAGTTTTAAATCTCAAAGTCTTAGCTAATAGACCTGACTTATTATCTGCATATAATGTTGCAAGAGAAATAGCTTCTATCTTTGATAGAGAAGTTAATATTCCAACTAGTGAAGAAAAAGTTGATTTTGAAACAAACTTAAAAGTTGGATCTGCCACAGATAAATGTACACAATTTGCTGCTAAAGAAATTAGAGGCATTGTCACAAAACCTTCTCCAGAATGGATGCAACAAGCTTTAATGGCAATGGGTGTTAGAAGCATTAATAACATTGTTGATATTGGTAACTATGTCATGTTAATGACGGGCCAGCCTCTTCATATGTATGATGCTGATAAATTAGCAAAAGCTGAATTAATTGCTAGAGATGATTATGAAGGCGATTTTGTTGCACTTGATGAAAAAACTTATAAAGTCATTCCTGGTGATATTGTTATTACAAACAAAGGTGTTCCTGGCTGCTTAGGTGGCGTTATGGGCGCATTAAATGTTGCTTGTGATGAAAACACAAAGAATATTTACATTGAATCCGCATCATTTGATGGAACAACAATTCGTCATACTTCTAATAGATTAGGCTTAGCAAGTGAATCTTCTTCAAGATTTGTTAAAGGAACAAATCATTTCCAAGCTGAAGAAGTTTTAAACTTTGCTGCTCAACTTTGTAACGAATTATGCGAAGCAAAAGAAAACAGTAATATCGTCATGTACCAAAGTGAAGAAAAAGAAGATGCAAAGATTCGTTCTTCTGTCGAAAGAATCAATGGTAGATTAGGTACAGAATTTACTGCTGCTGAAATCAAAGGAGCATTAACCAGATTACATTTCAAAGTAATGATGAATAGCGATGGCTCTTTCGTTGCTGTTGTTCCTTCTTGGAGACTTGATGTCACATGTGACGCTGATTTAAGCGAAGAAGTTATTCGTTTATTAGGCTATAGCAATGTTAAATCAGTTTTACCAAGATTAGATACAAGAGTAGGTGCTTTAACTTTAGTTCAACAAAGATTAAGAGAAATTCGTTATTCTTTATTAGATAAAGGCCTTGATGAATGTTTAACTTATTCTTTAGTCAGCAAGAAAGAAGCAGACTTATTTAATTTATTAAATAATGAAGAAAAATATTCCATTCTCAATCCTTTAACGGATGATCATGAAGTATTTAGAACACATATTCTTCATTCACTTTTAAAAGTTGCTACATATAACGTTGCAAGACAAAACAAAGATTTAATGTTATTTGAAGCAAGCAATATGATTAGTAAATCAAGCAAGAGTGAACACTTAGCAATTGTCCTTGTTGGTAATTACCAAGAACAAGGCTTAATGAGCAAAACTCCATTTGATTTCTACCACATGAAAGGCTTAGTTGAAAGTGTATTTGAAATCTTAGGAATTGAATCATCTCGTTATAAGTTCGAAAGATGCAATCACAATTTAGATGAATTACATCCAGGAAAATCCGCTGATATCTATTTCCAAAATAGAGTTATTGGTACTTTTGGTGAATTACATCCAAATCAAATTGCAAAATATGATTTAGGCAAGACAAACGCTGTTGTCCTTGAAATGGATTTGGAAAGCTTATTAAATGCAAAAGTTAGCATTGCTAAAATGACACCTATTTCACGTTTCCCAACAGTTCAACGTGATCTTGCATTTGTTGTTTCTAGGAGCGTCGCTGTTAGAGACATTATCAAAACAATCAAAGTTGCTGGCAAAGGCATTGTTAGTGAAGCAAATGTATTCGATGTTTATGAAGGAAAAGGAATTGAAGATGGCTATAAGAGTATCGCTATCACAATTACTTACCGTAAAGATGATGCAACATTAACAGAAAAAGAAGTAAATGATGCTGAAACAAAAATCAAACTCGAATTAACAAAAGCTTATAAAGCTGAATTAAGAGGATAATAATGAAGATCAATCGTCTTACATTAAGAAATTCTGAATCAAAAATATTTGAAGAAGATATCGACTTTACAGGATTCGAATTTGATCAATATCATATTCGTAATGTACCTGAATGCCATGTTGTCGCAACTGCTACTGATGCAGGAGAAACACTTATTGTTGATGTCAAAATTAAAACAAAAGTAATTGCAGCATGTGCTTATACATTGGAAGATGTCGAACTCAAATATAACATCAAAGATGTTTTATATTTTTCAGACAACGAAGAAGATAGTGAATCTTGTTTCTATGAACCAAATCCAATTATTGATTTAGACCCATACATCTTAGGAATTATCTTTAGTGAAGTTCCTGTAAAAGTAGTGAAAAAAGGTGCCAAACTACCAGATAGTGGTAAAGGATATCGAGTCATTACAGAAGATGAACTAATTAAAGAAAAGTCTGAAAGAGTTGATCCTCGCTGGGCTGCTTTAGATTCAATTGTCCTCGACGATGAGGAAAACAAGTGATATTTATTAAAAATAAATACGATAGAAAATAATCCCTTGGGAAACTAAGGGATTTTTCTTTTATATAATTTTTTATAAAAAATACCTTGATACACAATTGGAATATTGACATAATATTAATACAAAGTGGGAGAGAGTGTAAAAAAGTGGAAAATTTATTCTTTGGCAGCTATTCACACAGTTTAGATGACAAAAATCGTCTCGTTATTCCTCGCAAATTAAGAGAGAAAGTTGGAGATAGATTATTTGTCCTAAAAGGTTTTGATGGTGCATTATCGCTTTATAAACAGGAAGGCTTTGAAAAATTAGTCTCTGAAATCAACTCTTTACCATTTAACGACAAAGCAAGCCGTGCTTACGCTCGTATTCAACTTGCTTCTGTTTGCGAACTCGAACTAGACAAATTAGGTCGTGTTCAACTTCCAAACAACTTATTAGACAAGTATCACATTGGCCGCGAAGTAACCATCATTGGTGCTGGCGATCATATTGAAATTTGGAATGAGGATGCATATAGAGAATACGAAAAACAAGTTGATAGTGAATTCGAAGCTATTGCTCAATCTCTTTCAAAGAAAGAGGAATAATTATGGGAGAGCATATTTCTGTTCTCTTAAATGAGACAATTGACGGCTTAAATGTCAAACCTAATGGTATCTACATGGATTTAACATTAGGTAGAGCTGGACATAGTAGTGTCATTCTTTCAAAACTTACAACCGGCAAACTAATTGGGGTTGATCAAGATGATGACGCTATCAATGAATCAGACAAAAGATTAAAGGCAATTGGTTCAAATTATGAACTAGTGCATAAAAACTTTTCCGCATTAGATGAAATTCTAGAAGAAAAGCAAATCGAATATGTCGATGGCATATTAATGGATCTAGGTGTTTCTTCTCCACAATTCGATGAAGCGGAAAGAGGGTTCTCATATAGAGAAGACGCTCCTCTTGATATGAGAATGGATAGAGGCCAATCATTAACCGCCTATACAATTGTTAATTCTTATTCATTAGAAGAACTAACAAGAATATTTAGGGATTATGGTGATGAAAGGTTTGCCTATCAAATTGCAAAAAACATTGTTAAAGCTCGTGAAGCAAAACCAGTCGAAACAACATTTGAACTAGTTGAGCTAATTAAAAAGAGCAAACCAATGAAAGAACTTGCAAAGCAAGGACATCCGGCAAAACAAACATTCCAAGCATTAAGGATTGCCGTAAATGATGAAATTAATGTATTAGAACAAGCATTAGTTAAAGCTCTTAGAGTTCTTCGTCCACATGGTGGAAGATTAGCTGTAATCACATTCCATTCTGGTGAAGATAGAATTGTTAAAAGCATATTTAAGAGCATGACAGTCGTGGAAGGCAATCGATATGATGGACCTAACGATCGAATTGAAAAAGAGTATCAATTAGTTAATTCAAAACCAATTGTTGCTAGTGAAGAGGAACTTGAACGTAACCATCGTTCTGCAAGCGCAAAACTTAGAATAATTGAAAGAAAGTAGAAAGGAGAAAATGCTATGGTCATGAAAGACAAGCTAGTCAAAAATCATCGCAAGGGTAGAAGACTACAACCTAAAAAAGTTGCAG
The DNA here is from genome assembly GCA_045600585.1 of Bacilli bacterium. Taxonomy (GTDB): domain Bacteria; phylum Bacillota_I; class Bacilli_A; order RFN20; family CAG-826; genus JAZRYE01. The sequence continues at coordinate 14,441 of JAZRYE010000014.1, read as the reverse complement.
CTCTTTTTGGTGCATTGATTCTTGTCGGAACAGCCATTGCAATACCAACCTACATTTCTTCAAATAAAAAGGCAGAAAGACAAGGCTTTGCTCAAGAAGAACTATCTAGTGAAGTAGTGGATGAATCAACTAGCGAAACAACAGTTGAAGAAGAATTGACTTCTTATAGCGAAGAATAGCTGATTCATTTTTAAAAATTAATAACATAGACACGGATTAAATCGTAATAATCTGTGTTTTTATTTTAGTTAAAAAATGGTAGTTAATTAGTAGATATGTATAGATATTTTGCTTTTTATTAATGAATATTCATTAAATATTGTATATTGCTAGATTTGTGTTTAAAATACTACTTGAAAGTGTATTTATATGGAAAAACCAGTTGCTGCAATTGAATTTGGATCAAAGAAAATGAAATTAGTCGTTGGCTATGAATTAAACGGCCAAGTCTATACAATTTATTCCTTAGTTAGACCTTATGGGCATGCGATTGAATGCGCGGATATTGTTAACGCTGCATCAATTGCAAAAGTAGTTGAGGAAATTAAGTCTTTTGTTGACCAAAACATGAAAATGAGAATTGCTGTTACTGAAGCAACTTTGTCATTACCACCATATGGCTTACAAATTTTTGATAATAAGCAAACTACAACTGTTATGGCGGAAGATCGTAAAGTTAGTGGTTTAGATATGAAAAATATTTACACAATGATTCGTAACTGTTCACACTCTATTTGTAATAGCTTAGTCGATGTTGTTCCTGAATCATTTATTCTTTCAGATGGAAGAGCTTTTGCTAGACTTCCTTCTGGAGAAACAAGTTTCTCTCTTACAGTTGCAAGCAAGGTACATACTCTTCCTAAAAAGACCAACGATGAATTCTGCGGACTTCTTTTAAATCAAGGTATTAAAGTTAAAAAGACGATTGTTGCTCCATTTGCTGCAATGACTCTTCTTTCAACTTATCCTGAAGTTCCAAGTGATTATATTTTGGTGGATATGGGCAGTAACATTACAACAGTATCCTTAATTGGCAATAGACAATTATATGAATCCCGTTACTTTGAATGGGGCGGAGATAGTATTACTGGTAAGATTATCGAAAGCTTTAATATCAATGAAAGCGATGCTGAAAAATATAAGATCATGTATGGCATTGATAATAGAGAAATGAACTTTAAGGCACCTGTTTGTATTACAAAAGACCAAGATGGTAGAGATATCAATCATTACAACAGTGATTTGAATGAAATTATTAAAAAAGAACTCGATATATTTGTTAAACAACTAGAAAGTGCAATTTCTGATTTGTTTATCACTTATGATAATGATCAATCGTTAAAGAGTTTACCACTTGTTCTTATTGGTGGCGCATCAAGATTAAACGGCTTAGTTGAATATATCGAACCAAAGCTCATAAATAAGCAAATTATCACCGTGCTTCCTAAAACTCTCGGTGCAAGAAATGCTACATTTACAAACTGCTTAGGCATGATTCTAGCTTCAGCTAGATATCAATCGGAAGTAGAAGATAGTGCTCCTAAGGTTGCACAAATAACTAGAAAATAGAACTAGGAGGAATACCTATGATACAAAATTATGATTTAGACAACTTTGAACCAGCTGCTAAAATTGTTGTCATTGGTGTTGGTGGTGCTGGAAACAACGCGGTCAACAGAATGATTGATTCTCAAATCGATAATGTCGAATTCTGGGTAGCAAATACTGATAAACAAGCATTAGCGACTAGCAAATCTAATAATAGAATTATTCTCGGTAGCGATATTACTGGCGGATTAGGTGCTGGTGGAGAACCAGAAGTTGGTGAAGCTGCTGCTGAAGCAAGCGCTGATGACATTCGTGAAATTGTTAAAGGCGCAAATATGGTATTCGTTGCTGCTGGTATGGGTGGTGGTACTGGTACAGGTGCTGCTCCTGTTGTTGCACGTATTGCTAAAGATGCAGGTGCATTAGTTGTTGCTATTGTTACTAGACCTTTCACATTCGAAGGCAAGAAAAGAATTGTTAATTCCATTGATGGATTAAATAAGCTAAGAAATAATGTCGATAGTATTATCGTTATATCTAACGATAAATTATTAATGACAGCTGGAAATGCTCCAATTTCTCAAGCATTCACTGAATCTGATAACGTTTTGGCTCAATCTGTAAAGACTGTTGTTGATTTAATCTTATTACCTGCAGTCATTAACTTAGACTTTGCTGATGTTAGAAACACATTAAAAGAATCAGGAGTATCATTGATTGGCTTTGGTGTTGGTTCTGGACCAAATAGAGCTAAAGAAGCTGCAACAAATGCAATTAACTCTCCTTTACTTGAAGCAAGCATCTCTGGTGCTAAAAGAGCTATCGTATCTGTCACTTGTGGACCAAATGTTTCTCTATTTGATGCGCAAGATACAGTTAACCTATTAATTGATGCTTCTGGACATGATGTTGATGTTAAATTTGGCGTTTCAATTAATAGTGTCTTAAACGATGAAATTATGGTCAGCGTCATTGCTAGTGACTTTGAACAAGAAATTGATTTTTCACAACCAATCAATAATCAAATTTTCAAACCAAGAGTACAACAACCAATTGATACAGGATTTGATCCGATTGGTGCTACTCAAGCTCAAACCCCAGCAGAAGAACCTTCAACTTCTATTTCTGAAGAAGATAAAGTATTTGAAGATTTGCTCAAAGGATTATGATGCATAGGGACAGGGTTGTCCCTTTTTCTTTTGAATTAATTTGAATATAAGATGTTAATTGATATAATCAAATTATTGATACCTATCTATGAATAAAATTTTTAATAAAATCCTTATCTCTATATCAATAATAATGCCAATGACCTTGGCCTCATGCGGTAACAAAAAGAACGAAGAAGTTTCTTCTTGTTCTTTTGATTCTTCATTACTAAGTGAAACTACTTCTTTAACTACAAGTGAAGTAATTTCGAAAGAAGAATCTACTAGTACAGAAGACACTTCTGATGAATCTAGTAGTACAAGTCAAGAGACAAGCCATGTTACTGCATATAATAATTATTATTATGATTTAGTATCCTGGACTGATGGAGAAGATTTAAAGCAACAGCTACATGATATTATTCATGATGGATATACTCCTTTAAAATACGACGGCAATTATGAGTCGAATAAAGACGCTGATAAATCATTTACTGATTTTGAATATTTGGATGTTATCTATTCCAACAATGATGTTTTTCATTCAAAGACTAATATCGGATGGCAAAGAGAACATGCTTGGCCAGCTTCTTTAATGACAGGTCAATCAACAACAACCGCTGTTAAGACATTAGGAAGAGCAACTGATTTTCATAATTTATGGGCTGCTAATTCCTCAGGTAACTCATCGCGTGGAAATAAGAACTACGGAACAGCGGATACAAGTAATCCTGATTATAAAGATTTTGGAGGATATACATATGATCCTCAAACTTTTGAACCTTCTAACGAAGACAAAGGTTTAGTTGCAAGAAGCATTTTCTACATGGCGACAATGTATAAAGATGATGTAGTTAATGAAGAGGGTCAAACCATTTATCAAGGCTTAAATATCACTGAAGAAGTAGTTACTTACGATTCTTCAGATTCCAATACATTCTATAAAATTGGTAATCTTTCAACATTAGTTGAATGGAATAACATTCCAGTAAATTTACATGAAGCGCAACATAATGAATCGGTTTATTCATATGCTTTAAGTGGAACAAACACTGCCCAAGGAAATAGAAACCCTTATATTGATTTTCCTGAACTTGTCGATTATGTCTTCGGAGATAAAAAGAATGAAAGTGGTTCACTTGCATCATTAGTTCCAACATGTGAATCAGTTGAATTTAAAGAACATTATGCTTTAGCATTTGCTAAAAGAGATTATAAATTAGGTGAAACATTAACTAGCAGTGACTATCAAGTTGTAAAAGTTAACGCTGACTTAACAATAGAAGAAGTAGAATCAACAAATGACTTAGACGGCCATACATTTACTTCTGAAGATGGCGATATAGTTACTGCAACTGTGGTAATCGGTTCCTTTAATTATTCATATGAAATATCTTTAAATCCTATGGGTAGTTGTTCTTATGTTGGCCAAATGGATAAGAATTGGACTTCCGCTGATAAAAATGGGACAGATGATTCAGAAAACCATGTTGATACTACCGATGGAGAAGTAACTTGGAGATTCTATTACGAAGCAACTAGTGGAATTACATCAAGACAAATCATTGCAGATAATAAAAATGGTGGATTTAAGATGGGCTCAGGCACATTTGCTGTTACTAAAGTAATTATTACAACAATTGATGAATATACAGTTGATGCGGCTTATATTAAAGCATTTGCATCAAACACATCAAGCTCATTTAATCTAAAGATTATGGTTGGAGAAAATACATTATTAGATTCCGCGACAGTTATCTATAACAATCAAACTCCAGCAATTTACGGCAAGGCAATTGATACTCCTTTAACTGGACAAATATCGTTTATATTAACGGGTAGCAACGCTATCAATCTTCAATGTATTGCATTTAACAAAGTTATTGCTTAAAATTAATTGTCCTAGAAGACAAGTCCTAACTAAAACTATTTATAGCTAGCCGGGGATGGTGGAAGCCCGACAAAAAGATAGTTAGGGTATCACTTCTTTGTATGATCTCTGAACTAATAGTAAGAATCCGTTGCTCTGACGATATAGAGAAATGAAGTGCTAGACAATGTCTAGAACTAAGGTGGTACCGCGCATTAGCGTCCTTAGATGGACGCTTTTATATTGGAGGAAAGAGAAATGAACTATAAAGATACTCTCTTAATGACCAAATCCAACTTTGAAATGAGAGGCAACTTAAATGTCAAAGAACCTATTTTGGTTGAAAAATGGAAACAAGAAAATTTATACGAAGCAATGAATTTAAATCGTAAAGATGCGAAAGAATTTATTCTTCATGATGGCCCACCATATGCTAATGGTGATATGCACTGTGGTCATATGCTCAACAGAATTTTAAAAGATTTTGTTGTCCGTTATAAAAATATGCAAGGATATAAAACTCCTTTCATCTTTGGTTGGGATACACATGGTTTACCAATTGAAAACATGGTTACTAAATCAGGAGTCAATAGAAAAACAACTCCAATCGTTGAGTTTAGAGAAAAATGTGCTGAATACGCACATACTCAAGTCAATAGACAAAAAGAACAAATTAGAAGACTTGGCTTAGTCGGCGATTTTGACAATCCATATTTAACTTTAAAGAAAGAATACGAAGCAAGACAAATTGAAGTATTTGCTGCAATGGCTATGGAAGGTCTTATCTATAAAGGATTAAAACCTGTTTATTGGTCACCAAGTAGTGAATCTGCTTTAGCAGAAGCTGAAATTGAATATGCAGATGTTTTATCGCATTCTATTTATGTCGCTTTCCCAGTTAGAGATGGTAAAGGCGTCGTAAGTCAAGATGCTAGACTTGTTATTTGGACAACAACTCCTTGGACATTACCTGCAAACTTAGCTATTTCTGCTCATCCTGATTTTATCTATGGTGAATATCAAACATCAAAAGGCAAATTAGTTTTCTTACAAGAATTCAAAGATAAGCTTGCCGCTGATTTAGATTTAGGTGAAGTTACATTATTAAAGACAATTAGAGGCAGCGAACTCGAATATGTAGTTTGTAAACATCCATTCTATGATAGAGATTCTTTAGTAATCGTCGGCACTCACGTTACTAACGATGCAGGTACTGGTTTAGTCCATACTGCTCCAGGACATGGTGTTGAAGACTATCAAGTTTGTTTAAAATATCCAGGAAAAGGATTGGATCCATATTGTCCAGTTGATGAACACGGCTATATGATGCCAGGAACTGGTGAAGGTATTGAAGGTCTTTTCTATGAAAAGGCAAACGATGCTGTATTAAAAATTATTGAAGAAAATGGTTCATTATTAAAACATGAAACATTTACTCACTCATATCCACATGACTGGAGAACAGGTAAACCATTAATCTTTAGAGCAACAAGCCAATGGTTCTGCTCTATTGAACCTATTAGAGAAAAACTCTTGGAACAAATTCATAAGACAACATGGTATCCTGCATGGGGTGAAACAAGAATGGTCAACATGATTAAAGATCGCGGTGACTGGTGTATTTCCCGTCAAAGAGCTTGGGGTGTCCCAATTCCAATTTTCTATTGTGAAGATGGAACTCCAATTATTGAAAAAGAAGTCTTTGACCATGTCATTAAATTAGTTAAAGAAAATGGTAGTAACATTTGGTATAAAAAGACTGCAAAAGAATTATTACCAGAAGGATATAAGAATGTTCATTCACCTAATGGTGAATTCACTAAAGAAAACGACATCATGGATGTTTGGTTTGATTCAGGTTCTTCATGGAATGGTACATTAGTTGATAGAGGCATTAAATATCCAAGCGATTTATATCTTGAAGGTAGTGACCAATATCGTGGTTGGTTCAATTCTTCATTAATCGTTTCTGTTGCAACTATAGGTGTTGCTCCATATAAAAATGTTGTTTCTCATGGTTGGGTATTAGATGAACACGGTGAACAAATGCATAAATCTAAAGGTAATGGCGTCGATCCAGTAAAGATTGCTAATGTTTATGGCGCTGATATCTTGAGACTTTGGGTTGCAAGCGTTAACTATCAACAAGATGTTCGTATCGGTGAAAATCTCGTAAAACAAGTTTCTGAACAATATCGTAAAGTAAGAAACACTTTAAAGTTCATTTCTTGGAACTTAGTTGATTTTGATACTACAAAACAAGCAACAACATTTGAAAAGGTAGATTTATGTGTTCTTAATGAATTACAATCCTTAATCAATAGAGTTGTTAAGAATTTTGATGAATATGATTTCGCTAGCGCAACAAGTGATATCATGACATTTATGTCCTCTGATTTATCTAGCTTCTATTTAGATATTTCAAAAGACACTTTATATTGTGATGGCAAAGATAGTGTTAGACGTAATCAAGTTCAAACTGTCTTATATAGAGTTGGTGAAGCTTTATTAAGAATCTTAACTCCTATTCTTCCATTCACAATGGATGAATTTAATAAGAATCTTCCTGGTGAAAGAAAAGATAATCCACAATTCCTTGATTATCCGGTTGTAGCTGATGTAGATGCTTCTTTAACAAACGAATATGAAACTCTTAAGGTTTTACGTGCAGACGTCTTAAAAGCTCTTGAAAACGCCAGAAATGAAAAAGCTATTGGATCTGCTCAAGAAGCAAGCGTATCAATTCAATTCAATGAATCAGAATCAGAATACGCTAAGTTATATCATTCTCTTCCAAGCGATGAAGCAAAACGTATCTTTGTTGTTTCTTCAATTGAAGAATGTCCAAATGATGGTGAAGCATTTAAGATTTCTCGTGTTAAAGCAATCCATCACCCAGGTCACAAATGCGAACGTTGTTGGAACTATGATAATGAGTGTTTAACTGCAGAAGATGGCACTTATATCTGCCCAAGATGCCAGAAAGTCGTAGGCAAATAATATGACAAAAGAAAAAGTGCTAAAAGGATTAAAGTGGTTCTTCTTCTCATTTATTTGGTTGTTTGTTATTTTTCTTATTGTTGATATTGTTACAAAACAATTAGTTATGAACAATATGATTCCAGCTGGAGAACCCGGCAGCGAGCCAATTGTTTTAATTAACAATTTTCTTCAAATAGAGTATGTTCAAAATTTCAAAGCAGCTTTTGGAATTGGTTATAAAGGTGAAAATGCAGATACAGTTAATAGAGTTAATAGAATTATTTATCTAGTTGTTGCTGGTGCTGCTACGATAGGTATTACCTTCTTCTACATCAAGAAATATAAGTCTCTAAATAAGATTTATAAAGCATGTATTATGCTCATTCTTGTTGGCGCAGTTGGCAATATTATTGACCGTTTATTCTACGCCAAAAGTGACTATGCGGTTGTTGACTGGATTGACTTCTGTGGCATCTGGGGTTATCATTTCAACATCGCTGATAGCTGTGTTGTAATCGGTGCCATTATCCTTATTATTTACTTGATTGTTGATGAAGTAAAAGAGGTTAAAGCAAAAAGAGAACAAGAACTTGCTGAAATCAAAGCAGAAAAAGCAGCTAAAGAAGCAGAAAAAGTGGAATCAAAGCAAGAAGACAGTTCTGATAATAAATAGTATAAAATTAGTAGATTATTAGTATAGATTTATGAATACTTACAAAGTAACAGAAGAATTAGTAGGATTAAGAGTAGATAAATTGCTTTCTCAATTTTTACCTGAAAAATCGCGCACTTTTATCTCTAAAGTAATCGATGAAGGAAATTGTCAAGTTAACGGTAAAGTTAGCAAGGGTTCTTATAAGGTAAGAGTAGGTGATGAAATTTCTCTCGATATTCCTGAAGAAAAACCTCTTGAAGTTAATAAGGAAGATATCCCATTAGATGTCGTATATGAAGACTCGGATATACTTGTAATTAATAAACCTCAAGGCATGGTTGTTCACCCATCTTTCGGCCATTGGTCTGGTACTTTAGTCAACGCTGTTTTGAATCATTGCGATGATCTTTCTGGTATCAATGGAGTTATTCGTCCAGGCATTGTTCATCGTATTGATAAAGATACTTCTGGCCTTATTTGCGTGGCTAAGAACGACTTTGCACATCATGAACTTGCAGAGCAACTTAAAGATCATACAATGGCTAGAGAATATCTTTGCTTAGTTAAAGGCATTATTAAGGAAAATAAAGGAACGATTAATCTTCCGATTGGTAGAGACAAGGGTAACCGTCAAAAAATGGCTGTAAATGCTGAAAACGGCAAACCTGCTATAACTCACTTCACGGTTGTTAAGAGATTTACTAACCATACATTAGTTGATTGCCAACTTGTTACAGGTAGAACGCATCAAATTCGTGTTCATATGGCTTACATTAATCATCCAGTGGAAGGGGATCCTCTCTATTGCAAGAAAAATGCTGCCAAACTTCATAAAGAAGGGCAGCTACTTACAGCATATAAATTAAAGCTTATTCATCCAAGAACCAAGAAGGAAATGACATTCCAAATTGATATTCCTGATTATTTTAAAAAAATAATTAAAGAATTAAAGTAAAGATGTGACTTCGCGATAATTTGCGAAGTTTTTCTTTGCAATCTTGTCAAATTCCTTGATGCCATATTTTTTGATAAATGCTTTAGAAAATTCATTTACTCTATTTGAAGCACCAAGTGGAATTTCCATTTTGTATTGCTTTGATAATTTTTCTACTTCTAGTAAAAAAGAATAACGAGCAAGAACGCTTGCTAAAGCAACGCATGGATAATATGATTCACCTTTTGTTCTGAAAGTAATATCTCCAACCTTCATTTCGTTTTTATCGTTGAGATATTCGTAATATTTGTCTTCTCCAACAAATTGGTCAACAAAGACATTTTTAACATCAGGGAATTGTTTTAATAAATTAAGCAACGCTCTATTATGCATTTTTGCTTTTAAGGAATTGAGATTTTCACCTTTGGCAATCATTTCATTATATTTCTCGTTTGATAATGTGAGTTTGGATGCAAAAAATCTCTTTGCTAATTTTGGTCCCATTTCCATGATGTCTTCATCTTTTAATCTTTTGGAATCATCAACACCAAACTCTTTTAGAGTTTTTATATCGGTTTTTCTTACGAAAGCCGCGACAACAATCATTGGAGCTAAAAAGTCTCCAACCCCAACTTCATCAGAACCAATTTGATCATCAAAACATTGCCATGATTTTTTTAATTGTTCTTTTACTTCAGCTTCTTTTGTGTTTTCATCCCAAAACTTAGCTTCTTCTAAAGCTCCGTTACCGACAAAAGTGACTTTTCTTTGCTCTTTCTTAGAAAGATACGCAGTTATCACTAATCCTTTGTATTTAGCACAAAAGTCAACATATTCCCCATTATTAGGAACAATGTATTCTTGATATGCTAAGCGCATTTCTAATATTTTTGCTTTCGAAACAGTGATAGTGACCATGACTTAGATATTTTAGCATAAATGACTTATATAAAACCAACAAAGTTGTGATAACATAATAAAGTATGCAAAATATTTATCAAACTTTCGAATTTAACAAAATCAAATTATCAATCTTGGAATATAGTAAAACTGAACTAGGACAAGAATATATTGATTCATTAGAAATGATGTCTTCATCTAAAGATGTTAGTGATGCTTTAGAAGATTTAAAAGAAATGATGTCTATCATTGTTCGTTTTGGCGTTATGCCTATTGCTACCAGTGCAAACGCCTTAAAGCTCATTGAAATGGCAAAGAAGACCGCTCTTTTAACTCCAAGAGATTTAAATCTTATCGCTGATGATGTTTTGACAAGTCAAAAAATATCAGCTTTCTTAAAGAAAATTGATTTGTCGTATCCAAGAACAAGTCAACGTGCTAGTGGTTTCTTTGATTTAACCAATCTTGAAAAAGAAATTCATAGAGTTATCACAAACGCTCTAACAGTCGCAGATAATGCAACTCCTGAATTAAAAGAAATTAGAGCTAAGCTCAAAAAAGCAGAAGCAACACTTAACTCTCGAATTGCTTCTTTAGCATTTTCATATTCAATTTATCTAAGCGGTGATAACGCAACTATAAGAGACGGCCACTTTGTATTACCAGTTAAAACAGTGGATAAGAATAAAGTCCCAGGCATTATTTATGATGTATCCGATAGTGGTAATACAACTTTTATTGAGCCGATGGAAATTGTTCAAATGAACAACTTAATCACCTCTTTAAAAGTTGAAGAAAACGAAGAGGTAAGAAAAATATTAAAAGCTTTAACTTCGTTAGTCCTCCTTCAAGAAGGAGAAATCATTGCAAATAACAAGATTATCGCAGATTTTGATTTCCTTATTGCTAAGAGCCAATATGCTTTTGAAATTAATGCAGAAATCGCTGAAATGTCAGATAGACAAATAGTTGATTTAAAAGAAGCAAGACATCCTTTGATTGATAAGGAAAAGGTTGTTTCTAACACTTACTATTTGGATGAAGACAAACGTATTGTCATTATCTCCGGGCCAAATGCTGGTGGCAAAACTGTTTCTTTGAAAACTGTTGGCTTAATGGTTATGATGCATCAATCAGGTTTAGCTATTCCTTGTAAACAAGCAAAACTTGGTCATTTTAATCATATATTTATTGATATTGGTGATAATCAATCACTTTCTGATAATTTATCAACATTCTCTGCACATGTATCGCAACTAAGCGAAATTATAAGTGCAGTTAAAGGTAAAGACTTAGTTCTTTTAGATGAATTAGGTACAGGTACTGATCCGAGAGAAGGCGAAGCTCTAGCGTACGCTGTTACTAGATATTTGGAAAATAAACACGCTCTTGCAATGATTTCATCTCATTTTGATGCTTTAAAAGAATATGCATTCCTTTCTAAACATTTAGAAAACTCATCAATGATTTTTGATGAAGATAAATTATTACCAACATATCGTTTTAGATTAGGCGCTCCTGGTCATTCATATGCATTAGATGTCGCTACAAGATATGGCATTTCAAAAGAAATTATTGAAGAAGCACGTATTTATGTAAAAAACAATAAGAGCAATGATGCAACTGAATTAATCGACATTTTACAAAAGAAACTAGATGCCGCTACACGCTTATCAGATGAATTGATTAGAGAAAAGAAAGACATTGATTATCGTTTAAAGAAACTTGAAAACGATGAAAAGATGCTTAAGGATAGAAGAGATCATCTTCTAGAAGATGTTTCTGATGAAAAACAAAAAATGCTCAAAAGAGCAAGGGAAGAAATTGAGCTTGTTATGTCCGAACTTTCTAAAGATAATATTAAACTTCACGAAGTCATTGAACTTAAAAAGAATATCGATGATTTAGAAGAACAACCTGATGATGTAATTTATGATGAAGAAATCAAAGAAGGAGATTATGTTTCTGTTCCTTCTTTAGGCATGTCAGGTAAGGTTGTTAGACTTAAAGGCAATAAAGCTCATGTATCGGGCGATGGAGGCATGTCTTTTGATGTTGAGAAGAATAAGTTACACAAGATTCCAACGCCTAAGTATCAGCCTAAAAACACTAAGAAAAATAATTATGAAGCTAATATCAACCTCAAAGTTGGTCTTGAACTCAATTTGATTGGGCTACATGTCGAAGAAGCTCAAGAAGAATTAATCAAATATTTAGACAATGTTAGATTAAAAAATCTATCACAAGTTAGAATTATTCATGGATTTGGTAGTGGTGCTCTCCGCAAAATGGTTAGAAGCTATTTAGATAAGCAAAAAGATTGCACGTATCGTCCTGGTGATGCCACCGAAGGCATGGGTGGAGCTACTGTAGTTATATTTAAAAAATGACAGATAAATTGAAACAACTTATTTCAAATCTTAAGCATCTTCCTGGTGTTTATTTGATGCACGACAAAAACGATAAAATCATCTATGTTGGCAAAGCCAAAGATTTGCAAAAAAGAGTATCTCAATACTTTTTAAGACCACAGGTTGGTAAAGTTCATAAGATGGTAACTAATGTCGATTATTTCGATACAATTATTACATCAAACGAAAAAGAAGCTTTAGTTCTTGAAATGAATTTGATTCAAACCCATTATCCTCGATATAACATTCTTCTTAAAGATGGTGCGCATTATCCGTATATCGCTTTAAGAAAAACGGGTGATCCATATCTAATGATTAAAAGAAATACCAAAGATAGAAATTACGATTACTTTGGTCCTTTTCCAAATTCCTCTGCGGCAAGTGCGATGGTTTCACTTTTAAACAAGATTTATCCAATTAGAAAATGCCAAAACTTGCAACAATCAACTTGCTTATATTTTCATTTGGGACAATGTCTTGCTCCATGCATCAATATAATTGATGAAGAGACAAATTCTTCCCTTAGAGAAGAAATTAAATCTTTTATGAGAGGCAACAATTCCAAGAAAAGAACTGAAATTTTCAATAAGATGAAAGATGCAAGCGAAAACCTTGAATTTGAAACTGCGTTAGAATATAAAAAGATTGTTGATGCAATCGATCACATCAATCAAACTCAAAATGTTGAAGGAAGAGACAAGGTGGATAGAGATATTTTTGCCTTTTCTACTCGTGAAGGATATTTATCTTTAGCGGTTCTTTTATATCGTAGAGGACTTCTTTTAGATAAAAAGACATTCATTGTTGAAGAATTTGGCGATAATGAAGAACAGGTTGCAGATCTTATTTTACAGTTCTATCAAAATCATCCATTACCTAGCGAATTATATATCAATTCAAATAACGTTTTAGAAATGCTGGATGGACTTTTAGATGTGAATTTGTTAAGTGTTACCAAAGGTAAAATTCAAGATTTGATTCTTGTTTGCAAAGAAAACGCGAATAATGCATTAGATGAATATTTTCTTTCTGCTCGATTAGATGATGATAAATTAGAAATGCTTGAGGAATTGGGCAAAATACTTTCTATTCCAACTCCATATCACATTGAACTATTTGATAATTCTCATCTTCAAGGTTCTTCTCCGGTTGGGGCAATGGTTGCATTTATTAATGGGGAACCCGCAAAAGGTCTTTATCGAAAATTTAAAATTGAACACGAAGAAACTCGCGATGACTTGATGAGCATGAGAGAAGTTGTCTATCGTCATTATTCTCGACTTGTTCAAGAGAATAAAAAACTTCCAGATCTCATTCTTGTTGATGGTGGACTCAACCAAATTAAAGCAGCCTCTCTATCTTTGATAGACGCAAACGCAACATCTATTAGATTATTTGGTTTATATAAAAATGATAAGCATCAAACTGAAGGTTTAATTGATATTGATGGAAATACCTATCCTATTACTAATAAATCATTATTCTTTTTATTAACTAGGATGCAAGATGAAGTACATAGATTCGCAATTACATTCCATAAAGACAAACGAAATAAGGCAATGAAATCATCAATCTTGGATGATATTCCTGGACTAGGCGATAAAAGAAAAGAAGTTCTCTATAGAGCTTATCCAGATATAGTGGAACTCAAGAATGCTTCTATTGAAGAACTAAGTCAACTTCTTCCAGAGCCTGTTGCTAAAGAGTTATATATAAAATTACATAATTAAGTGCTTGAAAAGGTTTTGCCTTTGCTCTATTATATTAAAGCACATATGCCGTCGTAGCTCAGTTGGATAGAGCAACTGCCTTCTAAGCCGTAGGTCAAGCGTTCGAGTCGCTTCGACGGTACCATTCTGAAAAAATCGCCATATCGCTCCTGATATGGCTTTTTTCTTTGATTAGGAAATTGTATTTGAAATGATGGAGAAAGAAAACCGGCCTAATAAGGTCGGAATTCATTTATTCTTTAATTTTATATACGAAATTACCT
>JAZRYE010000013.1:0-30800 GCA_045600585.1 Bacilli bacterium | reverse complement strand
ACCAGGTGAGGATAACCGCCAGGAAAGTCTCATAGACTGGTTTACTGCTTAAAAATATCTATTTTTTCCTGGCTGAAATAAGTATATCAAAAAAGAAAGTGTAGTACTCAAATAAATGATTTTTTACCAACACTTTGCTTTGTTTGCTGAAATTTTTTTATATATTTATCTTTTATAAAATAAATATTGCTATAATAAGCACATGGCTCAGTCAGTTAAATCAATCATCTATCAAGCTATTTTAGAAGAAAAGTGGATTGAAATTGAATATATTAACTCTAAAAAGGAGAATACTATTTTTTATATTGGCATCGCGGATGTTGATGCGCAAAAAGACAAGCTGTATGTAGATATATTTAATTCCTACAAGGACAACAAGTGCTTAGGTAAGTATGTTTGGATAAATATGGCGGGCATTTTGAATGCTAGATTATTAGAACAAAGTTACTATCCATCGCAAAAGAAACTTATTGATAAAGTTAATAACGATCCTGAAGTAGCAACATATCTTGAGGCAGATACATTAGATAATAATATTTTAAGTTATTTATCAGATTGTTATCGATTAGATAATGATCCATATATTAAGAATTCCATTATGGTTAATGGGGTTGATATACACACTCTTTTAGAACAAGAAAAATATGTTCTTGATGATGATCAATTCAACTCTATTTTAGATATGGTTTTTAAGCATAATAAGTATGATGCTGAGAAGATATATAGAAACAAAGAATTGGCTTTCAATATCTTTTCTATCGATATAAATGGGAAACAATATGTTGTTGCATATCGTGGTTTAGCCCTTAACTTTAAAAACAAAACTCTTAAATTATCAAAGAAAACTTCGATTAATAAATCATTCCTTATTGAAGAAGATAAAAGCGTTACTTTAGGTATGTATTTAGATGCTAATCCAGATGATTTCTGTGAAAAATTTGATGAGTATCAAGATAAATGGATTGAGTTAATAAAAGGTAATTTTAGAAATAACGAAAAAGTTAATACAAGGCCTACAATTTTTATTCTTGATAGAAAGTCTTTAAGAGGCGTTGATCAAGCTTTTGAAGCTATATCTGCTTCAGAAGAAAAAGGTACATTAACTCAGCCAATTAAAGCATTTTTTGGTCGTAATAGAGCGGGTACTGGAACTCAAAAAGATCCTAACATTGTTGTATTCGATAAAAACAAAATCAACATTGATCAAATGAGAGTTGTTTATAACTCTATGGTTAACCATACTACTTATATTAAAGGTCCTCCGGGAACAGGCAAGACGGAAACTATCTTTAATGTATTATTATCAGCTTATGCAAATAATAAGACAGTTTTGGTGTGCTCAAATAATAACCATCCGGTTAATGATATTTTTAAGAAGATGACTTCTTCTTTAACTCATAGAAAGCCTTATACTAATCAAGTTGAAAAAATCATATTTCCTATTATTAGATTAGGCAATAATACAGAAACTATTGAGACGTTGAGTAAATTAAGAGACATACTTTCTTTTGCGTTAACTTTAAAAGACAAAAAGACTAATGAAGAAAAGACAAATGAATCAAAAGACAAGGTCATGAGTGGCTATTCTGAACTTAGACAAATCTTAAAGCAATACGAAGAAAAGATAGATTTAATAGACACAATTAAGAATTTAAATAAGATGTCAAAGTTATCTACTTCTGAGGCAATTAATAAGAAGATATCTGAACAAATAGAAGTTCAGAACAAAAAGCTTGAATCCATGCCAAACATTGATGATGAAATGGTTACTAAATACGCTATTTCTGCTTCTGAAGATAGATCCTTCCAAAATTATGTTTATTATTCATCATTAGAAAGATTAAGAAAATTAAATTATGATTCTTTTGAAGAATTAAGAGCAATTATTACAAATGGCGATTTAGATTCTGCTGTAACAGACTTTAATAAATATCTTAGAGACGATAAGAATTTAAGAAAATTTTTAGATGTCTTTCCAATTGTTGTAACTACAAATTTATCTAGCGAAAAACTCGGCTCTCCAAAGCCACATTTTGATTTATGCATCATGGACGAATCAGGCCAATGTAATGTTGCATCAAGTTTAATTCCAATTGTTAGGGCTACTGATTTGCTTCTTGTTGGTGACACGAACCAATTACAACCAGTTACTGTTCTTGAGCCAGATGTTAACGATAGTTTAATGACTAAATATGGCATTAAAAAAGAATATAACTACATTAAAAATTCGATATTATCAACGATGCTTTCGAAAGACAAAAACTCCAAGAGTATTTTGTTAAGCTATCACTATAGATGTGGTAAGAAGATCGCTGGATTTGTAAACGATAGATTCTATAATGAACAACTTAAACTGATTAACCAAAATCCGGGTAATCTTGTCTATTATGATGTAAAAAATCGATATAATCCTGAAGCTAGAAATGCATATGAAGCTGAAGCAAGAGAAATAGCCAATTTGATTAAAAGGAATGATTATCATGATGTTGGCATTATTACTCCGTTTGTAAATCAAGCTGCTTTAATCAATAGATACTTAGATGAATTAGGAATTAAAGATACTAGAGCTGGTACAATCCATACATTACAAGGTTCTGAAAAATCAGTAATTATAGTATCTGCAGCATTGTCACTTAGAACTGGTGATAAAACAATGGACTGGATTAAGAATAATCACGAATTAATTAATGTTGCAGTTACCAGAGCAAAAGAAAGTTTAATATTTGTTGGTGATAAAGAAGCTATCGATACTTTAAGCAAAGGCGAAATTAATGATATCAAAGCTTTATCCGACTACGTCAAATCCAATGGCGAATATAAAGTACCTAGAAGTGAAATATCAATCATGGCCGACTTCTCTAATGATTCTCAAAGCGAGAAAAACTTTTTCGATACAATTAATCCTTATTTCAATAGAAGAGGAACAAAATTTAGAATTGAAAGAAATATGCCTGTACGAGAAGCATTAAAAAATGCAAATGAAGAAGATTTCCATTTAATTGGTAAAAAGGAATTTGATGTCGTTGTTCAAGCAACCGAAGGCTTATTAAATAGAAGATATAGAACAGTTGTAGTTTTTGAAATCGATGGTGGAGAACATGTTGGTTCTAAAGAAACCGTTAGAAGAGATAGAGAGAAAGAACAAATCTGTATTAAATACGGAATTAAATTAATTAGAATTGCTAATAGTCAAGTCAAGGACTATGAGTTAATTATTAAATTGTTTGAGTCTACAGTTGAAGGCATTAAAGACATTGAAAGTGTACAGATGTCTTTGTTTGATGAATAAACATTCACATTCATTCAAGGGAGAGGAAGATTCCTCTTTCTAAGTCATAATTTACGAGTTATAATCAAGACAGGAAGAGGTGGCAATTAGCTTTGGCTAACGGCCATCTTTTAATTTGATAATAATCAAGAAGATCAAAATCAAAATGATAATGACTTCTGTCACCAAACTTCTCCTTTCTATTACAACCGTATATGAGTTAGCGAGTAAATCTCCTTCCATTGAATGAGGTTGCATAATTTATGCCCCCTACTTTATTAATAGGGGGAAATTTCGATTTTTTTCTTAAAAATTTTTATTTTTCCTTCTCTAAATATTTATTTAGATCTTTTCTGTTGTCGGGTTGCCTGGTAAGCTTAAAATATGATTCCTTATGATGAGATCATTTCTAAATCCTTTTTAAAAGATATAAGAAGCAATAAATTTGTATATAATGATTACAAAGAAGGCAAACAAGTCTTAAAAACAATTTTGTATCATTTAGATTGTTGCAGCTCATTTTCTTTTAGCGTTGCTTTTATAAATGATGGTGGACTCGCAAAATTAAAAATGGCCCTTAAAGAATTCTCTGAAAGCAACGATAAAAAGGGCAGAATTATTACAACAGACTATCTTTTCTTTAGCGATCCTAAGTCAATGCGTGAAATCATGAAAATGAAAAACATTGAATTAAGGTTATTTCAATGTGGAAAAAATGAGTCAGGTTTTCATACAAAAGGCTATATTTTTAATTATGGTGAGGATACAGCGGCTATTGTTGGATCTTCTAATATGACCCAATCAGCCTTAACAGTTAATCAAGAATGGAATGTTGAAATAGTTGGTTTAAAAACAGCTAAGGCAATTAAGAATATTATTGATGAATTTGAATCAGTTTGGAACATATCTGAACCCATTGAAAACGTTATTGATGAATACGAAAACGACTGGGAAAGAAATAAAAAAATAATCGATTTAATTGAGGAAAGTTCGGGCTCATCTGATAAACCACATATAGAACCAAACAAAATGCAGCAAGCTTTTATTAGAAATCTAAATTATAGTATTAGCCACAATCATAAAAAGAGAGGCTTGCTGATATCTGCTACAGGTACCGGAAAAACTTTTGCAAGTGCATTAGGTGTTAAAAATATTGATTCATTTAATGTTAATAGGATGCTATTTGTTGCACATAGAGAAACAATATTAAAGCAATCAATGGAAGCTTATGATATTGTTTTTGAATACAAGAAATCATGTGCTCTATATACTGGAAATCATAAAGATGTTGATTCTGCCGATTTTGTTTTTGCTTCCTCTTCCTTACTGCAAAAGGAATCATCATTAAGAAAGTTTGACCCAGAAGAGTTTGATGTTATTGTAATTGATGAAGTCCATCGAGTTGGTAATAACAAATATCAAAATATTATTAATTATTTTAAGCCAAAATTTCTTTTAGGCATGTCTGCAACTCCAGATAGAAATGATGGCTATGATACGTATGCTTTATTTGAACATAATGTTTTACATGAAGTTAGATTAATGGATGCGCTTGATTCAAATATGCTTACTCCATTCAATTATTATGGTATTGCTGAATTGAGTGTCGATGGAAAAGAAATATCTGAGGACACTGATATTAATCAACTCGCTAGTGATGAACGTATTAATCATGTTATTTCGCAGGCGGAATATTATGGATATAGTGGAGATAGAGTAAAGGGACTCATATTTGTTAAAAGTGTAGATGAAGGAAAACTTCTTTCAGATGCTTTTAACAAAAAAGGATATAGAACTGTTTGCTTAAGCGGAATCACTTCTCAAGCTGATAGAGAAAACTGCATAGAAAGGTTAGAACAAAAGGACAATAATTCCGAAGCTTTAGATTATATTTTCACTGTTGATATTTTAATGAAGGTGTAGATATTCCATCTGTTAATCAAGTAATTATGTTAAGACCTACGGAGTCATCAATTGTTTTTATACAGCAATTAGGCAGAGGGCTTAGACTTGCAAAAGAAAAAGAATATGTAACTGTTTTAGATTTTATTGGAAACTATAAGAATAATTACTGCATTTCTAAGGCTTTGAGCAAATCAAAAATTTCTGAGCACGAGATAATTAAAACTGTAACTGACATTCTTCCAGGAAAATCATCAATACAATTTGATAAAATTTCTAAAGAGCGTATATACAATTCGATTACAAACGCAAATCTTTACGAAAGGCAAAATATCAAAAAGGAATTTCAAAGAATTAAAAATAGATTTAATTCAAAAGATCCTACTTTAAATGAATTTGAAAGAATTTCTGATTTTTCATCGAGAGTATTTTTGGATTATCAAATTTTTCCATCTTATTATGATATTTTAGTGCTTTTAGGTACTATGAAAGATACCCTGTCAGAAAATGAAAAACTTCTCTTGCAATATATTTCAGAATTAATAGGAGATGGGAAAAGGCTAATTGATATTGTCAAATTAAAACAAGCAGCAGAACAAGGATATATAGATTTTGCTGATGAGGAGATACAGTATAAAGATAGTGTTATTTCTTTATTTACAGGTAAATTTTATAACAAAAAAGGTTCAAAATATTGCGAAAATAATATTTCTTTAATCGAGGAAGAAAATGGATACTTTAATGCTTCAAATTTATTATGTACAGCATTAAAGAAAAAAGAATTTAAGGAAGTACTTGAGCAAATAATATTTAACGCCAAGGATTTGAATGAAAAGTATTTTGATGCAGCAAGTGAATTTAAATTGTATGAAAGATATACCCGACGTGATTTCTGCAGAATATCGAAAATGACAAAAAATGTTGATAGCACGCTTTATGGGTATCCGCGTTGGAAAAATCAAAAAGTTTTGCCTATTTTTGTTACATATCACAAAGATCTTGCTGCAGATTCATCAACAAATTATGAAGATCAATTTATTGATGAAAATACATTTTTATGGTTCACAAGAACAAAAGGAAAAGATGAAATAAATATTATTTCTGAAAACCAAAAAGGTAATTTAAAACTTTTACTTTTTGTTGAAAAAACTAATAAAAAAATTAATGCCAAGAAACCAAGCAAAAAAGGTGAAGGGACTTCTTTCTACTATTTGGGGGAATGTTATGTTTCAAATTATGAAGACTATGTTATGGCTTCAATGAATACTGTCTGTAAATGCTATTTAAAACTTGAGACAAGCGTTAGGTCTGATGTCTATGATTATTTGGTTACTCCAATAGAATTTAAATAACTTTTTAAATCACTTAATATTAATAAATCAGCTGGTAAAAAGTTTACTAAATCAAGCTCGTCTGAACATACAAATTTAGCATCTTCCGCTTCTAAGAGCTCTAGATGCTTTTCTTTCAATTCGCATATATAGTTGTGCATTACTATATGAAATGTTGGATATGTATACTCAACGGTATTTAAATATTTTTTGACTATTATTTCTGCATTTAGTTCTTCTTTGATTTCTCTCACAATTGCTTGTTCACCTGTTTCACCTTGCTCAAGTTTTCCACCAGGGAATTCCCACATATCTTTGAATTCGCCGTATCCACGTTGCGTGATAAATATTTTGCCTTCAGAAATTATTATTGCTGCACTTACTTCTATTGTTTTCATGCATTTAGTTTGGCAGCTTATGCTTAAAAAGACAATATACTTTTATGAAAGAATTGTCCCATTAATCATGGACATATTTATATAATCCAATAGTGCATTTTGCAAAATATTTTTTAATTATGATTCGGTGTTATTTGAAGAAATTGTTTAATTCTAATTAATCCAAGAAGGAGGAAATCCCTCTTTCTAATTCAAGATTTACGAGTTATAATCAAGGCAAGGCGTGATGGTAATTAGCTTTGGGCTATTTGCCATCTTTTTTTATGATCATGAAGATCAAAATCAAAATGATAATGACTTCTGACATCAAACTACCCCTTTCCATTACAACCGTATAATCTAAACTAGCGAGTAAACTCCCTCCCCTTGTATTAGGATGCATATAAAATGCCTCCATACTTATTTATAGGGGACTAAATCGAAATTTTTCTTAATTTTTCTAAATTTATTAACAATTAGTTAAAAGTTAAACGAAGTTAAGTATAATATTTGTAATTAATATTTGGAGGAATAATTATGTCAAAAGCAGATGAAATATTTGTTGCTAACATGAAAGATATATTAGAGAACGGTTTCTGGGATACAGATTTACCAGTTAGACCACATTGGGATGATGGCACTCCTGCTCATACTGTTAAAAAATTCTGCATTGTTAATAGATATAACTTACAAGAAGAATTACCTATTTTAACTATCAGAAGAACTGCATTTAAATCATGCTTAGATGAACTTCTTTGGATTTGGCAAAAGAAGAGCAATAACATCCATGATTTAAATTCTCATATTTGGGATTCATGGGCTGATGAAACAGGATCTATTGGTAAAGCTTATGGTTATCAATTAGGTGTTAAACATAAATATGCAGAAGGTGAATTCGACCAAGTCGATAGAGTTTTATATGACTTAAAACATAATCCTCAATCTCGTCGTATTATGACTAATATTTATAACTTCCAAGATTTACATGAAATGCACTTATATCCATGTGCATACTCTATGACATTTAATGTTACCGGAGATACACTTAATGGCATCTTAAATCAAAGAAGTAATGATATGCTTACTGCTAATAACTGGAACGTCCTTCAATATTCATTGTTATTAATTATGTTTGCTCAAGTATCAGGATTAAAAGCTGGTACGTTAGTACATGTTATTTCTGATGCTCATATCTATGATAGACATGTTGATATTGTTAAAGAAATCATTGAAAAACCACAACACAAGGCACCTAAATTAAAAGTTAACCCTAATGTTAAGAATTTCTATGATTTCAAAGTAGAAGACTTCGAACTCGTAGATTACGAATACGAAAAATTAGATAAGAAGATTCCTGTAGCTATTTAATTATGATTATTTCAATTTTATGTGTAGATAATAAATACGGCATTGGTAAGAAGAACGGATTGTTATTCAATCTTCCTTTAGATATGAAGTTTTTTAGAGAAACAACTAAAGGACATGTCGTATGTTTAGGAGAAAATACATTATTATCATTCCCTAACGCTAAGCCATTAAAAAATAGAACTCATATTGTCTTATCTCAAGACGTTACTCATAACTATGAAGGAGTTATTAATGTTCATACATTTGATGACTTCTTAAAGACAATAAAAGAATATAGCGAAAAAGAAACTGTGTTCGTTATTGGTGGAGCTTCAATTTATCGTCAAATGTTACCTTATGTTGATAAAGTATTATTAACTAAAGCCAATGCAGATGGGGGAGCAGAAGTATTCTTCCCTAATCTTGATGAAGATCCTTCATTTGTATGTGTTGACGAAGGAACTCCTATGATGGATGGAGATATTGAAATTAGATTTACTACTTACGAGAATAGAAACAAGAAAAGTATCTAATTAATTATCATTACAAAGTAAAAGCACCAGTCGACACTTTAAATACGCTCATATATAATTAATATATCGAAAGAGAATTTTTATGAATTATACAAAGATTAGATTAGATTTTAAGTACGGACCAAAGAATCGTTTTTATCGTGTTGTCTTAGTTAAAGGGGACCCAGATTTATTTAAACTTGGCGTTGAATTAGGCACTGCTGTTGGAGCTATGTTTGAACATTGTTTTCTAATTACATGCAACAGAAGAAAAACACAATATGTTATGGCCCCTTTTATGGAAGATCCGATTGATGGCTATAAGTATTTAGGAAATTATCATTTAAGTGATTTACCTGATAATTTTGACTATGAATATGACACAGGTGATGGATGGGATTTCTCTTGCAAAAAGTACAAACAAAAAGTTGAAGTTAAATCTAAGAAAAATATTATTTTAATAGATGGAGCTGGACAAGGAATTTGGGAAGATCACATTTGTACTTTATTTGCTTTATTTAATGGTGAGATTGATCCAGATTGTGATGAAGAAGATGAAGAAAATGGAATTTATAAACCTTGGAATGCTCCGATAGATAAATATGGCGATTTTGATTTGCCATTAGATATAGAAGATATAAATGAAACATTAGATGAATCATTTATTTTCGATTATGAAGAATCTCTTACCTGTGAAAAAGAATTTATAGAACAAACGAATGTTTGTTTAGATGATTATACTAAAGAATATAATCCTCGCCTTAAAAATGCGCTTATACAAGCAGTAGAAGAACAAATTTCTAATTTAGTTTATGTGAGAGAAATTTTTGAAAAATTAGAGGCAATTCATGGCGAAGTGAGAGCTAAAGATGCGATTGCAAGCGTGTTAACTGAATATATATTTGAATTAGAAACGAAGCATAAAGATTTCAAAAACAAAGAATATAAAAATAAATTAGAAAAATTATTAAAACAATAAGATTAATCATATTTTTAGATAAAAACCGGAAAGACAAATTTATAAAATGTCTAATTTATGAATTGCTTTAAAATACTTAACTATTCCCTTGATTTCTAACTTTGACACATTGTCAACTGCGTTATGAACAATTTCTTTCTTCTGAAATTAACTGAATTATTGAGTTTTTGATATGTATCTTTGATGATTTATAAATGCATATGTGCTATAATAATATATAATAGTTGGAGGTGTCATATGTCTAATATAGTGATGAATAATGAATTTAAAGCATGGGCTATTAATATAAGTGAAAAGTATAAAAAAGCGCAGATTAAGACCGCAATAAGTGTTAATAGCGAAATGCTTAAGTTTTATTTTGAGCTTGGAAAAGAAATTGCAAATAATTCTTTTAAAGCTACATATGGCTCTAGATTCTATGATTCTTTGAGCGAAGAATTAGTTTCTAATTTGCCTAATGTTAAGGGCTTTTCTCCACGCAATTTGAGATATATCGAAAATTTTTATTCGTTATACTCTAACGCAATCAAAAAAATGCCACAACTTGTGGCAGAATTGTTTTCCATTCCTTGGGGACATCATAGATATATTATTGATAAATGCAAAGAAGTGGAAAAAGCATTGTTTTTTGTAAGAAAAACTCATGAAAATAATTGGTCGAGAGATGTTTTGCTAAATTTCATTTCTACTGATTTATATGAACGTGAAGGCAAGACAATTAATAATTTTGAACTAGCTCTACCTGATACAAACAAGGATTTAGCAAGGCAGATAACGAAAGATCCATATAATTTTGATTTTTTAGCTATCACCAATGAATATAATGAGAAAGAACTTAAGAATGCCTTAATAGAAAATATTCAAAAGTTTTTGCTAGAGCTCGGTGAGGGTTTTGCTTTTGTTGGTAGAGAACACAGAATGTTGGTTGGAGAAACCGAATTCTTCACAGATTTATTGTTTTATAATATAAAGCTACATGCTTATGTTGTTGTTGAAGTAAAAATTACAAAGTTCACGCCAGGCGATTTAGGTCAATTAAGCACTTATGTATCATCAGTTAACCACTTATTAAAAGGAGAAAATGATAATCCGACAATAGGTATATTAATTTGTAAAGATAAAGATAAAATAGTTGCAGAGTATTCTTTAGAAAACTATAACATTCCACTTGGTATTTCATCGTATGAACTTAATAAGTTACTACCTAAGAAACTTAAAAATTCGTTGCCTTCTATTGAAGAATTGGAAAGAAAACTTGGTGAATAAAAATGAATACAGAGCATGATTTATTGCAAAAAATAATACAAAAAAGAAAAGAGCTTGGTATATCTCAACAAAAACTCGCGGATATGATTTCTATACCACAGTCGACAATAGCAAGAATTGAAGCTGAAATTGTATCTCCGAGATTAGAAACAATAATTCTAATAGCAAATGCACTTGGAATATCAATCAATATAAAATAAATTGCCGATTAATTCTTGTTCAGTAAGAGAAGACGGAATTATTTGGATTCCAGTATATATGTCTATAAAAAAACAAGGCTAGTCACATTCGAAGTGATTAGCCTTTTGTAAATCCCTAATTTAGCTACCAATTTGTGCTTGTTCTATTTTTCAATTCTCTTTTTAGTTTCTAAATCAAAGAGAATCATTTCACCAGGTGTAATCCACCAGGTGTAATTGTCTTTTTCGTTAAAGAAAATAGTGAAGCAGTTGGTAATTGTTTGAGATAAGTTAGTAACAACTGCAATCTTTTTACCTGTATCTCTCATAATTCCATATGAAATTAAGAATGGTTCTTTCTTCCATAAATCTAGTTTATGTACCCAGTTTTTATCTGATACGAACACCTTATCTTCTTCAGCAGGATCATTAACATAACCATATTTAACAATGTCCATATTATCGAAATATTTTCTATATCTTGTATTAAAGATTTCTTGTTGTCTTTTAATCTTATAATACATTTCGGTTTTTTCTGCTTTTTCGCCGAAGAATGGAGCACTTTCAACCTTAAAGCCATAATCAATCAAGTCATGATGGAAATAGAACCAGATGACCCCTTTTGCTCCCATGGCAAGAGAAACATTAATTTGCCATTTAATATCATCTTCACTTGGTGTTACATATTTAAAGTGACCGATGCTTAAAATAGATGGATAGACTGGGATGTTGCCATTTTCTTTGGCTACTTCTAAAAATTTACCTAAACCAAATAAATATTGATGGATACCATCTTTTCTATCTTCGACATTATTGTCATAGCATTGAGTGTATTGATCATAGGCTAATAAGTTACATCCTGATTCTTTAACAATCTTATTAACTCTATTGTATCTTTCTATAGTAGTGCCGTATTTTGGCTCCATAATCTTTGAGAAATATGGATGCAAGTTACCAAAGTGGTGGAGTCCAGGCATTTCTTTATTTAATACTTGATATGCATAGATATAATCTTTTTCTTGTTCCATTGTTGGTTCATCATCAACCATGAATCCATATATGGCTGGATGGCCATAGAAATCTTTCTTTGCTTCTTCGACACCTTTAAGCCATTTATCTTTTCCAATTTCTACTAATGTTCTAAAAGAGACACGACGATCAAACATCAAGCATTTAACGCCTTCTTTTTCACATTCATCTAAAAACTTAAGCATGTATTCTTTTGTATGTGCTGGATTTTCTGGATTATACATAAAAGACATTGGTAGATTACAACCCATTTCTTTCCAAGTCTTAACAATCGATAAATCTAATGTGTCACTTGGTAAATAATTCCAAAACCCAAATTTAATTTCGTTATCTTTCATATTTTTTATCTCCTTTATCTTACTTTATTTCTTGAACGATATTCTGAAGGACTAACCCCATAGTGCTTTTTGAAATTGGCGTAAAAACTTAAATAATTATCGTATCCAATTAGTTCGCATATCTTCGTATTCGAATAGTTAGTGTACATTAAATAATAAGCACCTTTATTAATTCTTTTTTCAATTAATATATCAATAAATGATTTTCCTGTTTTCTTTTTAACTAAAGATGAGAAATATTTACTATGATAACCAAAATAATCTGCAGCAGAACACAAAGTTATAGTTGTGATATTTTTATTGATATAGTTATTTAATTTACTAGTAAACTCATCTTCTTTGATTAAATTATTTTTAAGCATTTCCATTAATAAAAGAACTAATACATTCTCAAAAGATAGTTGGGAATATTCCTCATCATTAAAGAAAATGTCCAAAAGAATGCCAATAATTTTTTTAGTAACAAGATTTAATTCCTTACTAACGATATATTCACGTTTTGATGGTTCATCTAACTTAACAAAGAAATTAGTTGATTCAAATAATGCTTTATAATATGAATGAGTAAAAAAGTCTTTGTTGATTGTGATATTAATTGCGATTGATTTGGTATCATCAAAAGAAATAATAGAATGCTTTGTTCCAGGGAATTGAATAATACATTCATTCTCTTTCAAAGTAATAGAATTATTACCAATTAAGTTGATGAGTTCACCTTTGATTACATAAATGATTTCATAATAATTATGAAAGTGTTCAATATTATTGAATGATGATTTGTGTAAAGAAATATTAATATTGCCTTTACCTTGTTCAGTAATTTGGTTTGGTAAAGGTTCATTTAATTTTTCAATGAAATCTTTCATCGAAACGCTTTTATCAGTGCTTTTTGAATCTTTCCAATTGAAAAGCGCTTCACCGATTTTACGTGTTCTTTTCTCTAATAACTCAAGCTGATTTTTATTCATGTTAACCAATATTATTTTGCTCTTATAAACTTAACTCATCAATAGGCAACTTATTAAAAAAGTAACATTTAATGTGTATTTTTTTCTTAAATAAATAAGAATATATTGCAATTAATACGTAATAAACATAAATTGTTTATATTAAATCGAGGTTAATAATATGAAAAATAATAAAGCATTTGCTTCAATATTATGCGTTTCTCTTCTTGGAGCTTCTATTTTAGGTGTCTACCTTTCTAATAAAGCATATAAAGTTACCGCGGAAGAATGTACTCATAGTAGTGTCGTTCATTATGATGGCGTTTCTCCTACTAGCGGAACTGGACATGTTGAACACTGGGCGTGCTGCGAATGTCATAAAGCTTGGGCTGATGAAGCAAAAACAGTTTTACTTGGTGATACAACATCTGATAGATCAAAAATTGATATTTCCGGAATTTATTTAACTGCAAACTATCAACCAATTGGTAGTGAAGATATTCAATGGACATTACCAATGAATCCTTCTTACGATAGTGATTTGAATAAAGTAGTATATTCATTTAATAATATCGACGCCACTGAATCATTCTGGGTTGAAACTCAAAATGCAAGATATCTTGAAACAGGCGAAGTTGTAAAAGTTTCTTTTTATAACGGCACAAATCAAGATTTAAATTTAAGACTTAGAGCAAGAAAATGGGGTGCTGCTGCTGCTCCAGTTAATATTGGTAGAGGAACTTGGTCTGAAATCACTGTTAGTAAAGATTATTGGAACCATGATGATACTGCAGGATTCGCTTTTGATATGTGGGGTAGACATGATGCAGAATATAAGGGATTTATTAAAGTCACAACCCCTGTTTATGAAGAAGCCCAACCTGAACCATACGTTTGCTTTGATGTTGAAAGTTACACAATGAGCTATGGTAATGCTTCGTGGTATTCTGCTAATAAAATTGTTGATCCAGAAAAAGGCAACGCATTTGAAATTCCTGATTATAATGGCGCTGACATCATTGCAACTAATGGCGGCTCTTTAAAAATTGATTCCGTCTTATATTCTGGTGTTGAATTCTATTTCTATAATGGAACTAATAAAGATTTCACAATGTATTCTACAGCATCATGGGAATATAACACTGAATATGGCACATTAACAAAAGGTGAATGGACAAGATGCTTTATATCAGCAGCAGAATGGAATAAAGGTGCTACTACATACTTCTACCCTCAAAAAGCTGGAGAAGGTAGACTCTTATTTACCTATTTCACAACAGTTGTTGCTGAAGAATATAAATAATTCATTTTATTAAAAAAGGCGGAAGTCCGCCTTTTTCTATAGAGGTTTATCTATGAAAAAATCTAATAAAACATTATTAACATCATTACTTCTAAGCTCTCTTTTATTAACTGGCTGTAATGGTGGCTCATCTACATCTAGTACATCATATATAGATCCCATTGAACCATCCTTATCTGATGATAGTGAAATTAAAGAAGCAGAAGAACAAGCCAAAGTTGTTATTGATATGATTAATGCCTTAACTGATGAATCAAGTGAGGCAGATGTTTTAGCTGTTGTTGCGGCTTATAGTAATTTATCTCTTTTGGCTAAGGGATATATTTCAGAAGAAGCTTTAACAAAATTAAATAGACAAACGGAAAGAATTAAAGAAGAAAAGAAAGCTTTAAAAGTTGAAGAAGTAATTAATGCAATTGATGCTTTATCTGATGATTCTTCTAGAACAGAAGTTTATGCAGTTAAAGATTTATATGAAGCTCTTGATGAAGAACTTAGAATAAGAGTAACTAATTATGATAAGTTACATGCTCAAGTTGAAAGAGTAAAGATGATACCTGCTAATGAAATGACAGCAGTTATCAACTCTTTAATTGATCCTAGTGAGGTTATTGGTTTATCAAATGATGAGATAACAGAAAAATATTTTGAATTATTTGAAATTAAAGAACAATATAACGCTTTAACTGAAGAAGACTTAAATTACATGTCTAACGAAGTCAAAGATAAATACGTTAAATACATAGAAGAATTTAATAAGTCTATTTTTGTTGTCATTGATGGGGCAATGTATGAAAAACCAAATGTTTGGGAACCAATTGAACAAACGACAAATGAACTATATCCAACTTGGTCATCATCTTATTTTATTTCTGGAGAAAAGCAACAAATCTATGTTACACAAAATCTTTATGTTGAAGATGTTAAAGGCATTGCTTTAATGATTAAACCAACAGTTGATTCATATGTGCATTACTATTCTAATATGACAGCTTCATATGAAAGTGAAGGCCATATCATTAACTATAAATCATTAGAAGCTAATAAATGGAATGTTGTATCTACTAATACTCCAACTCCAGTTATTACTGATACATCTAATTTATCTCGATTCGACTTCTTTGGATCTAATTGGACAGTAGATGATTCAATTGAATTAACATATATGATTGGTATTAGAAATAGAAAAGAAGATACCGATAAATATGAAGCAAGAAAAGTTGAAGCAATGATTGATGCTTTAAACGAATCATCAACACAAGAAGATGTTGAGCCAGTCATGCTTGCTTATAATGCATTAAGCGAACAAGCAAAAGCATTAGTAAGTGAAGAAAGAACTAATAAATTAAATGAACTTATTAAAGAACATTTCCTAACACTTTTTGACTTCTTATTAGAAAATGCACATGAAACATTAAGAAAAGAATCTTATTACCAAGATTATTATGCAATTGAAAGTGTTTTATTAGAGTATGAATATCTTCCTGAATCAGTTAGAGATTTAATTACTAATAAAGAAAAATTAAATACTATTAAATCCTTATATGAATCTATTAATGTATATCATTCTTCTAATGAAATTTATCTTGATAGATGGGATTATGGTGCTAGTTCTGTTGGATTAATTAGAGAAATAAATGGCTACAACTCAGTAGAATTTACTAATAATACAGAAGTTAGCTTAAAAGTTAACAAAACATCTGTTGATTATTCTTCAAGCGAAAAGATTATTGTCAGCATTTATAATCCAACAAATAATAACGTTGATGTCCATATTCATGGTGGTTATGGTGATGGATGGGGTGTTGGTGGAACACATCAATTAAAAGCACATTCTTGGAATGATGTTGTCCTCTCTTCTGAAGTCTTTAAAAAAGGTAATGGCGAAAGCGATAATGGCATATTTTACATGGTATTTAACGGTGGAGATGTCACTGGTGAATGGTTATTCTCTTCAATCATTGATTATAAAGTCACCTCAACAGTAGAAAATTATGTTCCATATGATCTTGAAAACCATAACATGTCATATGGAATGGGTGATGTCTGGAATCTTGCCAATAAAACCACTGATGAAGAAAAAGGAAATGTATTCCAATTCAATTTTAATGGCACAGACTGTATTACAACCAATAGTGGATCAATGAAGATTGATGAAGAAATCTATGAAGGTGTTGAATTCTACGTTTATAACGGCACTGGCAAAGATTTTTCAATGTATTCAACTACTGACTGGATTGTTAGTACTCAATATGGAACATTAACTAATGGAACGTGGACTAGATGTTTTATTCCAGCAGCAGAATGGAATAAATCAGTTACTACTTATTTCTATCCACAAAATGCACAAGCAGGAACGATTCTTATTTCCTACTTTATGACTGTTATTAAATAGGATTTTATAGAGAAATATGGAGGCCATAATTTTGGCCTCTATTTCTTTATTTTTTGAATAACTACTATATAAAAAAGTAAGGTATGCTTTTAATAAATTAATGTTGTAATATTACTTTTTTGCAATTATTTGCCTTTTATTAATAAAAGAATTAATATAATTCCGTATTTTAAACATTAAATTGTTTATTTGCTAATTTTTTAAATTATGGACACAAAAATAAGAACAATTGATCAATTTGGTAATTTAAAAAAGCCTAACAAGAAGAAAACACATCGTTCTCGTGTTATTTTCGTTGCTTCTTTTTTAGCTCTTCCAATTATTAACTTTATCATTTTCTATATTTACGTTAACTTGGATTCCTTTGTTATGGCTTTCCAAACATCTACATTAGTTGATGGGGTTGTGAAAGAAGTATTTACATTCGAGAATTTCAAAACTATTTGGGAGCAATTTACAACCAATAGCATTGAAAACGCTTTAATGCGCGAATCTTTATTAAATACAATGCTCTTCTTTACCGTAAATATGTTTATTGTCATGCCTTTGACAATCTTCTTATGTTACTTCCTATATAAGCGAATTTATGGTTATAGGTTCTTTAGAGCAATTCTTTATTTACCATGTATTATTGCTTCATCTGCATTAGTTGCTTTGTATAAGATTAGCTTAGGCAATGGTGGTTTATATGAAGCCGTATTAAAACTATTAGGTGTTTCTTATCAATATCCTTTTGCTACAAGCGCAACTTATAAAGAAGCTATGTCATTCATTATGATTTATAACATTCTTTTTGGTATTGGTGGCAATATCATTGTTGTTAGTGGTGCGATGAATTCTATTGATAGAGAAATTATCGAAGCTGCAAAGATTGATGGCTGCAACTGGTTTGATGAATTCGTGAGAATTGTCATTCCATCAATTTGGCCAACCCTTTCGACAATTTTAATTCTTTCAGTTGCTGGCTTCCTAGGATCTAGTGGACCAATCTTAGCCTTTGACCAAGGTGTTCACCAAACACATACTTTGAGCTTCTATATCTTTGCTCTTGTATCTGGTATTTCTGGTGTTAGCCATGGTGAATATTTAGCTTCTGCAATTGGCTTATGCATGACTGTTGTTTCATTCCCATTAGCTATGATTGTTAAGCGTATTGTTTATGGAAAGGAGAAATAAGCATGAAGAAGTCATCTTTAAATCCTTTTAAAATTCATAGAACTATTGGTGAACGTATTATGTTCATTGTTATGTTTGTTATATTTGTTGCATTAGCTGCATTTATTTTATATTTCTTTATTTTAGCGTTATTAATCGCTTTACGTAGCAACATGGAATACGATGATGCGATGTATTATCATACAAACTTATTCTCTTGGCCAAGGAAACCAACTTTTGTTTCTTTTGTTAATTCGTTTGATGTTCTTTCTAAAGAAGTTACAAATGAAGGTAATTTTTTCACATTATTCTGGAACTCAATCTGGAGAACTACTACATATGTTTTCTTATCCGTATTAACAAGCTCTATGGTTTGCTATGTATTGGTCTTCTATCGTTCTAAATTTACTAAGTTTATTTATGACTTAGGTATTTTAGTTTCCATTTTGCCTTTATTTGGTAGCAGTGCGGCTACATTAAAACTTTATAAAGCTATTAATTTCTATAACAACCCAATTGCATTAGTCACTTCCATTGGTTTATTTGGTGGTTTCTTCTTCTATATGTATTCTTTCTACAAATCTCTTAAATGGGAATATGCAGAAGCAGCATTAGTTGATGGAGCAGGCCACTATAAAACATTCTTTAAAATTATGCTTCCAATGGTATTGCCTTCTGCTGCAATTTTAGTTGTTATGTCATTTATTGGTTCGTGGAATGACTATGAATCAACAATTCTTTGGATGGATAAATATCCAAACTTAGCATATGCCGTTTATTATGCAGAAACACAGGGCGAATACTCATCTAATTTCCCTGAATATGTTGCTGCTGTTTTGGTATCTTTGATACCTATTCTTACATTATTCTTAATTTTCCAAAACTCAATTATGGAAAAAGTTCATTTAGGTGGCCTTAAAGGCTAATAAGGAGATTCATATGAATAAAGCAATTAAAAGACTTATGTGTTTAGCTATGTTAGGAGTTGTCGGCTTATCTTCTTGTAATAAAGAACCTGCAGATGATAATTCTTTAAAAATCATGGTAACTAAATTAGGCTACGGCACGACTTGGCTACATGAATTAGCTAAAGTTTATAAAGAACAAACTGGTGTTAACGTTAAGATTCAAGAAGTAGTTGGCTCTTCTGGTATTGCAAAAACAGTTGCCCAACTTTATTCAAATGTCTGCGACGCTGACATCTATATGACTAGATTAAAAGCTCAATACGCTGAATATTGCTATGATGGCAAGAACCACTTTGTTGATTTAACAGATATTTATAACGAACCATATGAAGGTGAAAATGGCGCGACAATGTATTCTAAAATGGATCCAATTTTCCGTGATTATAACTTACAAAATGGTAAATATTATGCAACACAATGGTCCACAGGTTTTATGGGCTTTGTTCGTAATCTTGATGTTTGGAATGCAGCTGGTATGCAAGATACTCCTGCTCCAAGAACAACAGAAGAATTCTTCGAAGTTCTTAACACTTTAAAAACAAATATTACAGATGCAAACTCTGCCCCTATCATTTATAACGCAAAAGAAGAATATTATTCCTCAATTGTTGGTAGCTGGTTCTATCAATATGAAGGTAAAGATATGTTGGATAACTTCTATGTTGGTAAAGATTCTACAGGTACATATGACCCTAACGGTGGCCTTTATGACTATGAAGGACAAGAGGAATCATTAAAAATTCTTGAAAGATTATTAGATCCAACAAATGGTTACCATCATAAAGATAGTGACTCTTCTCAAACATTTACAACAATGCAAGTTAACTTTGTTAGAGGCGCTGCTGCATTCTGTTTAAATGGTACTTGGATGGAACACGAAATTGGTTCATCTTATTACAATAAAAACTTAGACTTTGTTAAGATTCCCTTAATCTCTTCTTTAGCAAACAAATTATCTTTCAAAAACGATTCAAATAAAGAACAAGTTTTAAGAGAACTCGTTTCCTATGTTGATGAACATCCAGCAGTTGGCGATAACGAATCATTTGTTTCTCCTATTGCTACTATTGATGACCTTGAAAGAGTTAGAGAAGCACGTAATGGTGGTTCTTTAGTAAAAACTGACCAAGATCACCAAGTTGTTATTTCATCTTCTTCAACAAAAATTGATGAAGCAAAGAAATTCATTAAATTCATGTATAGTGATTTAGGCTTAAATACTTATTACACATCTATGAAAGGTCATAGATTACCTGCAACTCCAACAACAGGATATGCTGATATTGAAAAATCTAAATTACAAACAGTAATTGATAATATCAATAATGAAGGCAACTTCTGCTACTACGAAGTAGAAGCATATAAATCAAAAATCTATAGCTTTGGCAAAGTCAAACTCAATTTCTCTAATGGTTTAGGAACAGGTACATGTATCCAAGCTTTAGCAAAAACTGGTACTCAACATATGGGACCAGCTAAGATTCTCGAACTCAATAGACAAGATGTTGCTAATAGATGGATTAGAGACATTCAACCATACTTATAATAAGGATATACAATGAATAAGAAGCTATCTTTTTTCTCATTAGCATTTGTCAGCTTATTAGCGGTTTCTTGTTCGGGAGAAGCCAAAGATAACACTGTTTTAAAAACGGCTGTTTGGTCGACTTATGCAACAGCAAAAGTAATTCAACAAGCGAATAAAAATACTAAGTATACAAATTTAGGAAAGAAAATATCTATCTCCATGATGCAAAATGAAAAGGAGACAAGTCAGCTTATTGTTACCTCTAATAAAAGAGCAAAAGTTAAATTAGAATATGGAACATTAACTAACGAAAAAGGTAACGTCATTTCTAGTGATGATGTTTCAATCTATTATCAAAAATATCTTAAAGTAGATATTAATAAACATGGTGGCGATTTCTTTGATAATGGAGACATCATTCCTGATTTCCTTCTCCCAATGGACAAGGCAATCGAATATAAAGAAAACTTTGTTTATGATAACTCTAACCAAGGTTTTACTGTTGAAATCAATTCTAAGACATTGCAAGCTGGTACTTATAAAGGCAACTTCGTTTTAACTATTGATAATGAAAAACAAGATATCCCAGTTGAAGTTACCGTATGGGATTTTGGTTATCACGGTAAAAGCAAAATTCAATCATGTTGGTTAACATATACATCTGACTTATTTGGTACAGAATATGACTGCAGTCAGGAAATTGCAGAAAAATACATGGAATTTACAACCGACTACAAGGCTTGTCCATATTTAATTCAAGAAGCTGTTGAAAATCAACCAGTTCCTTTTTGCGATCAAATGGAAAGATTATTTAAAAATGAGAATTACAATACCATTATCATTCCATATGATTTCCAATTAGATTATGTCTATGGGGCTGATCAAGAAAAGCCTGCAAGATTTATTGAAGAAATTGCAAGAAGAAGTACAGAAGAAAACTTCTATTTAGATTATGCGGTATTCTATCCATCTACATATGATGAGGCCGACGCTGATAGAACTAGACCAAAGGCGGAAGCAGTACCACATTTCTTTGAAGAAGGTGGAGAATATCAAAAGACCTTACAAGGTGCTTATAATAACTTAAAAACAAGTGGCTACTTCTCTGATAAATCCGAAGAATGGGAAGAAAGAGTTAAGAATGCTATTTTAAATATTCCAGCTATTTTCACTAATGTTGGTTTTATTACTGACTGGGTAGAAAATTATCCTGCTGTTTATTGTCCATATCAAAGCTTATTAAGCAACACTAAATTCCGTGAAATTTATATCGATACTAGCGATAGAGTTAATGGCAAATATTGGACATATACTTGTACTGATCCTGACTATCCTTTCCCATCACATCACCTTGATGATGATAATTTATCTATGCGTGTTTTAGGTTGGATGGAAAAAGCATATAACATCAGTGGTTATTTATATTATGAAACATGCTTATTCCCTGGTCATAATCCTGGTATATATCACGATCAATATAAAACTGGTGAAAGATATATTGGTTGTAATGGTGATGGCTTTATTCTTTATCCTGGCAATTACTATGGTAGTGATACCCCATTCCCATCAAGTAGATTAATTACTTATCGCGATGGATTAGAAGATTACGATATGTTATGTGTTTATGAAGATTTATTAAAATCTAATGCAGATAAATTTGGTATTAAGGATTTTGATACATCTAAATATGTTAATGATTTATATGATTCATTATTCTATAACGCAGTTAATTACACTGATCATTCTTTATTAGTTAAAGCAAGAAATGAATTAGCTAGAAGAATAACTGAATTAAAAAATAATGATAAAATTTTCTTTACTGAAGAATACGATAATCTCAACAATAAACAAATTATTAAAGCTTATTCGTCTTCTTCAATGTTAATTAAAGAAAATGGTTCAACAATTTATGGTACAAAAGAAAATAATCACTATGTTTATTCTTTTGAAGTAAATGGTAAACAAACGATTAATTTATTCGATTTCGATATTAATTGTTATTCATATAAAGTTGAAAACGTTAGAAAAGTAACTTCATATTCTAGTAGTGGCTTATCTAATGTCGCTAAAACAGAAGAAAATGAGATTCTTTCAACAAACGATAATTATTTTGAAGCAAAGATTGTTTCTGCTTATAAAGATGTTAATGAAGATGGACAGCCATATGTTGGAAGAAACACTCGTAAATATTATCCTGATTTCGAATTTAGTATTGAGCAAATTGGTAATGCGAGATATTTAGAATTTGAATATGAAAATATTGGTGATGTAACAATTGATTTATCTGTCAATGTGACTAAAGATAATTCAACAGCTAATATGTTTAGTTATGATCATTCATGCGCGGCAAATAAAAAGAAGAAATTAATCATCGACTTATCAAAAGCAACGATGGATATTTCATCCTATAACAAGATTATTATTAGATTTACTAATTATGGTATTAATGATACTAATGAAGTTCTTATTAAAGATAGAACCATCAAATTTGGTAACATCTATTTGAGAGGAGAAAGATAATATGAAAAAAAGATTATTATTTGCCTCCTTAGTTTCTTTATTAGCTATTACTTCTTGTAATAAAAATAGCGATGGCATTAAAGATGGCACAAAAGTATTTTTAAATGACTTTGAAACAATGCAAGATGTCTATCGTCTTAATGCTCTAAAAGTTGGCAATAACACAAGAGGCAAAGTTGACATCAATAAAGATAAGAAATTTGTCACTAGTGGCGAAGCCTCTATGCATTTAAAAACGACGACAGGCTCAAAATTTGAATTCATGCAATATTTCGATACTTCTGCTTCTGGCAATGTCGATATATCTAATATTCGCGAAATTGAATTTGATGTATATAATGCTTCAAATTTTGCATCAACATGCACATTAACTTTATATTGCGATGATGATTTAGATTCCTTACTTACAGTTCAAACTGATTTACCAAAAAAGAGCGAGAATTCTAAATTTAATCATATGTCTTTCCCAATTAGTAAGATTGCTCTTTCTTATAACGTTAATCGAATACGCGGTGTTGCTTTTGCTGTTACTGCATATGAAAACGCAGAATTCTATTTTGATAATTTAACTCTAACTTATGGAGCTAGATTAACCGATGAAGATAAAAAATATAGCGATACAATAGATAAATTAATTGAACAAATCGATAAACTTAATCAAGAATCTAGTTTTGATGATCGCGATAATTTAGAAAAGGCTAATGACCTCTATATTTCTTTGCCTACTTTTTATCGTTCGATGATTCCAAATATCGATAAGTTTAATCAAGCAATGACATCATTTGCTGATTTAAATAGACCATTCTCAATTAACTACGATAAAGATACATTATTACCATTTGATGAATTCTATGGCTATTCTTTATTATCTAATTTTGACTCTAATTCAAATATGAGTTTTGCTTTTGATAAAGAACATAAGTTCAATGGAGAAAACGGTTCTGCCGCTATTACATTTAATGGCTCTATTTATAGTGGCTTCTCTTATCATGGATTTTTAGAAGGTTCATATAACAAATTTGATTATGTTACTTTCACAATGAAATATGAAACAACTGATAATAGAGGCTTATCTATTTGGATTGGTGGAACAAATAGAATTGTTCTTTATCCTAATGTAGAAACAAGTTTTTCATTATCTACTAAAATATTGAGTTCTAATAGTGGATATTTCCTTGTTCACCAACAAGGCATTAATGAAAATAATGACTTAGTTGATCCAATCTTATCTTCTATTGGAACATTATATTTATCAAACTTTATTGCTTATGGTAGAAGTGTGGCAACTTTAAAAGAAGATGCCTTAAAAGCAATTGTTAAAGTTCCTAATAGTTCTTCTTTAAAAGATGAACCAAGCATCCTTAAATATTTAACTGTCATTAAAGAATGCCAAACATATTATGAAAATGAAGAATTAATGAAGAAATATCCTGATTTATTTACTAACGAGCAAAAAGAAAACTTATTAAAGTGTATCGAAGCTTGTAAAGAATATGGATTAGTCTATGGAACAGATGAGAAGACTAATTCATATGTCTATTGGTATTATGGTGTTCCTTTTGAAAGCTCAATTGTTGAAAATGAAACATTTGGTAGTGTATTTGAAAATATCGTTACTAATAATAGAAAAGAACAAAAAGAACAATTCTTCCGTATTGGTGGTAGAGGTAATGAACCTACTTTATATGATGTAAACTTTGTTTATATTTATAACCCAACTGAATATGAATTTGTTTGTTCTATTAAAGATACAGACTGGATTAACTTTACTTATGCAAAAATACATAAATTAGCTCCAAAAACTTGGACTAAAGTTGAATTTGCACCAGAAGTATTCTTAAATAGTGCTTCTAAAGATATCGCTATTGGCATTTATGCAGAAGGTAATCCAAGCGAATCAATTATTCCTCTTGGTGGTGTTGATGGTAATTGGTTAATTTCTTCAATCTTTGGTTACAATAGGATTACTCCAGAAAAGATTATCGCTGAAATTGATGCTTTGCCTGAAGTAAGCGAAGTTGATACTGAAATGGAACAAATTAAATACTCAAATAGAGTAAATACAATTTATACAAAGTTTGGTTATTTACCTTCTAATGAACAAGCTATTGTTGGTAATGCTAGAACTAATAAGTTATTAGGATTATACAAAGCTGTTAATAAATACAACGTAATTTATAACGAAGAAGTCATTAAAGGTTTTGATTATTCTTGGGATGGTTCAATTGATAAGATTGAAGATGAAGAAATCGGAGGAGCATATCGCATTCAAGTTGACGAAATTCATCCTGAAGGTGGATTAAATGGCATTCAATTATTGTTACATAGCGAAAACATTAAACCAAAAGCAGGTACAACAACTGGTTTCTTCTATATTTATAATCCAACCGATGATATTTATTATGGCTCATTCTATCCAGATAACTGGGGCACTTATTATAGTGTTGCTTTAATGCCAAAGACTTGGACAAAAGTTGAATTCGATATTACTAAATTTGGTGTTAAGGTTTGTTTATTAATGATTGATCTTATTCCAAATAACACAACTTGGAAGATGAGTTATCTCTATTCTAAATAATATGGCGGAAATAAAATTAGATAGCGTCACATTCTCATATAAAAATAAGAAAGATAGCACTCCTGTATTAGTCGACATGAGTGCTACTTTTGAATCTAGTAAAATAAGCGTAATTGTTGGTCAAAGTGGATGTGGTAAATCTACATTACTAAGATGTATATGTGGCTTATTAAACTATCAAGGCTCCATTCTATTTGATGATATTGCAATAGATGACGTTTCAACTTCAGAAAGAGATTTAGCTTATGTAAATCAAAACTATGCAATATATCCACATATATCTATTTTTGAATCAATTGCATTCCCTTTAAAAAATGCACATTGTTCAATTAAAGAAATTAGAAGTCGTGTATATGAAGTAAGTGATGAATTAGGAATTAGAGATATATTAACTCGTAAGCCTAGTCAAATTTCCGGTGGACAAGCTCAAAGAGCAGCATTAGCAAGAGCAATTGTAAAAAGAAGCAACATTCTTTTATTTGATGAGCCATTAAGTAATGTTGATGAACAAAATAGAAGTGCATTTAGACAATTAATTAAAGATAAAGTACACAAATATAACGCTACCGCGATATATGTGACTCATGATTTAATCGAAGCAATTAATATTGCCGATGAGATATACCTTATGAAAGATGGAAAATTTGTTTTTTCTGGTACTCCAAAGGAAGTCTTATCTAGTGATAATAAAGATGTTAAGGAGTTCTTTTTAATCCATGAAGATTGATTATGAAAATGAACTTCTTAAAGTTCAAAAATATAAAAAAATATTTTTAGCCTTAACGATTTTTTTGGGCTTTATTTTTGTTGGTGTTGCAACAATATTAATAATATTTGCAACATACAAAACTAGACTAATCAGTAAAATTATTGGAATTACATCTCTATCAATTATCTTTATTATCTTCATCAATTTTTTAATTAACGGATTTATCAATTTAAATAATGAAGAAAAAGGTTTATTTGATATTTTAAATAGTTATCAAGAAGAAGTTAGAGGTGTTATTAAAGAAATTAAAGAAGATGTTCATTTACCAAATAATAAAGTGGGTAATGAAATTGTTTTATTAGGTGATGAAGGAGAAAAAACTATTTATCTCCCTTTATTTAGCGATTTAAAACAAATAAGAATTAATCAAAGAGTTAAGATGATTGTTTCCAAATCATTTATTATTTCTTATGAGGTGATAGAAGATGAAAAATAGATCTTTCTTTTCTATCTGGCCGGCTTATGTAATTGGCACATTATTAATTGGCGTTATTTTTTCTTGGGCGATTGATTTAAAAACAAAGCCAAGTAAGGAACAAAGCATCGATTTTTGTATTGTTGCTGATAAAGTTAATGTCAGCGAATTAAAATCTTGCGTCAAAGAAAATTTAAAAGAGTATGACATGTTAGAAGTAAATACCCACGTTTTATCAAGTAGGTCCTCCAAATTTAATTATTTATATTCTTCAATTGATGATTCCGCGGATGTATTTATTCTTCCTTCTTCTCTTCTTATTGATAATGAATTTGAAAAATATAATTCATCATTTAATGTTTTAAATAGCATTACTGATTCATCAAAAGCATATTCTTATAACGGATATACATATGGATATAAGATTTACGATAAAGAAAATAAATGCGGATATGGAGCAAGTTTAATTAATTATAGTGATGATGACTACTATATGTTTCTTTCCGTTAATAGTGCGCATCAAGAAATAACTGCAACTAATGTTGCTTCTTTCTATAATGTAATAGAATCATTAGGATATTATGAAGAAAAATAAGATTAATACAGTTGAATATGATAAGAGCATGATGCCTCATAATAGATGGCAGCTTTTTAAGGATATTTTTAAGCAAAATTTCAGGAAATTAATCATTGAAGGATTATTTATACTTCTTTCATTACTTCCCTCCTTAATCGTCCTATTTTTAAAGGATTATTATATTGCTTCATTAGAAGTATCTTTTAATAATAGTTTGATAAGCGAAGCTGATCTAATTACCAATAGTCAAATTGCAACGATAATCGGTAATTCATTATCTTGCTTGTTACTATTTGTTTTTGCTCTTATTGCTTCTGGTTTATCTCGTGTTAATTATTTATTAACTACTGGTGAACCAATCTTCTTTTTAATGGATTTCAATCAGGGTGTTAAAGATAATGTGAAAGTTAGTATCATCTATACTTTCATTTACTCTTTATTTTTAGCCATTGGATTATTTATTAAATCTTTTATTGTTTCTGGCATTGGAGCTTATCTCTTCTTAGGTATTGTTCAAGGCATTTATTTCCCTATTCTATTAACTATTTATTATGCTTCTCCAATATATAGCTGGAAAAAGAAAGATTATTTCCATAATAGTGGCATTTTCTTTATAAGACATTTTATTAAGATATTCCCAATGTCTTTATTAATTAGTGTTCCTGCTTTCTTATTATTTATTCCAATTGGCAATTCCTTTATTTTTCGATATTTAGTTATTGCAGTTGTTAT
Organism: Bacilli bacterium; assembly: GCA_045600585.1. Lineage (GTDB taxonomy): Bacteria > Bacillota_I > Bacilli_A > RFN20 > CAG-826 > JAZRYE01. Next base: position 2,385 of record JAZRYE010000013.1, on the reverse strand, counting down.
TTTTATCTTTTCTCCATTATTAAGTATTATCTTTGGCTTATTTTTCAATTACATATTCGATATATCGATTAATAAAGAAAATTATCCAGAATTATATGACAAAGGAATTGTTAGATTAGAAAAGGGGAGCGATATGATTAAAGAATATTTATTTAATAACGACAAGATTGTTATTGATTATGCTTCTAAAACAATATCTTCTATTGTTATCAATAATGAAGAACTTATTAAAGGTAACGTACCTTTCTTTAGTGTTAAATTAAGAAACAAAAATGACCAAGTCACTTGGGTTAGCGGCAAAGAATTTATATTGGATTCTTTTAATGAAAAAGAAGCTATTTATAGCCATAAATTATTAGGTGCTTCTATTAAAATTAAACAAAGTGAAAAAGGCCTAAATTGGTCAATAAAAGTCTATAACAAAACCGATTTATTAATTGAACAAGTTGAACTTATGTCTTTTGGTGTTAATAAGTTATTTGTTGAAGAAGGGGGAACAGGCGAAATCTATGTTCCATATAATGAAGGTGCCTTAGTTAAAAACATGGCTAAAAGAGAAGCATCTCCATTTAACTATAAAGAAGCTGAATACCCATCACGTGGCATTTATTTTGTTTTCCCAAATATGATTTCTAGCCAATTTATTTCCTATAACTCAAATGGTAATGGCGTTTATTTAGCTATGTATGATAAGGAATACACTCCAAAACATATCGATTTTAAGTATGAAGATGAATGCGTCAAAGTATTAATGCGAACATTCACTAATATTAATTATGGTGAAGACTATGAAATGGATTTTGATTCTGTAATGGAATTATATAACGGTAATTACTATGATGCCGCGGAAATATATCGTAAATGGTTTAAAAATAATTTGCCAGAAGGATTGAAGACAATTGAAGAAAACTATCATAAATATCCAAAGTGGTATCACGAATCGCCTTTAGTTATTACTTATCCAGTATGCGGCACTAAAGATGCAGATACCGAGATGAAACCAGGTAAATTTTATCCATATACAAATGCTTTGGAAGCAATTAGACATTTTTCCAAAGAAACTGATTCAAAAGTTATGGCTTTATTAATGCAATGGGAATCAACCGCTCCATGGGCACCTCCATATGTTTGGCCACCTTATGGTGATGTATCTAACTTTAATGAGTTTGTAAAAAGAATTCATGATGATGGAAATTATATTGGTTTATATACATCTGGTTTTGGTTGGACACAAAACTCATTTAGACGTGAATATAATAAAGAAGATGAATTTGAAAAAGATCATCTTTCTTCTATTATGTGCACAAATAGTAAAGGCGAGATGACATCGACTATTGTTTCTAATATTAGAAAAGGTTTTGACATATGTCCAAGTCAAGAAAAGAGCAAAGAATTAATTGTTAATGAAACTGAAAAGATTATTAATGCGAATATCGATTATGTTCAGGTATTAGATCAAAACCATGGTGGTTCTTCTTATTTCTGCTATAGCGATAAACACGGACATGTTCCTGCACCTGGTAAATGGCAAGTAGAAGAAACTACTAAGCTATTAGAAAGAATTGATATAAAGAATAGCCTTATCGGCTGTGAAACCGCGGCTAGCGAACCATTCATTAAGAATTTACCATTCTCTGATAATAGATTAATTCTTAACCAATACATTGGCGAAAGCATTCCTTTATATTCTTATATCTATCATGAATACGTTAATAACTTTATGGGTAATGGTATTTGTAATTTAATTCAAAATTACGATTACTCTATGCCATATAGATTTGCTTATTCTTTCCTTGCTGGTGACTTATTAGCAATTGTCATCGATGATAAATCACAAATCCATACTTCCTGGTGCATTGATGATGTCATTGATGAAAAGATTCCATTATCTTTTGTTAAAGAATTAATGAAATATAGAAAAGATGAATTCTATGGCAAATTCTTGCATATGGGTAAGATGATTAAACCATTAGAAGTTAAATGTGATGTAATGGATTTCCCACATGAACTATATGACACAAGCTTTAAGTTCCCTGCTGTATTAACTGCAGCTTATGAATATAAAGATAAAAATATTCAATTCCTTGTTAACTACACATTAACTGAACAAAAGGTAATAGTTAATGATAAAGAAATGACCATTGAACCTTTATCAGTCAAAGCAATTAATATATAAAACGAGAGGCAAAATGTGCCTCTCATTATTGTCTGAGCTAGTCCTGCAAAGGCTGAGCGAGTTAAAACCCCCAGATAGTCTGGGGTGGAGGTAGAACTTATAGTTTTGCCTAGCAAAAGAAAAACTCCTAAAATTTATATGCGGACCAACGCTTATAAATTGAAAGGAGTTATCATGTCGACTGACAACTTAAGTTTAGCACATACATG
>JAZRYE010000012.1:0-37092 GCA_045600585.1 Bacilli bacterium | reverse complement strand
AAATAATATATATAAAAATATCTTTTAATCTATTAGATACATTATCATCTAATACTTTCTTTCTATATTTTATAACTAATATAAGATGATAATGTATATTGAATACTGAATGGTTATTTGACATCAATTCCATATCTGTATTATAGCATAATATGCTTTGCATATCTATATAACCAATCAATTATTTTATTATTTTAATACTGAATATATAAAGCAATTCATCCCCCACCTACGATTAGAAATTATGCTTAGAGGATGGGGACTTCTTGCTAGAGTATGTTAAAAAAGGTGGGCAAGATTAACCATAACTTGCCCGATAATAATGGAGCCATATATTTGGTTTTTAGAAAGAGGTATCAAGAAAACAATTATGATTTGTTCTTCGATGTAATTATTATAAATAATTAGCTGTCCACTTTTGTGGACACAAATAAAAAATCTCCAAGAAAACTTAGAGAAATTTTTATTAATTACCTAATTTATCGAACTATTACATTAATTGCCGCTAATCCTAATACAACTAATAGATAGAAAATTATTACTATTGAACTAATTGCTGTACCAACAATACATTTGGCTTTACCGGCTGCGTTGATAATGCCTAATATACAAAATGTTAGACAAACACCACCAATAACAAGATTAATAATGCCACCAAAGGTTGGAATTAATATGAATAATGATCCACCATAAAGCATGCAGATAGCGATAATCATACCAACAAGGCCTAACGTATCATAAACATTTCTTTTAGGCTTTGTTTTAACTATTGGCTTAATCTCTACTTTGCTTTCAAGTTCAGCTTCTTGCTTTGCTCCGCATTTAGAACAAAACATTGCTTCATCTTCTAATTGTGTTCCACATTTAGGACAATATTTCATATCTATCTCTACTCAATTGTGATTGATTTAATTACAACAGCTTCGTATGGTCTATCGTTTGGAGTTGTTCTAACTTTAGCAACTGCGTCAACAACTTCAATACCTTCAGTTACTTGTCCAAAAGCTGCATATTGGCCATCAAGGAATTCACCATCTTTATGCATGATAAAAAATTGAGAACCAGCACTATCAAAGTCCATAGCTCTAGCCATGGAGATTACACCTCTTTTATGGCTAATTGTGTTATTAACTCCATTGGCTTTGAATTCACCTTTAATACAATATCCAGGACCACCTGTTCCATTACCAATAGGACATCCACCTTGGATCATGAATCCATTGATAACTCTATGGAATGTTAATCCATTATAAAAACCTTTATTTGCCAATTTAACAAAGTTATCGACAGTAATAGGTGCTTGTTCTTTGTTTAATTCTACTTTGATTGTTCCAAAGTCTTTGATTTCAATTATTGCTTGCATAAAAATACCTCTTCATTAGTTATTTTAATTAATATAATTCGGTTTTTCCATTTATAAAAGCTATAGAAGAATAAATAAAAGTAAATTATGCAGTAGCAAGAACTTCAACTATATCGCCAGTTTGAACTTCTGTTCCATTAATAGTAATGACATATGTATCTCCAACATAAGAAATTACTACATCAATATCACCAGTAGTTGTTACTGCAACATCGTATCCTAGAACATTGTAATAAATATTTCCTTGTAAATCCGCTTCATTAGCAGAAATTGAAATGAACGGTTTATCTTCATATGAAATATCATATCCATATGTAGATTTGTATTTCGCAATCAAAGTATCGCATCCACTTGTAACAATGTTTATTAAACTATCGGCTTCTGATTCACTTATTTCGTTACCTTCATCTGTGTATATATGTTTTTTATCAACAGGAAGTTCTCCTAAAGATTCAGTTAAATAATCATAGGTTCTTCTTCTTTTTACTGGATCATCATCTTCAAACAATTGAATATCAGAAACAACAACAAAATAATAATCCAAGGTTGTCTTTGAATAATCAACCATAGTTAATCTATCAATAATAGTTTTTTCATGATGAAATCCTTTAGCTTCTAAAACATTGCCACCACTATCTTTAATGGTAACTAAATCACCACTATAAGATGCAAATGCTGTTGAAGAGTTACCAGTGACATTAACATCATTATCAGTTCTAGATAGGGATAATGTGCCATTATATCCATCTTCAATTGTAAAGCATGCCGAATCTTTATTATCGAGATTATCTTCGCTAGAAACTTCAGAAACCAACGAAACACCTTTAGGTAATTGATATGACGATGTTTCTTTTTCTAAATGCTCATAGACTTTTGTTCTATTAACTTCAAGTGCATTCGCAGAAATATCTAGGTACATTAAATAAGCACCAGCACCGCCTTCAACCGAACCTAATGCATATTCGCCTTTATTCATTGGGAATTCGAAATAATAAATATATTTATTTGTAATACTAGATTGAACCTTGATTTGTCTTGTATCAAATCTTAATGTATAGCCGTTTGGATAATTACCTGTATAAACTAAATCAGTTTCTACACCAGAAGCAGAAAATTCATATGCTTTTGAATATGTTCCATCAGAGAATTTATAAACAACAGAATGGTTAGCAACATTATCCATGTAAATTTGTGATATTTCTTTAATGCTAGTAATGTTATTGCCTGTTCTTTCGATTTTGTGCAATGAGAAGAAACTATTGTTATTTGGGAAGTATGTACCAGCAAAGAAATTAACATAGCCTTTTTCTTTTAAATTGAAATCAATACAGTTTGCAGGGAATTGGTAATTAGAATATTCAGTTCCATTAATCATTGCATAGTCTGCAGTTACTAAAGAATTTTGATTAATGTTTGCAGACATAAAGTGCAAGCCATAAACATTAGCTCCTGATGAGCTTAAAACGCTTTGGAAATTTGTTTTAGATTTAGACAATTTTTCATAAGCTGATTCATTTGTGATATCAACATTACTAAAACTTGAATTGATTGTTTTAATGTTTTTTATTGTTCCATTATTGTAACAATTGGTATTAATATTTTCTGATCTAGGATAATAGGAAATACGAATATCACCAGATTTATTTGGATATGTACCTGTAGTAGTTCTATCATCAGAACCAGAAATAATGTAACCTGTATTTCTATTTGATGCATTTGGGTCAGTTGTGCTCTCCGAAGTAAGTGGAATATAAGTGTTATATGTATCAGGGGAGGTGTAATCTACATAACTTGCGTTTGCAATATTGACTAGTGAGGTATCAGCTGTTCTAGTTAAATAAATAGCTCCATCAGTTAAAGCTACTTGTCTATTGTAATTATTTGTCACTATTTTCAAGTAATAAGTATAATTAGTTCTTCCATTAGTAAAAGAATAAGAAAAGCCATAATTGCCATTATTTCTTGTAACATTAAATGTTGTTGCATTAATAACATTATTAGTTAATGAAAGTGTAGCAGTTGTATTATTAATTGTTGCTCTAATGTAATATTTTACATTATTTACAGTAGTATAAATAGTTGTTGAAGTTGCTGTATCAATATTTGTTGCAGAAAAGTTCCACAAAGTAGGATTATTATTGCCAGCAGATAAACTAGAAGTGCCATTTCTATTGATGTAATAATTACCACTGGCAAGAGTGTAACCATTTATAACTTCATTTCTTGGATAGACAGTTTGGCCACCATGCAAGTACATGTATTGACCTCTGGTTGTTGGCATAATAATTGATCCTGATTTAGCTCCTTTATATCTATAAAATGTAGCTGTCTCATATTCATTAGTAGTCGAACCATTTAATCTATGTGTTTCATATTTGTCATAACGATAGTTTCTGACGTTTGTATAAGTTAAACTATTAATTCTTGTATAAAGCGAGTTCATATCAATGGAACCACCCCAACCTTGATGAGTACCGCTTTCTTGAACAGTAAATAATTTTTGATCAGTGACAACATTATGAAGGCTTGTAATTGATTTAGTAACTTTTTCAAGGTATTGCTCTTCACAATAGCCAATTAAGGCAAATTCAGACAATCTTTCAAAACGATCAAAAATAGATGTTCCTGTATTAACAAAGATGGAAGCATCAATTACTCCAACATTTTCTAAAGTACCATTAACATAACCAGCAACAACACCAATTAAAGATTCATCAAGTTTAGTTCTAACATTAATGTTATCGACGTAGAAATTAGAAATGGAAACAGTAGAAGTGTCGTATTTACCAACTAAGGTAGAGTCAATATCACCAACAACACCAAACATGCCAACGATATTTACATCTTGGACATCGGCAACACGGAATGGTTTCTTTTCAATTTCGTTAGTTGTGTATTCATTAGAAATTGTATAGTTTTCAATTGTGTGACCGTTACCATCAAAATTACCAACAAATGGATATAACGTGGTGCCAATAGGTGGAAGAGTTAATCCACTCATATCAACATCATCATTTAAAGTGAAATAGGTTTGAATAATGTGTCCACTTTCGTCTTCTTCGTTAAAATAACCGAGATATTGAAGCCAAGCTAAGTTATATAAATGTTTTTGATTTGTAATTTGATATGGATTATCTTCGCTTCCGTCTCCACCAGCAAAATATGCAGCTTCGGATTGTCCTTCAAAGTTACTCATATTGACATCAGTACTCATTGAGAACCATGCTGTAGTAACAGAAAGGAAGGCGGTAAAAGAAGCAACGCCAATTAAAATTATACCCAATAATTTCTTACCGTTTTTCATTAGACGTGCAACTCCCAATCGCAAGTATATTTAATGCTCACATCAAATTGTTCCAATACTGGATTTCCAATGTTTGCATAATAGACATATTCAACAGCAGCTTCATAATAATCAAAAACAATACCGACATATTTAACAATTTGATTATCTTCTGGTTGGAACATTGTTACGTTGCCATTGAAATGGTCGTAATTTGAATCGTTGTTTGAAAATTTAACAAATGAATCAGGATTAGTTAAATCATTGAAGTTAAATGTATATGTATCATGATCTTCAAATGTAGATATTGTGTTATCAAGCTCGTTTTGATTAGCAAATGAAATATTTGAATATTGAATAACACTAGATAATGGATTTCCTCTTTCCGCTAGTTGTGTTTTTAAATTGCCATCATCATCTAGAGCGCCTAAAAAATCATGCTCAGTAGAAGCACTAATAGAGAATAGAAGATCTTCGCCATTATGGTATTCTTTTTTGAGCTCAATTAGCATTAAGAATGGGTGTGTTTTCTTAAATAGGCTATATTCACCCATAATTGGATTAGTCACACCATTATAAATAAAATTGCCATCTTTATCGCATTCGATACTACCGATTTCTTCTTTATCAAAATCATAGCCATCGTCTGAAATATTAATACAGTCATGGAATGTAATCTTTTTAAGAATAGCGCCACTATTAACAACAATCATATTATTGTTATTATCAGCAGTTCTCATAGCGTTAAACCAGCAGAGAGTTGAAGAGACTACTGCGAGAGTAGAGAAAAATAATAGACCAATTGATCCATATATCTTTCCTTTTTGATTCGATGAAACCCTACTCATAAAAAAAGCCAGTACCCCTTCTTTTTCGGCAGCTGGCTATCTCAATGAGACCCTATAGTTTTGCGACACTAGATTGCTCTAGCTTTGCTATTTTCGCATATAATACTAGCATTAAGCAGTGATTCAATCAATAAAAATTGAATCTATTTAAACTTTTAAATCTCCAGCTTTTATTAAATTAAGTTTTCTAAATAATAAATCTAATCCAAAAACCAATAATGCAGGTGCAATTATTTGAAGTCCAAAAATACCAACATATGTTTGCCAAGTGCTACCCATTGATGAGAAAGTTCCAATTTGGCCAACTAATCCAGCTGTACCCATGCCTGCATTACTACCAATACATGCTAAATGTAACCAACATGTTGAAACAGGTCCTAAGATTGCAGAAGCAATAATCGTTGGTAACCAAACTATTGGTTTTCTTAATATATTTTTGAATTGAAGCATAGATGTACCAATACCAATAGAAATAATCATTCCAATGTTATTGTCTTTTCTTGACTGAACAGCAAAACCAACCATTTGTGTACAGCATCCAACAATAGCAGCTCCACTTGCAATAACAAGTCCTGATGTAGATGAATCCGCTAAAGCTTGGCTAACAGTCATTCCAGTTGGTAATGAAAATACCATTGCACCAATAGCAGCACTACTAATAGGAGCAGTTAATGCCATGCCCATTAAGATGGAAACAATTATGCCCATAAAGAATGGAGTAGCATTTGTTCCAGCATTAATTAACCATTGAATAGCAAATGTTACATAGATAGAAGGGTATCTAATCAAAACACTTGTTAATAAGCCTGCAATAACCCCAAATAAAGGAACAATAAGGATATCAACAGGTGTCTTCTTTTTTAAAACTAATTTCATTAATAAAGCAACTGCAATAACTACTAAATAAATAGTTAATGGGTCACCAACTTGGAACTTGCCCCAATTGACAATATTATCTGTGACAAACTTTGTTGATAAAGAGAAATAAGCCGCTAATTCGCCAACCGCGGCAACAACAATAGTTTGTAATGGATTGAATTTCATAGAAAGAGCAACGCCAACACCGATACCAGCGCCAGTTAGATACTGTAGAGCTGTCGCACCATTACATAAAACAGTGTTCATGATGTTGCAAAATTTATTTGCATCACTAGGAAAAAAGTTACCAATTGTATTAATAATTGTTCCAATGATTAAAGTAGCAAATAAGCCATAAGCCATGCCATTAAGTGTTGTGATTAAGAAATCTTTAACAACACCTTTCTTTTTTTCTTGCTTAACTTCTTCCATAAAAGAACTCTCCTTCTTTTAACGAATATAGAATAACAAAAAAAGAACGGTATTCAATATCAATACTTATATAAAGCTTGATAAACCGTTCTTTTTGTAAACTTATAATTTTTCGATTTCAACAATCTTATGGGCGATTCTAGATTCATCTGCACCATAAGCTAATAAATGGCCATAGATTGAATCGCTAAATTGAGTTAATGAGATAGATGATCTATCACCATTGATGTAATCGATAATAGATTTACTAATTTCATAGTCGCCACCATTATGGCCTTTAAGTTTTGTATCACTATTAATTAACTTCTTAACATCAATTACTCTAACTTCATTAGGAACATTGCATCCTTTATTAATACGAACAGTAACAATGCCTGTTTCAATATTACCTTCAAGTTCACCATTAGAACCTAAGACGAATATTGTTCTATTACTATTAATTGGAGCAGCGCCTGCAGAAAGAACAAATGTCGCGATTGATCCGTTTTCATAGTTGATAATTGTTGCTTGTCTATCAACTAAATCATTGCCTTCAATCTTATAGATACATTCACCAAAGATATCTTTCTTGATGAATTCCATTCTGTCTTCTTCTGTAATAACTTCTTTATGATACTTTGGATGAGTTACTTCTGGAGATAAGTCACCTTCACCATACATTTTTACTGCGGAATAGATACATGTTTCTTTATGTGAGCAATCAACACACATCTTTGTTGAGTCTTTAGGTGCATTCTTTGGAACGTAATAATATCTACCACCGAAAGAAGAAACTTCTATTGGTCTAGTTGAATTATTTAACCAGCATAATAAGTCTGTATCATGGCATGATTTAGCAAGTAAGAAAGTGGAGCCACATTCTTTTTCGCTTCTCCATCTTCCTCTTGCATATGAGCCACTATAATGGGCAGCAGCAACGTGTTCTGCAAGTTCCATAGATGTAATTGTGCCTAAATCACCACTTAAGATAATTTGTTTAATTGTCTTATAGAAAGGTGAATATCTTAATACGTGTCCAACAAATACTGTTGAACATGATTTATCTGCAATTGCTTTGAGTTCTAATAGTTTTTCTTTGCTATTAACAATAGGCTTTTCTGTTAAAACATATTTACCTAATGGAAGGATTTTCTTTAATACATCGTAATGTTGTTGATCCATTGTCGCATTTACAATGTAATCACATTCAATGCCACTTCTAAGGAATTCATCAACATCAGTGAATAATTGATTATCATTTAATCCGTGTATTTTTTAAGCGAGGTTGAGTCTATCTTTTGAAACATCGACGACTGCAACAACTTCAACTTGTTCTTTTTCTTGTAAGGCATATGAAGCATAGATAGAACCTCTATCTCCATATCCTATTACTGCCATTCTAATTTTTTTCATAAGTTTTAATCCGCCTAATATATTAACACTTGAATTAATTATAATTCCGCAAAAAAACTATCAAGTTAAATTATGATAGTCTTTTACAATTTTTTTAAAGTTTAGGTCTATAAGCACCATAAGAGCCTCTACCATCTTTTTTGACTTGGTAAAGTGCTTTATCACTTTCTTCGTAAAGTTTAGCAAAACTATCTAAATCATTATTGCATATTGCAATGCCCATTGATAGACTTGTCGCACCTTTAAATGTTGTTTTAAGTGACAAATCAACTTTTTCGTAGATTGATTTAACATCTACAATAATCAAATTATCATCAGTGCCTAATTCATATTGAAGAAGCAATGAGAATTCATCACCGCCCATACGGCAAACTAAATCATCTTCTTTTACTGCCGCTATTAAAGCATTGGCGGTATAGATCAAATATTTATCACCTTCATGGTGGCCATATGTATCATTAAATTGTTTGAAATAATCGATATCAATCATAACGAAAGCAAGCTTATGCTTTTTCGAAATAATCTTTTGAGTTGCGTCGTTTTCAAAAGCTGCATGACTTAATAAACCAGTAAGAGAATCAGTACGATAGATCTTTTCCCATCTCTCTAATCTCTTTTCTGCTTTATCGTCTTGATCTTTCGCATATTGTCTAACGGAATGAGATGTTCCAGCATCAAAGATGGTAATCTCATTACGATAGTCTCTAACCGCAGAATCATAGAATCTTCTACCGTAGCAGAATACATAGATAATAGATCCATCTTTTCTCAAGAAGCGGTGTTCTAAGAAACATACACCATTCTTATTAATTTGTTCATTAACATTTGCTTGGTAAGATAATCTATCTTCTTGAGGAATAAAATCAATTTGATTAAGTCCTTTATCAATATCTTCTTGTGTGTATCCAGTAAGTTCAATGAAATTATCATCAACACTCCAAACTTCTTCTTCACTTGTAAGCATATAACGAGAATATGGAACTTTATAAACAGTTGCAGTTGATTCTTCAATCTTTTCAAGTTCTTCATTCTTTTTATCAACAACTGTGTTAACTGGTAACTTTTTCTCATCGATGTGTGGTTTAGCTTCAATGATTTTGATAAATTCAGAAGCAACGCGTGGATCAAATTGTTTACCACTACAAGCTTTAATTTCTTCAATTGCACGACTAATTGACATACCTTTACGATAAGGACGATCAGTAATCATTGCGTCATAACTATCAACAACAGAAACAATTCTTGATAGTAAAGGGATAGTTTCTTTACTTAATCCATCAGGATAGCCTCTACCATCCCATCTTTCATGGTGATGTAATATTTCATCAGCAATGCATCTTAAAAATGGAGAAGACATAGCAATGTTATATCCCTTAACTGTATGTGTTTTCATAACTTCCCATTCTTCATCATTAAGTTTTTCTGGTTTATTTAAAATTTCTAATGGGATAGCAATTTTACCAATATCATGAAGAACACTTAAAAGAGATAAGTTAGTTTGATCAAGTTGACTTAAACCTAACTTCTCGCCTAATTTACGAGCGAGATATTCTGTTCTTTTGACGTGGGCTCTTGTATCATTATCAACTTCTTGTAAGGCCTTAATTAATGAAGAAAGTGAATTACTTCTCATTGATTCATTATCCATGACTTTACGAGTATTAAGTGATTCATCAACGATGCTAATGCCTTCTAATAAATTGTCTTCTTCTTTAATTGTTCCAACGGCATATTGAACTGAGTACTTAAAATCCTTTTTGATTCTACGACAAATCTTAGCAGCGTCTTGTTCACTAATAGTTGATGTAAATACCGCTAAAGAAGCTTCTTTACTTCTTGCAAAATATGAATTCTTTGGGAAATACGCTCTCATTGTTTTTGCTAATTCTTGTAAAGCTTCATCACCAACATTATGGCCTTGAGAAGCGTTTATTAAACCAAGGTTATTAATATCGATAATGGAAAGAACCATATCACTAGTAAAGAAGTTGCCTTCCTTTTCTGCCATATTAACTAAAGCATTATAGGATTGAAATCCAGTTAAAATATCATTTTCAAATTCGGTATTTTGGAATGAGAATAAATAACCAATCGATTTTTTATGTTTGTTATAAATAGAACGAATTGAGCATCTTAATGTTTTATTTTGTTCTTCTGTCTTTAAAGTAATCTGTACTGTTTCAGGTTTATTTTTATAATCGTTTGAAATTGATAAGCCTAAAGCCTGAACAAAGGTATTTAAATTTGGCTTTCTTGATAAATCAATGTTAATAAGCATCTTATTTGCATTGTCATTTGCCATGATTAATTTGTTCTCATAGTCAAATAAAACAACACCTTCTTCAATATTATCGACAATGAATTCTTTAAATCTTAAAAGCATGCCGTTTTGAGAATAGAAGTACTTAGTCCAGTAAATAAATAAAGCAAGGACATAATATCCAGGTAAAGACATATCGAATCTTGCAACTGAAATATTTGCAGGAATAAACAAGAATATAGCGTTAATAATGATGACTAACGAAAGAACAATAATAACAATGACATATGGGGAACGATATCCATATGGAGTCTTTAAGGCTGCGACAACTAATTGATATAAAATGATGCCAATGACGATATATGAATAAATAAGGTGACAATAGAAAAGAGGATGATGTACATATACGAAATATGGAGGGGTAGGATCACCTGTTGCTGGAACTAAATCAACAACAACTCCCGTTTTCATATTGATAAAGAACATGATTATTTCAAAAACTGCATATGCGGATATTGCCCCATAAGCAATTCTTCTGAACATATTATCTTTTCTATTAGTAAAGAGCATATTTACTCTTAAGAAGATGATAAGAATCACTGATACGCCTAAGAAATATAGGCTTGAGGTAATTCTTGCTGCTCTTTCCCAATCGACTAAAATGGAAGCTAAATAGCAAGCAGTCATAAAGAAAACAAGGATACATCCTATTCCGATGAGAATACTCATATGATCCTTTCTTAAAATAGCTTTAACAGCAACAAATGCTGTGAATAAAGCTAAAAGAACCATTATAACTGTGTATGTATATGCTACTGCCATATATAAGTGCCTCGGTTTAAATATGATAACTCTTAATTAATATGGTTTACATCATTATTTTAGTTTACACGTGTCCCATAAAACGAAAAACCCCAATATGTATTGAGTTTTTTAAATAAAGAATACAAAAAAATAAAAGCGCAGCTACAGATTAACTACGCTAATTTGGTTATCTTGCTTCTTTTGCAAACAATGCACTTTGTGTGTTTTCTTTGATTGGTTCGTGGCTATTCTCATATATTGCTAATAGTTCATCACGGTCTAAAGATTTCTTCTCAAGAAGCTTTTCAGCAATTAGTTCAACAAGATGTCTATGACTTTCAATTAGTTCTTTTGCTTCTTGATAACAAGTTGTAATAATCTTGTCTTCTTCCTGTTCAATTAATAGTCTTTTTGAGTTTGAGATGGTTACCATAAGATCCTCAAAAGGACCACGAGGCATAATGCAAATTTTGTCTAGGCCACAATAGCCATCAATACGAACAAGTTCACCTGCTAATTTCTTTGCTTGTTGAATGTCATATTGAGCTCCATCACTTCTATCGTTTGTATAGATATCTTCAGTAATTAAACCAGATAGTCCGACTTTAATCATTTTGAGTTTATCACTCATTGGAATATGACGTCTTTCACTACGGGAAGAAAGAACAAATCCTTCGTTAGATCCCCTACCTAGAATCGATACATAACTAACTGCGTCTTTTTGTAAGACAAGACTACTAACCGCGTGGCCTGCTTCATGATAAGCAATAGCTTTTAACTTTTCTTCTGTATATTTCTTTTCTTTACCAGTAGATGTGAATACTTTATCAAAATAAACAGTCATTAACTCTTCTTGAGAAATGCATTCTTTATCATTAGTAAATGCTTTTATTACAGCATTATTAATAAGTGATTCAATATCCGCTCCAGAAAAGCGAGTAGAGATAATTGCTAATCTTTTAACATCAATAGAATTATCATGTTTTACATTTCTTAAATAGTAATTGAAGATCTCTTCTCTTTCATCTTCATTAGGAAGTTTGATATTGATGATACGATCAATTCTTCCACTTCTAATCATTGAATAATCTAAGTCATATTCTTCATTAGCAACAAATAGATAAAATAATCCTTCTACATCCGCATGATTATTGATTTCATTTAACAATGTTCTACTTCTATCAAAATTAGATTGGGCAAAGAAATGTTCACCATTACCAATTAATTTATCAATCTCATCAATAAAAATAATGCATGGTGTTTTCTTACTTGCTTCATCTAATTTAGATTTGATGTATGGAGTGAATTCATCATCATCTTCAATATCATTCGCGTCGATAGTAATATGGTTAACTTTGCTTTCTCTAATAAATGATTTAGCTAAAATTGTTTTACCTGTCCCATTAGGACCGATTAAGAATAATCCTCGTGGTAATTTACCACCCATGCTTTTAAGCTTATCTCTATTTGCGATAAGTTTTGTTAATTCTTTTAAGGCTTCTTTTTCTTCTTTGTAGCCGGCAATTTTGTCAAATTCTGTTTGCATTAATATTTTCCTTTCGTTATTTGCATAATATTAATAACGGACATATGTAAACTGTTCATTATTTTTCTTTCTTTTATTTTAAATAAAAGGCCATCCAGTTTATTGGACAGCCTATATATAATTTTAAAAAGAATTATTCTGGATCAATCTCGATTAAATTATTATCGATAATTGATAGCAAATAGAGATGTATTTTATCTTTATTAACATTAAATAATCTTTGAATATTTCTTTGGTAAGTATGTAATTGATTTTTATACGCATCATCACCAGTATGTTTACTCTTATAGTCGATAATATAGTAGTTACCATCTTTAATAAGCAATAAATCAATAAAACCTGATGTGCCTAATAAATCATCATAATATCCATATTCTTTTCTAATGTTCTCTTCTTTAAGATTATCGAATATGGAATTAGACAATACTTTATCAATTAGTTTACGGTCATTTATTTTATTGATGAATGAAGTATCTTTTGTTACCAAGTCTGTAAGTTCAAGAAGTCTATGTAAGTAAGTACCATAAGAGAATATTTCTTGAATATTATCTTCATCTTCAACTTTCATCTTACTTGCGCGAAGCTTAACTCTATCTTTAAACTCGATAGGTTTATTATCAATAGATTTTGAAGATAGTTCTTTTACTTCACTTCCAACGACTTTCTCATCTTCCAAAGAAGAAATATCAACCACTTCAATAAAGTCGTTATATCCTTCATTTTTAAAGCTAATTCTAGCAAAGTTCATTCGCTTATCGAATACTTGCATTAGAGGCGCTCCAAACTTATACGCTGCACGACGACTTTTCTCTCCCTTAGGGCATGACTTAGGAATATCAAGTAATTCGCTTGGATTATCTTTATAAACAGAAATTAATTCATTCAAGAAAGTTCTACAAACTTCTCTAGCACTATTCATGTCGATTGGGACTTCAAGTTCTTTTGATTCATTGTTGTCAAAGGAAGAATCTTCATCGATATTAATTGGCTCTTCTTCCTCTTCTTCTTTAATTGCTTCTGTAAAATGTTCTTCAATAACTTTTAATAATCCATCAAAGCCATCGACATCTTTATTAAAGTCAATGACAGCAAGTATCTTTGCTGAATAATCGATAAACTCTTTGCTATTTTCTGATATAGAACAAATTTCTTCCATTTGAGAAGCAAATATCATATAACGCATATCACTATAAAGTTCGCGCATATCAGAAGATAATTTACCAAAATAATATTTGTTCCAGAGGGATTCATATAGTGAAAGTTCTAATTCATTATTGAAATCTTTTAAAGTTAAATTCTTTTGGATTTGTTTTAAGGATTCCACTACTTTGAGATAGTTATCAAGAGTGGATTTATCAATAATATTTTCCTTAACTTTTTGATTGATGTAATCCATATCTAAATCAAAATAATGAGGTAAGACAGAAAGCATTGAATATAAGTCTTCTTTCTTTCTAATCGCATCTTCATCTTTTTTGGAATAATCAGGACCATCACCAACGATATAAAGTCTATTTTCCGCACGAGTTAAAGCAACATAGAATAAACGAACATGTTCATCAATATCTGGATTATGCTTATCCATCTCATCTTTTTGCATAAAGCCAGGGATTGATTTGATATAGTTTTCATTACTAGGATCATCGACATCATAATTAAAATCATAATGTGGGAGGATGATTCCATATTTCTCACTTAATACATAGTCAGGTGCATTCATACCACTTCCTGAAGAATAAGAGTTATAGGAATAAGGCATATAACAAATCTTTCTTTCAAGACCTTTAGAAGCGTGAATTGTCATCATATCTACTGCATCTTCCACAGCAAAAGTAGATTCGCTAGACAAATCTAAATCATATTTAGAAATATCTTTGAATAGTTTAACAAAGTCAGATAATCCTTCTCCTGATGCTTCTTGTGAAACCGCCATTAGGTAGAGGGATTCAATTTTAGCGATATTATCATCAACTCCACCAATAGAATGAAGTTTACTAATAACACCAAAACTTGTGAGCATATTTAAGAATATTTGTGAGAATGGTTTATCTTTGTTTTCTAAGACAAAGTTATTGATATCAATCATAATTTGATCTTTTTCAATTGTCTCAATATCACTTGTATCCATTGTTAAAGCATCAAATACTTGTTGATCTGTATAGCAATAAATATAGCTTCTTGCAATGGAAGCAAATAAGTGACGAACATCTACTTCATCATTATTCATCTTATAAGAAATTAAGGATATCAATGATTGGATAACTAGTATTGCATCAAGTTCTCTTAAATGTGTTGATAATTTATTGTTTAAAGGAATGCCAAATTCATTGAATAGCTTTTGATACAAATCAAAGCCTTTCTTTGTTCTCATGATGATAGCAAAGTCACTTAACTTTGGCTTTCTAACTTTATGATCTTTTCCTCCACGGTCATAGATTTCAAAACCATTAGTCATCTTATCTTTAATGTCTTTGATAATTGCTAATGCTTCCCATTCTGCTGGGTCTTTAAAATCATACGCTCCATTTTTGGAAACAATACGATAAATACCAAATGGATTTTTGATAGCTTCTCTACCATATAAATCTACTTTAGTGTCGTATTTAAGTTGTTCCATTTCGTCGATAAAAGAAATACCACCATGATTAAGAGTCATATAGTATCTAAAGATATAATTGATATCTAAAAGCAATTGAGCACCACTACGATAGTTTTTGTTCATAGCAATGACTTTATGACCATTAGAGTTATCTTTATATAATTCTTGTCGGTTACGGAATAATTCTACTTTTGTATTTCTAAAGCCATAGATCGATTGTTTAGCATCACCAACGCAGAACAAATGTGCTCTTGTACCTTTTTTATTTGGTAATAATAAAGAATTAATAACGCCTTCTTGAATATCGTTTGTGTCTTGATATTCATCAACCATGATGTATTTGAATTTACATCTAACTTCTTCAGCGACATCCTTATATTTATCATCATTTAATAAGCGATAAGCCTTTTCTCCAATATCAGCAAAAGAGAAACAGTTTGTCGTTCTTTTATATTCTTCTAAACGATGATTTAATTCTTTAACAATTTCTAAAATCAAATGAATATCATCTTTGAATTTAATAGCTTTTTGATATTCATAATCAATATCTGGATTGATATGTTGAAGAACAGAAATCTCATCTTTAATAGCTTTTAATTCGTTATAAGCTTCAATTTCATTTGCTTCAATTTCTTTTTTATTTTTTAAAGCACCTTTAGTTAGTTCAAAAATGAAAGGAACTTCTCTAATAAAGTCAGATGTAGATTTAGTTAAAGCATCACGATATTTACATAAAACATCATTGATGAAGTCATTATTAAAATAGAACTTATTATAATCAACATTAAATGCTTCACTTTTGCTAAATAAAGTGTGGCATTTATCAACATCTAAATCACCAGATTCACCTATTAAAATATCGTAATTCTTCTTAACAAAATCAGCCTTTGCTAGACCTAAGATAATCTTTTCTTTTTGTTCTTTAATGAATGTATCCATCCAAGAATCAAAGATTTCTCTAGTTAGATATTTATTATCATAGTTAGTAATAAAATCATCTCTAGTAGAATAGACAAAATTATCTAATTTATTTCTTAAATCTAGAATGACTTGTTTCGTCTTTTTATCATCCGCGATATTAAATTTAATTAATGTTTCTAGGATTTGTTCTTTTTTAATTGGATCAGAATAATATTCATCTAGGATTTCATCTAATAACTTATTTGTTTTTGCTAATAAAACATCTTGATTAGCGACGCTTATCTTATCGGATATGCCGAGTTCTTTTGAATATGCTTTGACTAAGTCTTGGGCAAAAGAGTCAAATGTTTGAACATGACTAGAACGGATCATATCTTCATATTTTGAGCCGATGAAGTTTTTAATGATTCTTTCTTTCATTTCATGTGCCGCGTTATTTGTGAATGTTAAAACTAATAATTGGCTTGGTTCAAATTCCCCATTTTCAACCATGTAAAGTGTTTTATCTGATAATGTTTTAGTTTTGCCACTTCCTGCTCCAGCAGCTAATTGGACATCAACATCAACAGGAGAATTAGCAACAGCTTGATATTGTTCAGCGTTTAAATTTGATAAATCGATTTCTTTTTTCATATTAAGCTTCTCCTCCTTCAAAACGTTCCTCATCATTTTCTTCTACTTCGTTAGTTGGGAAGAAATGTTCTTTGATATCTTCAGAATAATCTTTTGCATCTTGTAATTTTCGATAGCAAACATCGCGATAGCCACAATAAGAACAGGCTAAACGATTTTGATCAAATTTAGCTAAGTTAAAGCTTGTTGGTTTAATTGGATATTCATTTGAATTAATCTTTTTAATTGCATCGATTGATGACTTGATTGCATCTTCAATTAAATCGTTAAAGTTATAACTACCAAAATTATTTGGAACAATAGATTCTTTCGCATCAACTTCACCAAAAGTTTCATCTGTCTTTCTTAAATAAGTGCCTCCATATGATTTTAGATTTCCCTTATCGGTAAAGGCTGTATTATCAATACTCTTAAAATAATCGTTATCATTCCTTGTGATACCCACCATTCTTAGGCCTTTAAGAGTATTAGAAATAGAAGCATTATCTTTTTCAACGAATGCTGCTTTTAAAGATGGGAAGTTCATTGGCTTTATGACAACTCCTCCAAATGTGAAATTGTTTGATATTTGATCTGCCTTATTTGAATTAATAGAAGCGTAATAATATAAAGGCAATTGAGTAGAACCTCCGACACATACGCTTGCAGGAGAGAATCGTTCTGCCCCACTTTTATAATCGACGATTGTGTAATATTTATGGCCGTTAAATTCTGTCCATAATACCTTATCAATTGATCCGGTAAATGGATACTTATTACCAAATTCATCTCTTAATGTGTATGTGAATTTGATTTCTGCATCTCTATCGTTATAGATAACATTCGCGCCTTCATTAACTTGCTTTCTAATTGCAGGTATGATTCTTTTTGCCCAGTAATGAATAATTTCAATATAGACTTCTTCTTTACTTGTAAAAGGGACATTTTCTCTTTCCGTTTGTTCTTTATAGGCTTTAACGCCTTGTTCAAACGATTTTTCAAAATCAAATGAACTACGATAAACACTTTCTAATACTTTATGTAAAAGGGTTCCACGATATGCGGCGTGTTTATCGTTTTCACATGGAATGATTTTGTCTAAATAGAATTGGAATGGGCATAGAACATATCTTTCAAGTTTAGTCGCACTCCAAAAACCGTTATGAGGAACATATGTTGTTCCATTAATTCCTTTAAAAGAATGATCATAGACACTATCAACATATTTCTTTTCATATGCTGTTCTTAAAAAGGCTTTATCATATTGGTCGCAAGTAACAATTTGATATGCCTTATCAGTGTATTTACCGTTAACGTTATATTGCTCTTGTTTAATAGATTTCTTTAGACCAAATTCTTCGATGAATTGGGAATCATAAATGCTATCAGATTGATGCTGTTTAACTCGAGATAGCATCATAATGTTGTTATATTTTAAATATCCTAATTTAGCTTCTTTATCTAACTTAGTTAGTACATATGATGGATTAGCCCCAACCTCTTCTAACTCTTTGTCAGTTAAGACATTGCTATCGCTAAATTCTTTATAGAATGAACCATGTCTAAAATTAGTAACATAGATGATTTGATTTGGATCAAAATTAAATTTACTAGTAACGGCAATACCAGATTTATTAGTTACTTCAGAAATATTAAATGAAGAAACAATCTCAAGTAAGTTTGAATATGCTTCATCAAATTCTTTAATTTCCTTTAATCTATATTTATTAATTAATGATGACAATGTAGATAATGCTTCATCACTTTCTTCATATTCAAAATCAAAGTTTTTATTTGCTAAAAACATTCCTAATTTTTCTTTAATTTTTGGTTCAGTAATTAAGCTACGTGATAGGTTTGTATAATAAGGAATATCAAATATATCTGCGACAACTTGTACATGGAATTCATCTCCATCATCAATTAATAAAGTAATGTTATCTTTGCATTCAGGTTTTTCTTCAATAAGTCTTCTAATATCACTAAAAATATAGAAATATTGTAAAAACTTATTTTGGAAATAAATGATTTCTGGCCATTTATTTCCTTCTATTTCTAAGTCAGAAAAAGAGATGCATTTAACAGTAATGTCATTACGAGATAAAAGATTAATAACCTCGTTATCATTACTCATATTAAAAAGATAGATATTCTCATATTGTTTAAGTTCAAATAAGCCATATTCATCTTTAGTTAAATAATCATTATTAGATAAATGAGACATTAAGTTATTTAACTTCTCATTTTTAGATGCATCACATACTCTTAATAACTCGACATATTTTTTAGCTTTTGAATATTCAATTGATTCTTCAACCATTAAATAAGGAATTGGGTCTTTTTTAAAACGATATGAAACTTTATCAATCAATGAATTACGGTCGATTATTTTAATATCAAATTCAGGATGAGTATTCTTAAATTTGAACAAAAAAGGATAGTAAGAATAATTCTTACAAACAATTAATGATTTCTTGTTAAATAAATTACTCATATTTCATCCTCCTCGTGTGCGTGTTATATATTATTAATTATATCTTAATTTTGATATATTTAATAATTTATATGTTAGTTATATCGCAAAGTGCTTAATAAATTTCTCATTCTTGCTAAGGCTGCGACTTCGATTTGTCTAATTCTTTCTCTAGTTAAACCTAATAAATCAGATATCTCTTCTAATGTTTTTGGAGTCTTGTCATCACATAAGCCAAATCTATTTCTTATTACTACTTGTTCATTAGGTTTAAGCTTATCAATAGTCTCATCTAACTTCTCCCTTAATAAAGAAGCATTGATTTCTTCTACTGGTGTTGGAGCATTATCGCTTACAAAATCACCAAGCGTTGCTCCTTCTTCATCGTTCTTTAAAGATTTATCTAAAGACAATGTATCGGATTGATATGAAAGAAGCTCAATAATTCTTTCTTCATCAAATTCGCCTTTTGATAAAGAAGCAATTTCTTGAATTGTTGGATCTCTTCCATTATCTATATAGAATTCATGTTTGATTGTTTTAATCTTATTTAAGCTTTCGTGGATATGGACTGGTAAACGAATGTTAGTTGCTTTATCTGCAATTCCTCTAATCACCGCTTGTTTAATCCACCATGTCGCATAGGTTGAAAACTTATTTCCCAAACGATAATCAAATTTATCTACTGCACGAATTAAACCAAAGTATCCTTCTTGAATTAAATCATTTAAATCAAGTCCACGATTGGTAAAGTTTCTTGCAATAGAAACAACTAGACGCATGTTACAACAGATTAATCTATCTCTTGCTTCTTTGTCCCCTACTTCAATTCTTTTTGCTAATTCCACTTCTTCTTCCGCGGATAATAAAGGATATTTAGTCAAATCTCTAAAATGAAGTTGCAAAGAATCTAATGATGATGCATCAAATTCATCATTGAAATTCTCTTCTTTTATCTCGATATCAATTAATTCTTCTTCAAGCATATAAAAATCCCCCTATATTATTAATTACGAATTTCTGTCAATTTTTTCTTAAAATTAACGAATTCCTTGTTCTATTTCGATATCTTTTTGTGTTTTATATTCAGTAATTAAGGAACCTTTAAATCCATCAACTACAGGAGCAAAGCCAACTTTTTTACCACCTAAGCAGATAGATATATCATCAATATTTTCAATAATCTTTTTAGAACAAATAACACCTGTATAGCTTAAGTAATATTCAATTCTGTTATAGTCATTGTTTGCTGAAGTTACTTTTGCTTTTATTTTCTTTTGTTTTAAAAGTTTGTTAATAGATTTAACGTGTTCTTCAATAACACAAATAATTGGATTGGTTTTGTCTTTGATTCTCATGTTTTTTACCTCGTTATAATAGTAGGATGAGTGTCAAGGAGATAATTGGACAAACGAAAATATTTAAATAATAAATATCAAGTGTTAATATGTTTAAGCGAAACTATGGAAATCGTTGCAGTAATCAGTTATTTATTAGTAGCGGCATGCGTCGTATTCTTCTCGATGATGCTTTCTAACTATGTTGATCTTTTAGACAAAAAGACAAATCTTTCAGGTGCTTTTTTAGGTGGCATCTTACTTGCTGCAGTTACTTCTTTACCAGAATTATTTACATCTTTAACAGCCACAGTCATGGTTAGAGATAACCACTACGTATTAGGTAATATATTAGGCAGTGATATTTTTAATTTAGTTTTATTCTTTATTATCTATACATTCTTCTTTGGAAAGATGGTCAAATCAAAAGTAAGTAAATATCACTTATTATCAATGATATTTGTTGCTATTTTATATGCTTTAACAACCATTGCTTCATTTGTATTTGATTTTAATCACATCTTACTTGGTTGGTTTAATCCAATTAGCATTTTAATTATTGCAGTATATGCATTATCAGTTATTAAAACTCCAAAAGAAGAAGAGAGTGAAGAAGGCGAAGATAATTCCAAATTAACAGTTAAACAAATTATCGTTTTATTTATTGCTTTCTCAATTCTTTTAATTGCCGCTTCCATTGGTATTACTTATCTTGTTGACTGGATTAGTGAATTATTCCATTTAGGTTCAACATTTGGAGGAGCATTATTCTTAGGTGTTGCTACTTCACTTCCAGAAATGACCGCGACTATTCAGTTATGTCGTAAAAGAAATTTCAATGCCGCTTATGGCGATATCGTCGGAAGCTGTGTATTTAATTTCTTAATTCTCGGTTTAGCAGATATTATGTCTTTCCTTGTTAAAGATGGATCAGGTAATTGGATTGGTATTTATAAGATTGATCAATCTGCATTTTTACTTCTTATCTGTGGAGCAGTTTCTATCATTGCTACAATCATTTCATTAATTCTTAAAAATAAAAATATTGTTAAAAATAACCTCGGATATAGATTTATATATATAATCATTTCCGTAGTTCTTCTTGGTTCTTATATATCGTTCCTAGTTTTATCAAATATAGATTTAGGAATTAGTTTTGCTCCATTTATTGCTTAAAAGATAGCCGGGTGGCTATTTTTTTAATAATGATTTTGTTTTCGTTTGCCAAAATAGAATATTATGACAACTTTTAAAAATTATTGATTTTTAGCTTTAACTTTTAATGATTCTTCTTTAATTCCAAGTTTTTCTTTGATATCGATAATTTCATCGCTTATTTCTGCATCATTAAAAATGAATCCATATCCTTCAGTTACTTTAGAGAATAAATCACGAAGTCCTCTTTCTTTAGCTTCGTATTTATCCATATAACTAGATACTTGCCTTTTAACCGATTCAATTAAGTTAGCTAAATCTGGATAAATAGAAGAAACTTTAATGATTTTATTTATTGATAATTCCACAAACAATTTGTCATTAATTGTTAATCTATCAACGTAATATTTTTCTTCAAAATATTTAATTGGGAATGGTTCATTTCCTTCATATAAGTATTCAATACTATTTTCTTTTGCATAATTAAGTATTTCATGAACAATAAGAAGCAAATAAACAAGTTGTTCTCTACCTGCATGGATATTTAATGTCTTAAAGTTTTTACCAACTTGTTCGATATATTGAACTGTTTGCATATATTGAACTTCTTTATTTTTAAGACCATTAATATTGCTCCATACGTCGTTAAGTCTTAATTCGCTAAAATGAGTAAATCTTAATGGGGCAACCAACGATACTTTGCTATATAACGTAGACAAAGTTGATTTCTTTTGTCTTGTTTTACTTAATCTATTGAAATAATTAAGTTGGATATTAAATGATGCGTTTAACACTCTTTTTACTAAAGAATCAGGTTCTAAAACTTGAACGTTATCAACGTATTGCATACACCAATAGTAGATTGCGTTTTCATCGCCCCTCATCGTTGCAACTAATCCATCTTCTGTATTGACTACTTTAGCCGTTTTACCAAACCAGTCATAAACAAATCTAATGCCATCACTATTATTGAGATGAACTTTAACATCGATAATCTTTCCATCCGCGAAATAAATATGTTCGTTTAAGTATTTGATGATATCGAAATTTTCACATCCTGGTATTTCGGAAATATCCATTCTATTTTCATCGTGTTCTTGGGTATCTTCCATATAGTCAACACGATATGTAGTTAAGCTTTTAGATCCCGCTACTGAAGCCAATAAATAATAATCGCCTTTCTTATTAATGACTTTATAAGGGTTTACATAGATATAACCCCTATCATTACGAGAAGTTAATTCACCTTTAAGGTTATAAGTTTTATACATAAAACAAATTTGTTTTTGATCAGCGATAGCTTTATAAATTGCTTCAATTGTCGCTAATGTTTCTTCTGAAGAAGTTCTATTAATTGGTTTTTGTTTATATACCTGTTTAACATGTGAATAAATCTTTTGCGTTGCATTAGGTAAAGTCTTAATGATTTTATCCGCTAAATCGACAGCGTCAGCGGCGTTTAATGATTTACTGGCCAATATAGCATCAATTAAAAAATTGACCTCGTAGACCTCGAATTGATTAGTTTTTACGAAATATGCACCACTAGAGGTTTCACCAATAATTAATGGGGTTAATTCATTTGGATAAAGTTCAGTAATATATTTCAATAATGAAAGGTGATCTCTAACAGTTTTACGATCGAGATTCACACCAAAATCCTTATTAACTAATTCTGTTAATTTAGACTGGGAAATTGGATGATTATCATCTGTATGTTTTTTTAAAGTTTCAAGAACTAATAAAATATTAGCTTTACGATCAATGTCCATAAATATCCCCCTTATATATTATTTGTCTGGAATATTATAACACATCGATTGTCCAGTTTTCTCCCACCTATTAAAAAATAGAAAAACCAGGAATTATTAACCTGGTCATCTATATTAACGAATGTCTTTTTGTAATGTATATAGAAGTTCGTCTGCACTGAGTGGTTTGAAGAAATAGTAACCTTGATACTCGAATGTCTTACGAATATCTTTAAGCATTGAGTATTGAGCCTTTGTTTCAACACCAACAAGAGTGACTGATAATCCATTTTCTTCTGCGACATCAATAATTGATTTAGTTGCGTTATAAGCAATTGGATCTTCGCTGATTTTAGAAACAATCTTTCTATCAATCTTAATGCCTTTAAATCCAAGGTCTTTAATCTTTTCAGCTGATAAATATGCACCTGTATAGTTATCGCAAAGAAGAGTGATACCACTTCTAAGAATCTTACGAGTAATTTCTTTGAATTCTTCGTAGTGAGCAGAAATTTCAGACTCAGCAATTTCGAATGTTAATAAGTCTGCAGGCATTTGATATGTTTCTAATAAACTATTAACTTTATCGAAGAATTCTTTGTTATTTTCAAAGTAACTGAAGTTCGTGTTACAGCTTAATTTATCTAAGCCATACTTCTTAAATAACTTATTACCATTTTCTTGATATAACTTACCAATTAAGTTCAATAAGCTATCAGTAATGAGAGAAATCTTACCGTTTTCAGCAGCAACTTGAATGAGTTCTGCAGTATTGATTTCCATCTTACGATATTCGTCGTTAATTCTTAATAAGAGTTCGGCACCGATAATGTGTCTATCAACTTTACGAACAAATGGTTGAAGTTTGATCGTAAATGTATTTTCGGTAAATGATTCATTAAGAACAGATAAGACATAGTCTTTATGAGATGCGCATCTTGAGTACTTAATATCTGGGAAGTAAAGCATGTCTTTACCCTTATCACCACGATATGAAGATATTTCTCTATCAAGGTTTCTAATGTAATCAATCGCATTTGGTAAACCTAATGGATATGTTAAACCATAATAAGAGATTAATAATTGGGTGTTATTACCATCTTGTAAGTAATCTTTCTTTGAAAGGTTATAGATCTTTTCAACGAATTCGATAACTTCATTTCTACCAACTTCTGGAAGCATAACAATAAGGGCATCGCTTGAAGAATAGGCATAGATTTGATAGTTATTTCCGATGGCTTTAATATCATTGATGAGTTCTCTAATATAAGCATTAAATTGCTCATCTGTATATTTTGTAAGTAAATCGTTATAGTTATCAAAGTTCAAGACCAAGCAATAGCCTTTACCATTTAATGTAAAACTATTTTGTAGGTTGTTAACAAATGAATAGAATGAGTTGATTAATAAATCTTTATCAAATCTATCGCGTTTGATGTAATTATCATCTTCAGGGTTGAGAAGAATAATTGATTCTTTACCTCTAGTTCCATTAAGAGCAAGAGTTGATTCGAATCTTAATTGTTTGTCTTCAACATTGATTAAGCCATACATTTTCTTGCCTGTAATTAAAGGACATTTATCACAAGGCTTATCTTTACCATAAATAGCTTTATAACATGGTTGACCAACTTCTGCTGTTTGACAAATATCTTTAAGAGAAGAAGAAACAGCACGTAAGATATGAGTTTCTTTATCAATTGAATATAAATGTGAACCGCTGATCTTTAAAACATCATCAAAACGTTTTGAATTAATAACAGCTTGGTTTTTACAAACGATTTCTTTATAAATGTTTGCAAGATAATGAGAAATAATAATTAATGATTCTCTTAAGTAATGGTCGATATGAATTTCTTTTGATGATAAGAAATAAATAATACCAGCGACTTTATTTTCTGATCTAACAACATAGAAGTGTCCGGCTTCAATACCATATTTATCTAAATAAAGGCCAAGATGTGCATTACAGTGATTTCTACTAGAGAAGAAATATGAATGGTCATCATCTTCAATTTCAGCTAAACATTCGATATATTCTTTTTCTAAAACATCACCTTCTGGTTTAACGTTGACGCCATGTTGGTAAGATAAAACAGAAACAAAGTTACCTGTAATATCATCAATTGCAAATAAACCAGCACGATCAAATTGGAAATATAAGCATAAGTCAGTGATGACTTTATTAACATATTCCTTAATTTTATCAACGCTTGTGATATCAACATTAATACTGCTTAATCTTTCATAAGCACGAGAAACGTTATTGATGTTAGATGATAATTGTAAAATCTTATCTTCGTTTCTTGTTTGTTTATTTGGTAAATAGAAGTTAACAACTTTACCTTGTCTATTTGCATATCTTAAATCAGCGATGATATCTTCGATTTCAGAATATGGATAAATAACAACAGAAGCATGAGCGATAACTAATCTACTACCAGTCGCGGTTTTTCTAACAACTGTAATATTTTTAATAACATTGTCGATATCTTCTTTTAATTTAGAGAATGAATCGAAATTAGGAACGAATACGATGAATTCGTTTTTAAGACTGTTATCTGCAATGACGATATCGGAATAGTTCAAAATAAGTCTTAATTGCTTAAAGATATCAATTTTCTCTTCATCTGTAATCAAATCTTTATCTAAATCGTATGTAATAGAAATAAAGGCATTACGGAAATATTGAGCTCTATAAATTAATTGAGGATATAACTTAGAAAAAGATGGATATGTGATGACATCTTTAAAGTGTCCAACATATTCAAAGCCAATATCTCTAATGCTTGCCATCTTATTTGTGATAGTAGCGTTTTCATATTCATTAATAATTTGATCGAGTAAGTCATTTAATGCATCGAATTCATAGAAACTTGATGAAGTAGTAAATTTTTGAATCTCTCTATTTTGGTTAACTAATGCTTGGTAGTTAACAAGTGATTTTGTATATAAATCAACATAGAAAGTTCTATGGATAGATTTAACAAGGAATATGAGATAGATGACAATTGCTGCTAAAAGAGCACCTGTTAAAGAAATAGAAATAATTAAATATAATGAGGAATTAGTTTTGATATATAAGAAAGATAATGTAATAGCTTCAATAGCTAAAACGAACATCAAAACAATAGGAGCAATAAATAGTCTTCTTAAATATTGACTGAAGGAAATTTTAGTTTGTGTATTATTCTTTTCCATAACCCCTCCTATTTGCCACTTTCCATATCATTACGGCCAATTTCACCAATAAAGGAGATAACAGCTTTACCAACAGAAGAATATCTTTCGATAACTTTAATGTAGTTATCTAATGAAGTTGGTTTATCAGCGGAAGTTTCAACAACCTTAATAGAAATGAATGGAATATTAAATAAATTACATGCAATAGCAGCCCCGCCAGATTCACTATCAGTAACAATACTACCAACAATATTTAAAGTTGTTTGATCATTTTTAAAAATTGCCATCTGTTCTTTTGAAGTGAAAACAGAGTTTGCACATAAATATGTACTTTCGTAGTGATTTGAAAGAGCTAATTTATCGAGAGTAAAAATCATTGTGTTAAGGATTTCTACTGATTGGTTGATGTTTTGGCTAAATCCAGGAACTTCACCTAATCTAGTTCCATCAACAACAGGTCCTTGGTTAACGTCAACACAAACAATGTTTCTACTAACAGCGATATCGCCAACTTTTAAATTGTCGGAAACGCTTCTACATTTACCAACCATAATTGTCAACACAGGACGATATTCACGAATGATGTAACTAGTAACTGCGCTAGAAACATATGATGTATAAATGCCATGTACTAAAATAACGTTTTGATTGAAAATAGTACCTGTCATAGCAGGATATTTATTTAAAATTCTTAAACCTTCTTGTTTATTTTTGATAACACTCTCGAAATAGAGTAAGTCATCGTGTGAGGAGCCCATGATTAAAATCATAACTACTTAGCCTCCTTCTTTTTCTTTTCAAAAGGATTATCCATAATGAAAGCATCATATTCCTTTTTAGGAAGTGGCTTACTGTAATAATATCCTTGGATTTCATCGCATTTGAATTTACGGAGAATATCAACTTGTTCAATGTTATCAACACCTTCAGCAATAACTTCGAGGTTATTAGTCTTACATAAGTTGATTAAGAACTTAACTAATTCTTTACTCTTATTATCAGTTAGCATTCTTTGAATATATGATTTATCGATTTTGACTGTATCAAATGGAATTCTCATTAAGTTATCAAGGTTAGAATAACCAATACCAAAGTCATCCATTAAAACACGGATACCATAGCTTCTTAATTGGTTAACAATTGCGATAGCCATGAATGTATTTCTTTGTGTTGTTGTTTCTGTAACTTCAATTTCAATCATGTCAAAAGGAATGTTGAAATCTGTAATTGTATTAACAATGTTATTAACAAAGTTTGTATCGTAGAATTCGAACATAGAGAAGTTAATAGATACAGGTATCATTCTTCTACCACGACGTTTTGTTTCACTTAAGTCTGCACAAACTTTCTTAAAGACATAGTCATCAATACTATGGATAAGACCTGAGTTAACTGCAGTATCAATAAATTTAGATGGAGGAATAATACCTTTAGTTGGAGAAATCCATCTAACTAAAGCTTCAGAAGAAACGAATTGTTTTAATTCAAGATCATATTTAGGTTGATAGAAAACTGCAAACTCTTTATTAATTAAGCCGTTTTTAATAGCTTCAACTTCTAAGATGTTTGTGTTCTTTTCAAATTCAGGAATAAAGAATGTGATACCTTCGAATCTTTCTTCTGAAATATCTCTAGCAATAGAAGCGTGTTCTACTGCCGCGATTAAATCTTCTTCAGAATCAGTTTTAGTAACACCAAAGAATGGTTGAACGTAAATTTTGAGATCGTTGTCTCTAGCGATTTCAAATAAATTCTTTTCAACGTCATCAATAATTTCACGAGCTTTAGCTTCATCACCAAAAGAATAGATTAAGAAACTACCATGGTAGAAACACCAAATGTTTTCGTAATCTTTATATTTACTCATGAAACGGAAGTATTTATCTAAATAGTCAGAAATAAGACCGTTATATGATTTAACAACGTCGTTTCTTGATGCATTACGCATTGTTTCTTGTTTACCAGCAGTAAAACAAATTAAATATGATTCTTTTCTTTTACCATTTCTAAATCTAACAGACTTGATACGTCTTTCGAACATAAAATAGTTAAAGAATGCATTATCTCTACCTAAGTTATATTTGTTTTCAATATGAAGTTGCTTTTCAGTATTAACAGCAATTAAGTAATAAACGACTAAAGAAGCGAACACCATGTAAAGAATTGGAAGCGAAAGAATGAAAGCAATAGATAACGCTCCACTATCTTTAAGGATTGTTGTTGCTAATTCAAGAAAAATGAAAACGCCTGTTAAAGCAACAGAAATAACAAGGAATATAACCGCGAATGTAAATATTTGTTTACTATTTCTCATTGCTACTTCCTCCCATCATTTCATCAAGAAGTTCTTGTTTTAATCTTTCTCTATCTTCTTCAGATAATTCATCTAATGCACTTTTAGTATTTGAAGCAGTATTATCCGCTTGTTCATCAACTACATTAGAATCCCCATCATCTTCTTTAACAGCTTTGAAAATGTCTAAAACGCTAGTAACAATTAAATATAAGCATGGGATTAATAACATAATTAATAATCCATACCAGGATGATATTAATTTATAAAAGAATCCAACAAACTTACTACTACCTGTAACTTTACCAATGTAATCACCTTCGTGGAAAACTTGTGTTTGATAAGTACAGTCTCTTCTACCTTCTTCATCATGTTCATGACAGTTATCACTATCAGTATTAATACCATGAGCTGTGAATGTGTATTGACTGCCAACAGGAGCAGTTGGATCACATTGAACATCAATAAGTCTATGGGTAACAACAACTCCCCAGGGGTTATACCAGAAAGTAATGTCGTCACCAGCTCTTAATGTAGCAAGGTCAACTTTTTTAATAAATACAGCAGTACCAACTTTATATTCTGGTTCCATAGAGTCTGTTAAGACAACTAATGTTGATTGACCAGCAAAAGTAGGTACTCCGTGATTATTCTTTTTAGAGTTATTAGAAACAATTTGATAGGTAGCAACAAAAAGGAAAAGACCAGCGAATACGCAGGTAATTACCCAGCCAAGTGCTTTTCTGAGCTTACTCTTTGGTTTTTTCTCTTTCTTGTTTTCTTCCATTTTCTAAATTACTTTCTTCTCTTAATTTTATTTCTCTTAAACTTTGGTTTAAAGTTTGGATTTAATTTACCCTTAGGTTTTTCAACTGGTTTATATGTTTGAACTGGTTTAGAAACATAAGGTTCTTTCTTCTTTTTCTTTTCAGAAGGTTTCTTTGCTGCAGGCTTTTTAGGAGCAGGTTTACTCTCTTCTGCCTTTTTAGGCGCGGCTTTCTTAGGTGTAGCTTTCTTTTCTTCTCCAGCTTCTTTCTTAGCTGCTGGCTTTTTGGCAGCAGGCTTTTTCTTAGCAGGAGCTTTCTTCTTAGGGGCGGCTTTCTTAGGCTTTTCTACTGGAGCAGGAACTTCTTCAGGAACTGGTTCTGGAGTAGGTTCAGAAACCGGCTCTTCTTTTGGAGCTTCTTCAATGATAGGAGCAACTTCGATAGGTGTTTCTTCAGCAACTGGAGTTTCTTCTACTGGAGTTTCTTGAACAGGTTCAGCTACAGGAACTTCTTCAATAGGTTCACTAGCTTCTACTGGTGCTACCTCTTCTTTAACTTCCTCAACAGGTTTTTCCTTTTTCTTCTTAGGTGCTGCTTTCTTTTTAGCAGGAGCCTTTTTACGAACTACCTTCTTTTTAGGTTCTTCTTTAACTTCTTGAGCTGGTTCTTCTACTGGAGTTTCTCCAACTACAGGAGTAGGTTCTACTTCTTGTTCAGGAGCAGGAACTTCTTCAACAGGTTGTTCTTCTACAACAACTGGTTCTGGAACAGGTTCTTCTACTACTTCTTGAGGTTTTTCTTCTTCGATAGGTTCAGGTGTAGGTTCTGGAATTTCTTCCTTAGCTTCTTCTACTGGAGCTTCTTCAATAGGTGCCTCTTCGATAGGAGTTTCTTCAACAACTGGATCTGGCTCAGGAGTTGGTTCTGGAACAGGTTCTTCTTCTACTGGTGCAGGAACAACTTCTGGAGTTGGTTCTTCTGTAATAGTAGGTTCAGATTTTTGTTCTGCCTCTTGTTTTGCGGCAAGTGCTTCTTGTTTACGTGCAAGTTCTTCAGCCTTTTTCTTTCTTCTTTCTTCACGTTTTTCTTCGTTAAGAGCTTTAAGATCGGCTTTAGCTTGTTCAATAAGAGCTTTTCTTGCTTCGTTTTCAAGTCTTTCTCTTTCTTGACGAGCGAGTTCTTCAAGAAGTTTAATTCTTTCTGCTTCTTCTTTTTCACGTTTAGCAATAATAGCTTTTGCCTTTTTATCAAATTCAGCTACTTCTTTTCTTCTTCTAGCGAGAAGTCTATTTGTTAAATCTTTAAAGATTCTCTTCTCTCTATTTTCAAGACGAGTATCTGCATTATATTCTTCCTCTTCTTTACGCATTGACTTAGGCATCTTAGTTAATGTCTCAGTTAAATTACGATATTGTTCGTCAACACGTATAAATTCGATAGGTCCTTTAAAGTTAGAATTGAATTCAAATAATTCATCTTCTTCACTCTTAAGAACTTTAGGCTTATGAGTCTTATTGATTTCAGAAGCAAGTCTTGATGGTTCTCCAGCATTTAACGCTAAGAAGTTTGCCATTAAGGCTGCATTGATTTCTTTTAAGTTCTCATCTTCAAGTTTGAGATATCCACCCGATAATGAGTAAGAAATACCTAATCCATCATAAGTCTCGATAAATTTAAATAATTTATAACATTTGTTATATTTTGGGTTTTTACGAAGAATGTTAGTCATGATAATTGGACTTCTAACATCCTTTTCAGTTTTCATCATCTTCATGAATGATGAACCATAGTAATAACGTAAATAACGACGTACTTCACTTATTCTTTCAATATATTTGTTATCTTCATCAATACCTTTATAGTCAGATGGTTTTGTGACTTTAACAACTGTTTCGATTTCAACCATAGAACCATCAATAATGGTTTTTGATTTAATTTTCATTTCTTCAACAGTTTTTAAAGGTGCATACTTCATAATGAAGTCATATCTCTTTTCAACGAATAAGATAAGTCTTCTGACTAAAGTAGCGACGAATCTATTTTCATAAGTCGCGTAATCGTCATCACTTTCAATAGATAAGATTTTGTTTGGGATAACACTTCCGTCATCCTTAATTTCTTTAATAAATTGGGTATGGCTCGCTAAATGTCTGACAGACACTGCGTTTGTTTTTTTAGCTAATTCGACTGGAACTAAGTTTTCAATTGTTTTAGTTACTTTCTTTGGATCTTTTAAGATTTCACCAATGTCGCCTAAGCAATCTTCAATTCTAGAAATCCAGGTACTATCAAAAGCAGAAGTCTCTACTGTATTTCTTCTTAAGTAGTAGTTTTCTCCTGTAGAAATAGCTTCTAATACTCTTTTTGCATCAGCTTCTTTAAAGAAACTTGATGTTTTTGCTGAGTATCTTTTTTGTAATTTTTGATATCTAGATAATTGTTTAGTTTCCATTTTAGTTAAAAGTTAAAGTTTAAAAATTAGTTCATCTTAATTAAGCCTTCGATATAGGCATGTGCCATATTAAATGTACCTTTACCGAATAATTTGTCTAATTGGGCGTCTAATTCGCCTAATTCATCTTTTAAGAAAGCAATATTTAAAGATTGGAATTTCTTTAAGATCTTGTTTGTAAAGATGAAGTCAAGACCATCGAGTTCTGTTCCACCACAACCGACGTAAACTGGAACGAACATCTTTAATTGTTTTTCAATACGGTTACCAAAAGCTAACTTGAATTTGCTAATGACGAAGTTATCGAGTTTATGGAATTTATCCATTGTTGCATCGCTAACAGGGTAATTATTAATTGCTTCTTGGTATAAGCTATTTACTTGATCCCATGCAACTTGCATTGGTTCAGTATCTTCGCTTGGGAAATATCTACCTTTATCATCAAAGAATAATGCAATAGCACGGTCATAGACCTTATCTGAAATAGTAAATGTAGAGTCATCGTTGTTAGCTGTACCGAAGAAGAAGACGTTTTGTGGAATCAAAATCTTTCCTTCGTGAACTAACTTAGGGTCAGTTTTGTCATAAGAGTTAATAAGTTCAATCTTCCATTCATTGATGTTAGGCATTTCCATGATGGATAAGAATTCAGCAAAGTAGTATTCGATACGGGCTAAGTTCATTTCGTCGAGGACGATGATGTTCATGTCTTTACGATATAAAGTAGCATATAAAGCTCTTAAGAATTCAGATTCATTGAATCTCTTAGTGAATTCGTTATAGTAACCTAATAATTCAGATCTATCTTTCCAAGATGGTTGAACTGGAATAATTGCAGAGTCATTTTTAAAGAATTTACCTAAAGCATAAGCAAGGGAAGTTTTACCTGTACCAGAGATACCTTCTAAGATGATTAATTTAGAAGTTGCTAAGCCGGCAAATAATTGTCTAATTGTGTCGATTCTATAATATAAGTGAAGTTGTGATGCAGCGAATTGTCTAAATGTGTTGCATAATTCTTCCAAAGATAAGCCTTCGATTTTTTCAACAGACATATCTATGTCTTTATATTGATGATCAACATAAGTAAGTTTTGGGAAACGTGAAGCTGATTCTTCAATAACATCTTCAGCTTCTGTTTTTGCTAAATCAGGATTTAAACCTAATGATTTAACTTGTAATCCAAGAATACGATCTTTTTCTTGAATTGTTTGATATAGTTCATAGTTAAGTCTTTCAACTTGTCTTTGTAAATCTTCTTTATCAATTTCTCTTTTAACAAATCTTATATAACGTCTTAATAAACGATAGATTAAATAGCCAAGACCACCTAATAAAGCAAGAATGATGATGAAAAACAAAACCCAAAGGAACCAGAAACCAAATTTTGATGAAGCCATATTGCTGTATGCATTAATTTCATTACCAAAAGATTTGAAAAACTCTCCTCTAAAGAAATGTTTTACCATTACAGCTAAGTATTCGAAATATTCTCTCATATTAGTATAAATTCTCCTTTAAAATTTTGAATTTCAATCCTGCAAAGAACGAAGCGTGCTGTACAAGATTGGTGTTATCTAGATCCCAGCCTTCTATATAAATAGATAAGACGATTTTTGTTGGTTCTTGGGAAACTAGAGGTATTTGTAGTTTGGTTTCGAATTCATCATTACTTATTGAATTCTCTTTTGCTATTGTTAAACCGTTGTTAATCGATTTTTGAAGATTGAATGATCTTGTTCCTTTCATCTTATTAGCGTTGAAACATGTTAATGGTCCAGTTGCTAATATATCTTGAGGATTAGGATCATCATAGACTATTTTAGAATAGTCTTCTATCTCTCCATAGACTTTTTCGAATATTTCATTATCTTTTTCATAAGTATCGAAATATCCGGATCTATTTGAATCCAACACCCCACCGAATAACGTATCTTCAGTTTTTGTTGGATCAATGATGTAATATGCATAGTTTTCTTCATCTGGAATAAGAATTGAATATCTCATAGATTTACTTATCTGATTAAGATTATTAAATATCTCATCTTCAGTAAGCTCGCTATATTCGTTTCTTAATTCTTTTGCCTTCTGACGATTTCTTGTTTCATTAGCAGTGAATGTAACTGCTTCTTTATCTAAAGTAGCAATAACATCATCATCGCTATAGAGATACAACTCTTGTTGATAGAATCCGTCATGGGCTTGTGGAACTATTGGTTTATCTTCACATGGATATCCATCCCTAAATTTAGGTAATGGTTCTTTATTTTCTAACCATAATGAGGATTGACTACTGGTAATTGGTTTAAATGAATCAACCTTGATTAAGTCGTCTTTAGTAAGTGTTTCTTTAAAGCTACCTTCTTCGCCACTTGTAGAGATAAATAATTCTTTTTCTCCTCTAAGTGATAATTCAATATCTTCAATAAACATCGATTGACCAGATGCATACCATGCAACTGTAACCGATATACCTGTAACTAAAGCGGCAATTATGCTGGTAAATAATATGACAATTTTTTTCTTCATATTAGTTACCTCCGGTTGTGAATGTGAGATTTAAGTTGTATTCACTACCTGTTACGGAATCAACACAAGTTTTGTCCCAACCTTCAAGATAAACGATAATATTAGCTCTACCGACACCATTAGTTCCTATTGTTGCTAAGGATTTATTCATTAACACTGTATCTGTGCCTAGATATTCGGCTGTTTTAGGAGTGAATGAATATCCTCTAACATTGACATGATGGTTCGCGTTAAATGTTGTTGTTTCATCTTCTTCATAATCTTTATGACCATCATATTTATCAGGTAATAAAGATCTATTTGTATACTCACCATAAATGCATTCATATCCGTCTTGGAAATCATAATAGCCATCTTTATTGAGGTTTAAATTTCCTGCGACATCAAGTGTTATATCATTAAGTCTACTTGGAGACATAATGAAGGAAGCATTTGGAATATTTGGATCTTCAACAGCGATTCTAAATGCATCACCGACATCAGAGTCACATTCATAGCCAAGAGATTCGATGTAAACAGATCTACCTGCTCCACCTTTAAAAACAAGTGGAAGATAGGTATATCTATCTTTTTTAGCAGTCTTATTAATTGCTGTTTCTAAATACATAGGAGCAGCTTTTAAATTAATAGAATCACCTGTTACATAAGAACCAGAAGTACAAGGTCCAACTTCGTTTGCAGAATAACCAAGAATTCCTTCAAACTCACTAAGAGCTTCTGCACTTACATTTTCACCTGAACTCCAATAAACATATGAACCAGGATATGATGATATGTCTTCACTAAAGCCGTATTTTGATGCAAAACCGGAGAGTTTATTTTCGCTAAATAAACCAACTTGGATCGAATCTGAGTCACCAATGGCGGTTCCCTCGTACGCTATGCCCGCACGAGAGGAGTATTGGTACCATGCATAGGTACCAAAAATCGATCCAGTAATACAAACCATAAGGCTTGTATAGAAGGCCAAAAATAACAGCTTTTCTTTTAACTTACTAGTTATTTTCATAAGCAGCTATTTCAACCCCCAATTTAATAGAACATTTGTCAGGGTAGGTTTGAGCTGCTTGTGGATCTTCACCTTCAAGCCAGAAAAGTACTGTATATCTAATTATTTCATCAGGCATAAAATCTCTAACTTCTCTACTTGTTATGCATCTGTCATTTTTGAACATTTCAGCATAACCACAGAATTCAGAATCTTTTTGTCCGTATGATATTGCTTCTTCGTAAGTATAGGTGCCATCTGCATTCTCATGTCCAGTTACCGATTTTTTCGCATATACGTTAGAGTTGTGTTCCTCATTTTTATTTTCGTATATACGTACGCGAAGTATGTCAGTTAAATCATAGGCAACATTCGAAGGTCTATTATTTTGCACGATATTTAAATCAAAATTATATTTGACAGGAACGTCACATGTATTTTTGACAAAGAACGTGTATTTAAAGAAACTTAGGAATTTTGCCTTGTTTGTTTTCTTGTCATATTTTGCGCCATATAAATAATCTGTAGATTCAGAATCGATTTGATCAACCTTACTCTCTAAAAGCGAATTAGTGTACATATCTAAAGCTGGTAATTGGTTAACCCTTAAATAAGTTGTAGGGTTTCCAAAGTCATCTTTAAGATCAATACCTACGTTAACACCTTCATAATTGTTAATTCCGATTGTAAATGAGCCAAGTCTTTGACCTAAGAAAGCGATTAAAATGAAAATACCAACCACGCCTGTAGCAGAAGCAGATACAATGGCAGCAATTTTTTTCCTTCTTATTCTTTTTACGTATTCTAAATTAACCATAGTAAAGTTCTATTTTCTAAATATAAATTATTATGTCCCAACGAGTTTTAATAAAAAATACCAGCCTGCCTATTATCCATTACAAGCGGATCTTTTATCGACCCCAAGGCAGCTGGCTGTCTCATAAGAGACCCTATAGTTTTGCGTCGCTTAATTACTTAAGTTTTGCTATTTACAGGATTGATATTATCATAGCAATTCAAGCAATGCAACATATTTTTTATTTTATATATAATATAACCAATCAAAGAATATGTTTGTTTGGTATTTATATATCTATTAATTTAATTACGCATCTGCAGGATATGCATATCCGTTAGCGGCTACTGTATTATTTCTCGATGCATCCTGACCATTTAATAAAACTTGATAATTTGCAGAATCGTAGTTATAAACGTTAATATTCATTTGAGCATTACATAACAAGGT